>NZ_JADPKE010000049.1:0-184523 GCF_023073795.1 Bradyrhizobium sp. 159 | reverse complement strand
TCCATGACTCGATGGAAGCCACTGTGGACCCTTATCCCGGGGTCCCGATTGGATGCCGATCACCCCGAAAACGGGGTCCTTATTCCATGCCGAAACACACACAGGGGTCATTTGTCGGCCTGGCACGGACTGCGGGCGCGTCGCCCCGTCAAGGGAGGCCGAAGCCGCCGCGCAAACGACGGGGAAGCGCAGTCACTTCTGCCCGGAGTCGGAGCGCGGCGGTCGTCCTCCGGGCGTAGCTGGATAGAGCCACGGCGCGGAGTTGCTGCCGGAGCTATGCTGCGATCGAATCCTTTAGGAAGTCTGCCCGCACGACCCGATTGCGCCCCCGATGTTTGGCGGCATAGAGAGCCTTATCGGCGATGCGCATGACCTTGGCCAAGTCCGTTTCACCACGGCCTACGGCGAGCCCGATGCTGATCGTCACGCCTGCCGCGATCTCTTCTTCTGAGATTTCCTTGGCGACGCAGTCCTGCCGGAGCTCTTCGGCGTACTAGGCCGCACGCTCTTTGGACACGCCGGTCATCAGAATGGCGAATTCCTCCCCGCCATGCCGTGCCACGAGCACCCGCCTTCGCGCGGCGAAGGCGCGCAGTACCTCCGAGATCGCGATGAGCACCTTGTCTTCGAATTCATGCCCCGAATTGGTCGTTGATCGCCTTGAAGCGGTCGATATCGCACATCAGCACCGTCGCAGGCAGGTTCGCATCGCGCGTCTGGATCAAAGCCGCTTCCGGCTGCCTTGTCGAAGCCCCGCCGGTTGAGCAGCCCGGTCAACTGGTCGGTGCCGGAAATTCGCAGCAACTCGGCGCGCGTTAGCGCCAGCTCCCGCATCATCAAAGCCGACCGATTGCTCAGACCCGCCGTCAGCACCGCCGAGACGCTGATGCCGATCATGATCCCCGACCTGGTTACGAGCCGGCGCGCACCAGCACGTCCGGATCGGGTCCGAATTGCAGGAGCATCGACGACCAGGTCAGCGCGACGGTCAGACCCACGGCCACGACCACGCGGCCCGCGATGTGGCGCAGCGCATCCCGGTGCGTAATGATATCGTTGGCCATTTGGCGCTGCCGCTGTCGGGCTGCCAGCATCAGCCTCTTCGACTTCACGGCAGGTTAAGGCAGGCTCCGCTCCGGAGACGCTGGGGCCGGCGAAGTGACGTGCGGAGAAATGGGAAAAGCTGTCCGGCCACGGACATTCGTGTTCGAACCGCGTTAGTCAAATCGATCGTCACCCGTATGCCGTTGTCCGGGTGCATCGCTTGCGTTCGGCTTTCGCTCGTACCCGCCAGGACCAGCATTGTGCCGGACAGCTCAACGGTCCGATCTTTCGGGCGACGCCAGGAGCTCGTTTTCCGGAGCTTCAGACAAGTGACGGCGGATCATATGGGCGTGGTCGCGCCAGTGACCGACAATCCTGAGCAAAATGAAGGGCATGCCGCACGATCGGTCGGCCTGTTCGAGGTCTGGCACGAATGCTGCTTAAAGTGGCTTCAAAACAATAAGCAGCTCTGAACAAGAAGGCGAGGGAAACGTTCGAATGCCAGCCAGCACTTCATCTTCAACCTAGTCCGACGGGCGATATCGCCTGCGTGGCATTGCACGCTGCCGCCTCGAAGCGGCGGCGCAATGAACAATGACGCCTGACTTCGCTTGGCATGCAAGGGAGAGAGTAATGACGGTCGCGGACGCGCACGATTTGGATCCGCAGGAAACCCGGGAGTGGCTGGATGCTCTGTCGGCAATCCGCGGTCACCGCGGCAGTGAACGCGCCGAATTCGTCGTCAACGCAGTCATTGCTGCTGCCCGTGGCAGCGGCCTCGCCATTCAACAGACGCTGACGACGCCCTATTGCAATACGATTCCGCTGGATCAACAGCCAGCGCTGCCGGGCGACCGCGCCATCGAGCACAAGCTGCGTTCGCTCATTCGATGGAACGCTCTCGCCATTGTGCTGCGCGCCAACAAGGAGAGCTCGGAGCTCGGCGGTCACATCGCGAGCTTCCAGTCCGCCGCCACGCTCTACGATATCGGCTTCGGCCATTTCTGGCACGCGCCAACGGAATCGCACGGCGGCGATCTGATTTTCGTCCAAGGCCATTGTTCGCCCGGCATTTATGCGCGCGCCTTTCTCGAGGGCCGGTTGAGCGAGGAACAGCTGCTCGGCTTCAGGCAGGAGACCGGCGGCAAGGGCCTGTCGAGCTATCCGCATCCATGGTTGATGCCGGATTTCTGGCAGTTTCCGACCGTGTCGATGGGGCTGGGGCCGCTGATGGCGATCTATCAAGCCCGGTTCCTGAAATACCTGGAAAATCACAAACTGGCCGAGACATCCAACCGCAAGGTCTGGGCCTTCATGGGCGACGGCGAAACCGACGAGCCGGAGTCGCTCGGCGCGATCTCGCTCGCCGGTCGCGAGAACCTCGACAATCTCATCTTCGTCATCAACTGCAACCTGCAGCGGCTCGACGGGCCGGTGCGCGGCAACGGCAAGATCGTGCAGGAGCTCGAAAGCGTATTCCGCGGCGCCGGCTGGAACGTCATCAAGGTGCTGTGGGGATCAGGCTGGGATCGGCTGCTCGCGAACGACAAGAGCGGGTTGCTGCTGAAGCGCATGGAGGAATGCGTCGACGGCGAGTACCAGGATTTCAAGAGCAAGAGCGGCGCCTATATCCGCGAACACTTCTTCGGGAAGTACGAGGAGCTGAAGCAACTCGTCGCCGACATGAGCGACGACGACATCTGGAAACTCGCGCGCGGCGGTCACGATCCGGAAAAGGTGTTCGCCGCCTATACCGCGGCCGTGAACCACAAGGGACAGCCGACGGTCATTCTGCCCAAGACCGTAAAAGGCTACGGCATGGGCGAGTCCGGCGAAGGCCAGATGATCGCCCATCAGGCCAAGAAGATGACGCAGGATGCGTTGCGCGGCTTCCGCGACCGCTTCCAGGTGCCGGTCAGCGACGACGACCTGGCCAAGGTGCCCTTCATCCGCCCCGCGGAAGACAGTCCGGAGATGAAGTATCTGCGCGCTCAGCGAGAAAAGCTCGGTGGCAGTCTGCCGCAACGCCGGCGCAAATCCGCGTCCTTGCAAATTCCGCCGTCGTCGACGTTCCAGCGACTGCTCGACGCGACCGGCGACCGCGAAATCTCGACCACGATGGCCTTCGTGCAGATGCTGGGCGCGCTGGTGCGCGACAAGGCGATCGGCAAGCACATCGTGCCGATCGTGCCCGATGAATCCCGGACCTTCGGCATGGAGGGCATGTTCCGCCAGCTCGGAATCTATTCGTCGGTCGGCCAGCTCTACCGTCCCCAGGACGCCGACCAGCTCATGTACTATCGCGAGGACAAGACCGGGCAGGTGCTGCAGGAGGGCATCAACGAAGGGGGCGCCATGTCGAGCTGGATCGTCGCGGCGACGTCCTACTCGACGAACGACGTGCCGATGATTCCGTTCTACATCTATTATTCGATGTTCGGCCTGCAGCGCGTCGGCGACCTCGCCTGGCTCGCGGGCGATATGCGGGCGCGGGGATTCCTGCTCGGCGGCACCGCCGGCCGCACCACGCTGAACGGCGAAGGCTTGCAGCACGAGGACGGCCACAGCCACGTGCTTGCCGGCACCATCCCGAACTGCATCTCCTACGATCCCACCTTCGCCTATGAGTTGGTGACCATCGTGCGCGAAGGCATGCGCCGCATGTATGAGGCGCAGGAGGACGTCTACTATTACATCACGCTGATGAACGAGAACTACCCGCACCCCTCGCTCGCCGAAGCGGGCAAGGGGGCGGAGGAGGGCATCCTCAAGGGACTCTATCTGCTGAAGAACGGTGGCGAGACGGCGAAGAAGGGACCTCGCGTCCAGCTCGTCGGCTCGGGCACGATCCTTCGCGAGGTGATCGCGGCGGCGGATCTGCTCAAGGCGGACTTCAGCGTGACCGCGGACATCTGGAGCGCGACGAGCTTCAACGAGCTTCGTCGCGACGGCATGGCCACTGAACGCTGGAATCTGCTGCACCCGACGGAGCCGCGCCGCAAGAGCTGGGTCGAAGCGAAGCTCGAAGCCCATTCGGGCCCGGTCGTGGCGTCGACCGATTACATGCGCAACTATCCCGATCAGATCCGAGAGTATGTCCAGGCGGCCGGCCGCCGCTACGTCGTGCTCGGCACCGACGGCTTTGGCCGCAGCGACTATCGCGTCAAGCTGCGAAAATTCTTCGAGGTCGACCGGCACTACGTCGCGATCGCCGCGCTGAAGGCGCTGGCCGACGAAGGCACGATCAAGCCCGCGATCGTCGCGGAGGCCATCGCCAAGTACCAGATCGACGCCGGGCGCGCTGCGCCGTGGACCGTGTGAGACAGCGAGCCGAGGGCAGAGCGATGAGTGGCCTGATCAACATCAAGGTTCCCGACATCGGCGACTTCAAGGACGTGCCGGTGATCGAGATCTTCATCAAGCCGGGCGACAAGGTAAAGGCCGAGGATCCCCTGGTTGCGCTGGAATCCGACAAGGCGACCATGGAGGTGCCGTCGCCGCGAGAAGGCGTCGTGAAGTCGGTGGTCGTCAAGGTCGGCGACAAGGTGAGCGAAGGCACGGTGATCGTGCAGTTCGAGGGCGCTGGGGCCGAGCAGGCCGAGGCGCGCCCGGTCGTCAGCGCGCCGCCGTCACCCGTCAGCGCGCCGGCCGGCGTTGCCGAGGTGCGTGTTCCCGATATCGGCGACTTCAAGGACGTCCCGGTCATCGAGATCTTCGTGAAGCCCGGCGACAGCGTGAAGGCGGAGGATCCGCTGATTGCGCTGGAATCGGACAAGGCGACGATGGAAGTGCCGGCGCCGCTCTCGGGTACCGTGCGCGAGATCAAGCTGAAGACCGGCGACAAGGTCAGTCAGGGCGCGGTCATTCTCGTGCTCGCAACTGGCGAGGGGGCGGCGGCCGCGCCAGCAGCTGCTGCGCCGATTCCCGCGTCAGCGGCACCTGCCGCAGCCCCGGTGGCGCAGGCCGGCGCGGTGGACGAGAAGGCCTTTGCGCTCGCCTATGCGGGCCCCGCAGTCCGCAAGCTGGCGCGCGAACTCGGCGTCGATCTCGGCAAGGTCACTGGCTCCGGCAATCACGGTCGCGTCCAGCGCGAGGACGTCGAGGCCTTCGCCAGGAGCGGGGCTGCGCCCGCCAAGCCGCAGGCTGCGGCAGCAGGCGGAAGCGGTGTCGCCGGCATCGATCTGCTGCCCTGGCCCAAGATCGATTTCGCAAAGTTCGGTCCGGTCGAGCGCAAGGAGCTCGGTCGCATCAAGAAGATTTCGGCGGCCAATCTGCATCGCAACTGGGTCGTGATCCCGCACGTCACCACGCATGACGAGGCCGATATCACCGAACTCGAGCAGTTCCGGGTGAAGATGAACAAGGAGCTGGAGAAGAGCGGCGTCAAGCTCTCGTTGTTGCCGTTCATGGTGAAGGCGGCCGTCGCGGCCCTGAAGAAGTTTCCGGAATTCAACGCCAGCCTCGACGGCGACACGCTCGTCTACAAGAATTACTGGCACATCGGCTTTGCCGCGGACACGCCGAACGGCCTGATGGTGCCGGTCATCCGCGATGCCGACAAGAAATCGATACCGGACATCGCCAACGAGATGAACGCGCTCGCCAAGCTGGCGCGCGAGGGCAAGATCAAGCCGGACCAGATGCAGGGCGGCACCTTCTCGATCTCCTCGCTCGGCGGCATCGGCGGCATCTATTTCACGCCGATCATCAACGCGCCCGAGGTCGCCATCATGGGCGTCTGCAAGGGCTACTGGAAACAGCATTCGACGGACGGAAAGACCTGGACATCACGTCTGACCTTGCCGCTGTCGCTGTCCTGGGACCACCGCGTCATCGACGGTGCGGCAGCCGCGCGCTTCAACGTCTATTTCGCCAATGTGCTCGCCGATCTGCGGCGCGTGATGTTCTGAGGTTGGGGAGCGCAATATGGCTCAGATCGAAGTCAAGGTTCCTGACATCGGCGACTTCAAGGACGTCGCTGTCATCGAGGTGATGGTGAAGCCCGGCGAGACCGTTGCAGTCGACACCAGCCTCATTATGGTCGAGTCGGATAAGGCGTCGATGGAGATCCCGTCCTCGCACGCGGGTATCGTCAAGGAAGTCAAGGTCAAGGTCGACGACAAGGTCAGCGAGGGATCTGTCATCCTCATGCTGGAGACGGCGGGAGCCGCGGCTGTCCCAACGCCGGCCTCGGCATCGCCGCCGGCCGCAGCGGCGCCACCCGCTGCACCCGCCGCCGCGTCCCATGCGGGCAAGGCGGATCTCGAATGCGACATGCTGGTGCTGGGTGCGGGCCCTGGCGGCTACTCCGCCGCCTTCCGCGCCGCCGATCTCGGCATGAAAACCGTGCTGGTCGAGCGTTACGACACGCTTGGCGGCGTCTGTCTCAACGTCGGCTGCATCCCGAGCAAGGCGCTGCTGCACACGGCGTCCGTAATCGATGAGGTCAAGCATCTCCCCGACCATGGCATCACATTCGGTGCGCCGCAGGTCGATCTCGACAAACTGCGAGGATTCAAGGACGGCGTCATCAAGAAGCTGACCGGCGGCCTTGCCGGTATGGCGAAGGCGCGCAAGGTCGAGGTCTTGACCGGTGTCGGTACCTTCCTCGATCCGCATCATCTCGAAGTCGTCTCGGCGACTGGCAAGAAGACGGTCAAGTTCGCCAAGGCCATCATCGCCGCAGGCAGCCAGGCCGTGAAGCTGCCGTTCCTTCCCGAAGATCCGCGGATCGTCGATTCGACCGGTGCGCTGCAACTGAAATCTATCCCCAAGCGCATGCTCGTGATCGGCGGCGGCATCATCGGCCTCGAAATGGCGACGGTTTATTCGACGCTCGGCACGCGCATCGATGTCGTCGAGATGCTCGACGGCCTGATGCAAGGAGCCGACCGTGACCTGGTCAAGGTCTGGGAAAAGATGAACGCGCGCCGCTTCGACAAGGTCATGCTGAAGACCAAGACGGTCGGCGCGAAGGCGACCGAAGCCGGCATCGAGGTGAGGTTCGAGTGCGAGCAGGCGCCTGCGGAGCCGCAGGTCTACGACCTCGTTCTCGTGGCGGTCGGCCGAAGCCCGAATGGCAAAAAGATTGGGGCTGAGAAGGCCGGTGTTGCCGTAACCGAGCGCGGCTTCATCAACGTCGACAACCAGATGCGCACCAACGTCGCGCATATCTTTGCGATTGGAGACATCGTGGGACAGCCGATGCTGGCACACAAGGCGGTCCATGAGGGGCATGTCGCCGCCGAGGTTGCGCATGGCGAAAAGTCGTGTTTCGACGCGCGGCAGATCCCGTCGGTCGCCTACACCGATCCCGAAGTCGCCTGGGCCGGCAAGACCGAGGACCAATGCAAGGCCGACGGCATCAAGTTCGGCAAGTCGGTCTTCCCTTGGGCGGCATCCGGTCGGGCGATCGCCAATGGCCGCGACGAGGGATTCACGAAGCTGCTGTTCGATACGACGACTCACCGCATCATCGGCGGTGGCATCGTCGGCACGCATGCAGGCGATCTGATCAGCGAGATCTGCCTTGCGATCGAGATGGGCTGCGAGCCCGCCGATATCGGCAAGACCATTCATCCGCATCCGACGCTCGGCGAGTCGATCGGCATGGCTGCAGAGGTCTTCGAGGGCCACTGCACCGATCTGCCGCCGCAAAAAAAGAAATAGTGTCGCCTGCCTTACGCAGCGCGCCGCGAGATCACGGAGGAGAAGCAATGTCTGGAGCGACCACGGCGACGTCCGGAATGACGATCACGACGCAAAAGAAGCCGTTCTATCGGGTTCTCTATGTCCAGGTGCTCGCGGCGATCGTGCTCGGCGTCCTTGTCGGTTGGCTTTGGCCCGATCTCGGCAAGAACGACTGGATCAAGGCGATGGGCGACGGTTTCGTCAAGCTCATCAAGATGGCCATTGCGCCGATCATCTTCTGCACCGTCGTCTCCGGCATAGCTCACATTTCCGAGGTCAAGAAGGTCGGCCGGGTCGCGATCAAGGCGCTGATCTACTTCGAGATCGTCTCGACCTTTGCGCTGGCTCTGGGCCTGATCGTCGCCAACGTGCTGCACCCCGGATCAGGCTTTCAGGGGCAGTCGAACGCCGCCGCCGTCGCCGGTTACGCGAAACAGGCGAGCGAGATGAAGTCGGTGGACTTCGTGCTGCACATTATTCCGGATACTGTCGTCGGAGCGTTCGCGCAGGGCGAGATTCTCCAGGTTCTGCTGTTTGCCATCCTGTTCGGCTTTGCGCTGATGGGGCTCGGCGAGCGGGCTCATACCGTCCGGTCGTTCGTGGACGACGTTGCCCATGCGATGTTTGGCGTCATCTCGATCGTGGTCAAGGTCGCACCGATCGGAGCCTTCGGCGCGATGGCCTACACGATAGGTCGCTACGGCCCCCAGGCGCTTGGCAACCTCGCCGGCCTGATCGCCACTTTCTATCTCACCGCGTTTCTGTTCGTGGTCGTTGGGCTCGGCATCGTCGCGCGAGTCGCAGGCTTCTCGATCCTCAAGTTTCTCAAATATATCAAGGACGAGTTGCTGATCGTGCTCGGTACCTCGTCCTCGGAGAGCGCGTTGCCGCAGATGATGGAGAAGCTGGAGAAACTCGGTTGCTCCAAATCGGTCGTGGGCTTGGTGGTGCCGACCGGCTATTCCTTCAACCTCGACGGCACCAACATCTACATGACCCTGGCGACGCTCTTCATCGCCCAGGCGATGAACGTCGAGCTGTCCTTCGGCGAGCAGATGACGATCCTCGTCGTTGCGATGCTGACCTCGAAAGGCGCTTCGGGCATTACGGGTGCGGGATTTATCACGCTGGCTGGCACGCTCGCCGCCGTCAGGCCCGAACTGCTGCCCGGCATGGCGATCGTTCTCGGCATCGACAAGTTCATGAGCGAATGCCGGGCGCTCACCAACCTCTGCGGCAACGGCGTCGCCTGCGTGGTGGTGGCGTGGTGGGAAGGCGAGCTCAACCGCGACATGCTGCGCGCGGGGCTCGAACGGGAGATTGATCCAACCGACTTCGAGACCGCCGTCACCGAGGGGCGAGGTCTCTGACCGCGGCGCAGTGCACATCAAATCAGAGAGAATCGGGAGTTGATCATGACGGACGTGGTAATTGTTTCTGCGGCTCGGACGCCGGTTGGTTCCTTCAACGGAGCGTTCGGTTCGTTGACCGCCCATGAACTTGGGGCGGTGGCGATCAAGGGCGCCCTCGAGCGCGCCAAAGTCGCGCCAGAAGAGGTCGACGAGGTCATTCTCGGGCAAGTCCTCGCCGGCGGCGAGGGACAGAATCCGGCGCGACAGGCCGCCATGGCTGCCGGCATTCCGCAGGAGAAGACCGCGTGGGGCATGAACCAGCTCTGCGGCTCGGGCCTGCGCTCGGTCGCGCTCGGGCTGCAGCAGATCGCCAATGGCGATGCCAAGGTCATCGTCGCGGGCGGCATGGAGTCCATGTCGATGGCTCCGCATCTGTCGCATCTGCGCAACGGCACCAAGATGGGCGACGTCAAGTTCATCGACTCCATGCTGAAGGATGGCCTGATGGATGCGTTCCACGGCTATCACATGGGTGTCACGGCCGAGAACATCGCTGCCAAATGGCAGATCACCCGGGAAGAGCAGGATGCGTTCGCCACCAGCTCGCAGAACAAGGCCGAGGACGCGCAGAAGGCCGGCCGGTTCAAGGACGAGATCGTTCCCGTCACCGTCAAGACCCGGAAGGGTGACATCGTCGTCGATCAGGACGAATACATCCGTGCCGGCACCACGCAGGAGGCGCTTGCCAAGCTGAAACCCGCCTTCAACAAGGAAGGCAGCGTGACCGCCGGCAACGCCTCAGGCATCAACGACGGCGCGGCTGCCCTGGTGTTGATGAGCGCGGGTGAAGCCCGAAAGCGCGGCCTCACGCCGCTCGCGAAGATCGTCTCTTGGGCGACCGCAGGTGTCGATCCCGCCGTGATGGGCTCAGGGCCGATTCCTGCGTCTCAAAAGGCGCTCGAGAAGGCCGGTTGGAAGGTCAAGGACCTCGACCTCGTCGAAGCCAACGAAGCCTTCGCGGCGCAGGCCATCGCCGTCAACAAGGATATGGGCTGGGATCCGTCGATCGTTAACGTGAACGGTGGTGCCATCGCCATCGGCCATCCGATCGGGGCCTCCGGCGCGCGCGTGCTGACGACGCTTCTGTTCGAGATGCAGAAGCGAAATGCCAAAAAGGGCCTTGCCACGCTATGCATCGGCGGCGGCATGGGCGTCGCCCTGACCGTCGAGCGCTAGGCCAGGCGCAAGCCGCAGTGTGGCGCGGATGGCGCTCGCCGTCCGCGAGGAACAAAGGCTCGCGAGAGCCGAGCGAATACAAGACGAACCAATCAAGGATCAGGAGAGGATCATGTCCAGGGTTGCGGTGGTGACCGGCGGAACGCGCGGCATAGGTGAAGCAATCTCCGTTGCACTCAAGGCAGCCGGCTACAAGGTGGCTGCGAGCTACGCCGGCAATGACGAAGCGGCCGCCAAATTCAAGGCCGAGACCGGCATCAGCGTCTACAAATGGGACGTGTCGAGCTACGAGGCCTGCGCCGCCGGCCTGAAACAGGTTGAAGCGGACCTCGGACCGGTGGACGTGCTGGTCAACAACGCCGGGATCACCAAGGACGGCATGTTCCACAAGATGACGCCGGAGCAATGGTACGCCGTCATCAACACCAATCTGAACTCGCTGTTCAACATGACGCGGCCGGTCTGGGAAGGCATGCGCGAGCGCAGGTTCGGCCGCGTGATCTGCATCTCCTCGATCAACGGCCAGAAGGGCCAGATGGGGCAGGTCAACTACTCCGCCGCCAAGGCGGGGGACATCGGCTTCGTCAAGGCGTTGGCGCAGGAAGGCGCGCGCGCTGGCATCACCGTCAACACGATCTGCCCCGGCTATATCGCCACCGAGATGGTCAAGGCCATCAACCCGGAGGTGGTGGCCAAGAACATCCTGCCGCAGATCCCGGTCGGGCGCCTGGGCGAGCCGCATGAGATCGCGCGCGCGGTCGTGTTTCTGGCGTCCGATGACGCCGGTTTCATCACCGGCTCGACGATTTCGGCGAATGGCGGCCAGCACATGGCTTGAGCGACCGCGATGCCGATGCATCCACGAGGGGACCTCACGACGCGAACGCTCGCCATGCCGGCGGATGCAAATCCGAGCGGCGATATCTTCGGCTGGGTGCTCTCGCAGATGGATATCGCCGGCGGCATCCATGCCGGACAGCGCGCGCAGGGCCTTGTCGCCACGGTGGCGATCGAGGCGATGCATTTCATAAAGCCGGTCCATGTCGGGGATGTCCTGTGCGTTTACGCCTCGCCCGAGCGTATCGGGCGCACGTGCTGGCGGTCCGTCTGGAGGCCTGGGCGCTGCGCAAGCGCCTGGGAGAGCGTGTGAAGGTGACAGGGAATCTTCACCTTCGTAGCGTTGGATGCCGAGGGACGACCTGCGCCGATCCCGCCCGCTCAAGCTGAGCAGTAACGACCAATGAAGGAGAGGGAAATGTCCGACAGCAAACCGAAGGATGGCTCCACCGACTGGACCCTCCCGGGCCTCGATTTCGCCAAACTCATAGAATCCTGCCAGATCAGCGGCGTCGATATGAAGGCGCTGCTCGAGATGGAGAAGAAGAACATCGATGCCCTGATCGAGGTCAACCGCTCGGCCTATGAGAGCTGGCGAAACCTGATGGCGCGACAGGCGGAGGTTTTCCGGGAAACGATGACGGCGATCGCCGCCGAGGCGGGCAACGAGGCGGTGGCGGGAAGGCGCGCCGAGCTCGCCAGACAAGGATTCGAGACGGCGCTCGCCAACATGCGCCAACTCGCCGAGACCGCGACCGAGCAACAGAAGCAGACGGTCGAGATATTGCGGCGGCGTTTCGAAGAGGGAATGGCTGCAATGCGGGCGCGTGGCGGAAGCACCTGAGCTCGACAGCCGAAAAGGCAACAGGGGCGTATCGCCCATCGAACAAGCGTAAGAACGGGGAATAGGATGGACCAGGATCTGAGGGAAGCTGCGCTCGAATATCATCGCTTGCCGAGGCCGGGGAAGATCTCCGTCGTGCCGACCACGGCGATGGCGACGCAACGCGATCTGTCGCTGGCCTATTCACCTGGCGTCGCGGAGCCCTGTCTTGTCATCGCCAAGGACCCGTTGCAGGCGGATCAGCTGACCGCCCGCAGCAACCTGGTGGCCGTTGTCACCAACGGCACCGCTGTGCTTGGACTCGGCAATATCGGCGCTCTGGCAGGCAAGCCCGTCATGGAAGGCAAGGCGTGCCTGTTCAAGAAGTTCGCCGGCATCGATGTCTTCGACATCGAGCTCGCCGAGGAGAATCCGGACGCTTTGATCGAAACCATCGCCAGGATGGAGCCGACCTTCGGCGGCATCAACCTGGAGGACATCAAGGCGCCGGAATGCTTCTATATCGAACAGCAGCTCCGCAAGCGCATGAAGATTCCGGTCTTTCACGATGACCAGCACGGCACGGCGATCATCGCCGCGGCGGCGATCCTCAACGGACTGAAGCTGGTCAAAAAGGACATCGCCGACGTCAAGCTGGTGTGCTCCGGCGCCGGGGCCGCCGCGCTGGCGTGTCTCGATCTCATCGTCAGCCTCGGCCTGCCGCAGAACCGGATCATCGTCACGGACGCGAAGGGCGTCGTCTACGCCGGTCGCACGGAAGGCATGGACGACAACAAGGCGCGCTATGCGGTGAAAACCGAGGCGCGAAAGCTCGACGACATCATCCAGGGCGCCGATGTCTTTCTCGGCCTGTCGGCAGGCAAGGTGCTGACGCAGGACATGGTAAAGCGGATGGCACGGGATCCCCTGATCTTTGCCATGGCCAACCCGATTCCGGAAATCATGCCGGAAGATGCACTGGCGGTTCGTCCCGATGCGATCATCGGCACGGGACGGTCGGACTATCCCAACCAGATCAACAACGTTCTCTGTTTTCCGTTCATCTTCAGGGGCGCGCTGGACTGCGGAGCGACGACGATCAACGAGGAGATGAAGCTCGCGACGGTGCGCGCGCTGGCGGATCTGGCCATGGCCGAAGTCCCCGAGGTGGTCGCTGTGGCCTACAAGGGAGAGGATCTTCGCTTTGGTCGCAACTATCTCATTCCAAAGCCGCTCGACCCGCGGCTGATCGAGGTCGTGGCGCCCGCGGTCGCAAGGGCCGCGGCGGACAGCGGCGTCGCCCGGCGTCCGATCGCGGACATGGAGGCCTATCGCCAGCAGCTGAGCCGGTTCGTCTATCATTCCGGCAACGCGATGCAGCCGGTGTTCTCGGTGGCGAAGGGAAGCGGCAAGTCGCTGCTTCTGGCCGAGGGCGAAGACGAGCGTGTGCTGCGCGCCGCACAGGTGGTCGTCGACGAGCGGATCGCAAAGCCGCTATTGGTGGGCCGGCCATCGACGATCGAGGAGCGGATCAAGTCGTTCGGTCTTCGGCTCAGGCCAGGCAGCGACTGCGACATCATCGATCCGCACGATTCCGAAATCTATTCTCAATGTGCGGAGGTCTACCACGGGCGCAGGAAGCGTGACGGTGTGTCAGCTGCGTTGGCGCTTTCGGAGACCCGCAGCAACGCCACCGTGCTCGCCTCGATCCTGCTCGAAAGGGGGCTCGGCGATGCGATGCTGTGCGGGGTCATCGGCAGGACGTCCGATCATCTGGCCGCGATCCGCAACGTGATCGGTACGCGCGACGGCCTGCGCACGCTCGCCGTGATGCAGATGCTCATCCTGCAGCAGCATCAGCTGTTCATCTGCGATACCCACTGCAATCTCAATCCGACCGCCGAACAGGTTGCCGACATCGCGCTGATGGCTGCGGCGGAGGTGAGCCGATTTGGCATTACCCCTCGGGTCGCGCTGCTGTCGCATTCCAGCTTCGGAAGCTCCGCGGTCCCGGACGCGCACAAGATGCGCGAGGCGCGGGCGATCATTCTGGAGCGGTCCCCTGATCTCGCGGTCGAAGGCGAGATGCGCGGCGATGCTGCATTGTCGCCGTCCGTGCTGCATCACGAGTTTCCGGATTCCGGTTTCGAGGGGCCGGCGAACGTGCTGGTGATGCCGAATCTCGACGCCGCCAACATCTCCTACAATTTGCTCAGGATGGCGGCGGGGCAGGGACTGACGGTCGGCGGCATCCTGCTCGGCGCGGCGAAGCCGGCCCACATCCTCACGCCATCGTCCACCGTCCGGCGCATCGTGAACATGGCGGCGGTCGCTGTCGCGGATGCGGTGTCCGAGAGGGCCTAATCCGGAGGATAACTTGGACACGTTGTGAGCGCGCTTGGTCGAGGCCATCATGGGTAAGGCGCAATTGGGAAGACCCCGGATTGTGATCGTCGGCGGCGGAGCCGGCGGACTCGAGCTTGCGACCCGCCTCGGCGACAGATACGGACGCAAGGGCAAGCTCGACGTCACGCTGATCGAGCGAAACCGCACCCATGTGTGGAAGCCGAAGCTGCATGAGATCGCCGCCGGCAGCATGGATATCTCGGCTCACGAGGTCGACTATCTCGCGCAGTCCTATTGGCACGGCTTCCGCTATCGCATCGGGGAGATGATCGGGATTGACCGGGACAAGCGCCAGGTGCTGGTCGCGCCCTATCTCGATTCCGATGGCCGGGAGGTCACTCCGAAACGGCTGTTCGACTATGACGTCCTTGTCGTCGCCGTCGGAAGCCAGAACAACGATTTCGGCACGCCCGGCGTCGCCGATCATGCGATCAAGCTGGAATCGCAGCTCGATGCGCGGCGGTTTCACGAGCGCATGGTCAACGCCTGCATCCGCGCCCATGCCCAATCGGCGCCGTTGGGAACGCACCAGCTCAAGGTCGCGATCATCGGCGCCGGGGCCACCGGTGTCGAGCTGGCCGCCGAGCTCCACAGGACGACGCGCGAGGTGGTGGCGTATGGCCTCGACCAGGTTGATCCGCAAAAGGACATCAGGATCACCCTGGTCGAAGCCGCCGATCGGGTGCTTCCCGCGCTGCCCGAACGGGTCTCGAAGGAGACCGAGAAACTGCTTGCCAGGCTCGGGGTCAATGTGCTGACCGGGGCTAAAGTCTCCGAGGTTGGTTCCGACCGCGTGAGCCTGACAGACGGCCGGACCATCCCCGCCGAACTGATCGTCTGGGCGGCCGGGGTCAAGGCGCCCGACTTCCTGAAGGATATCGCCGGCCTCGAGACCAATCGCATCAATCAGCTGGTGGTGCGTCCGACATTGCAGACGACGCGCGACGACGGCATCTTTGCCATCGGCGATTGCTCGGCCTGCTCATGGGGCGAGCGCGGCAACGTCCCGCCGCGCGCGCAGGCGGCGCATCAGCAGGCGTCCCATCTCTATTCGGAGATCCCGCGCCATCTTCGGGGCGAGCCGCTGAAAGAATATCGCTATCGAGACTTCGGATCGCTGGTATCGCTCGGTGAATTCAGCACGGTCGGATCGATGATGGGCGCACTCGTAGGCGGCAGCCTCGTGTTCGAAGGCATGTTCGCGCGGATGATGTACCTGTCGCTCTACAAGATGCACGAACACGCGCTGCATGGTTCGGTCAAGGTCGTGCTCGATACGCTGGCCCGCCTGATCACCCGGCGCACCGAGCCGCATGTGAAGCTGCATTGACGCGCATGAGTCACGCACGAGACGTTGCCTGACCGGGAGGGTTGTTGATGGACGCCGTGTTCCTTGCGCGCATGCAATTCGCCGCCAACATCACCTTCCATATTCTGTTCCCGTCGATTTCGATCGCGCTCGGCTGGATGCTTCTGTTCTTCAGGTTCAAGTACCTGCGCGCGACCGATCCGCAGCAGAAGCTCGACTGGCTTCGCTCGTACCGTCAGTGGACGAAGGTGTTCGCCCTGACGTTCGCGCTCGGCGTCGTCAGCGGCGTCACCATGAGCTTCCAGTTCGGCACCAACTGGCCGGGCTACATGGAGCGCGTCGGCAACATCGCCGGCCCGCTGCTCGGCTATGAGGTGCTGACCGCGTTCTTCCTGGAGGCGGGCTTCCTCGGCGTCATGCTGTTCGGCCATCGTCGTGTCGGCGAAATGGTTCACCTCGGTGCGACCATCCTCGTCGCGTTCGGCACGCTGATGAGTGCCTTCTGGATTCTCTCGCTCAATTCGTGGATGCAGACGCCTGCCGGCTACGAGATCGTGGGCGGTCAGTTTCACGCCCGCAGCTGGCTGGAGATCGTCTTCAATCCCTCATTCCCGTATCGCCTGGTCCACATGGTGCTCGCATCCACGCTGACCTGTGCATTCCTGTTGATCGGGATCAGCGCCTGGCAGCTGCTGAAAGGCGTCGCGACCACCAGTGCGTCACGGGTGCTGCGGACCGGGCTGATCCTGGCCGCGCTGGTGGCCCCGGCACAGATGGTGGCGGGCGACTTTCACGGGCTCAATACGCTCAAACATCAGCCGCAGAAGATCGCGGCGGTCGAGGGCATTTGGGAAACCATGCGCGGCGCGCCGCTCCTGCTGTTCGCCATCCCGGATGACGCGGCGAGAACGAACCATTTCGAACTGGCGGTGCCGAAGCTCGCGAGCCTGATTCTGCGGCACGATCCAGACGGGGAGCTCAAGGGGCTGAACGAGTTTCCCTCTGCTCATCCGCCGGTCCTGCCGTTGTTCTGGTCGTTTCGGATCATGGTGGGCACCGGCATCCTGATGCTTCTCGTCAGCTGGGTCGGCCTGTGTTGGCATTGGCGCGATGGCTGGGATTTCGCCAAAATGCCACGACCGATGCTGCGGATATTTGCGGGCATGACCTTTGCCGGCTGGGTTGCGACCATAGCCGGATGGTACGTCACGGAGATCGGCCGGCAACCCTTCATCGTCTCCGGTCTGGTTCGAACTGCGGATGTCGCGTCGCGGGTTCCGCCATCGAGCATCGCGGTGACATTCTCCCTCTATATCGCGCTCTATCTGGCGCTGCTCGCGGCCTATATCGGCGTGCTCAAATACCTGGCCGAGGCCGCCGATAAGAAGCCGTACGCAAGTACGTCGGCCGCCCTGCCGGGGGAGCCGAAGCCATATCAGCGCGACGGAGAATTCGCATGACCTCGATGTCATTCGACGAACTGCTGCCGCTGATCTTCATCGGGCTGATGGGCGTGTCGCTGCTCGTCTACGTCGTGAGCGACGGATACGATCTCGGCGTCGGCATGCTGATGCACCGGGCGACGCCCGAGGAGCGGGATACGATGGTCGCATCGATCGGTCCGTTCTGGGACGCCAACGAGACTTGGCTCGTGCTCGGCGTTGGCCTACTCCTGATTGCCTTCCCCAAGGCGCACGGGCTGGTGCTGTCGGAACTGTACCTGCCAACCACGCTTATGCTGGTCGGCCTGATCTTGCGCGGCGCAGCCTTCGATTTCAGGGTCAAGGCGAAGGCCAGCCGGAAAGGAATGTGGGACCGTCTGTTCATCGCCGGCTCGATGCTTGCGTCGGTCTGTCAGGGCTGGATGCTCGGCCGCTATGTCAGCGGCTTCGGCCAGGGCTGGAATTATCCGATCTTTGCCGGCGCCATCGCGGTCGCGCTGCCGATGGCCTACGCGCTGCTCGGCGCCACGTGGCTGGTGATGAAAACGGATGGCGCACTGCAGGGAAAGGCGATCGAGTGGAGCAAGATCGCCTGGCCGCCCATGGTCCTCGGCCTTATCCTGATTTCGATGGCAACGCCGTGGATCAGCGAGACCGTTCGCGAGCGGTGGTTCACCTTGCCGGCGATCATTGCCGTGGCATCGATCCCGGTAACCGCGGGGATTGCGCTCGTGACCGTACGCGTGGTGCTCGGCTCGTCCACCGTGCGCGGCCCCCTCTGCTGGCTACCGTTTGCCTTGCTCGTGCTGGTCTTCCTCCTTAGCTTTCTCGGCCTCAGCTACAGCATCTACCCCTTCGTGGTGATCGACAGGCTTACGGTATGGGAGGCTGCCAGCAGCCCGGATTCGCTCAAGATCATCCTGATCGGCGTATGCCTCACGCTGCCCGTCATCGTCGCTTATACCGGATTTTCCTATCGCGTATTCCGGGGCAAGACCATAGAGTTGGACTATGCGTGAGCCATCCTTTGCCATGGCCGGCGCTCCTCGGTTTGTCCTGGTTCACAAGATGACGGAGCTTTCATTCCCGGTGAAGGTCAAGAGGGGGTATGAAGCCGGTTCAACCGCATCCAGCTCGATGCGCTGGCTTGTTCGCGGAATAGCTGCTCTTGCCTTGGTCGCAGCGGCGTTGTGGCTCGGCTATGCCCTGGCGTTCCAACGGGGACTTGACCGTCTGCACGTTGCCGCTCAGCAGCGGCTTGCGGTCGAAGCGGCCAGGCTCGACGGCTATCTCTCCAGATTTGAATATCTGCCGTCGCTGCTGGAGACGTCGCCAAGCGTATTCAAGTTGCTCGGTGATCCCGCCGATCCCGAGCTGCAGCAATCGGTCAGCCTGTACCTGAAGTCAATCAATCTGCTTGCCGGGGCCGACAATCTTTACGTCCTGAGCGTCTCGGGCGAAGCCTTGGCCGCCGCCGACTTCGATGATCCCGGCACACCCGTCGGCCGGAACCTGTCATATCGCCCTTATGTGAGCGAAGCCCTCGCACGTGGCCGGGGCGCGTTTTTCGGTGTCGGCATCACCAGTGCACGCGCCGGCTATTACCTCTCCTACGCCCTCAAGGAGGGCGGGGCCACCAAGGGGATCGCCGTCGTCAAGATCAATCTCGATTCGTTCGAGCGCGGGTGGCGCGACCTTCCCGGCGACGCACTTCTCCTCGACGAACGGGGCGTGACGATCCTCGCCTCGCGCGAGGCGTGGCGCTATCGCCCGATCGCGCCGCTGTCGCGCGGAATGCTCGACGATATTGCGCGCTCCAAGCCTTACGCAGACTACAATCTGGCGCCACTCGGATGGACCGTCATCGCTCGGTCCGAAAGCGGTTCCGCACGCCTCGCCACCGGGAATGGAGCGGCCTATACGGCCAGCGAGCTTCCTATCAATCGGGGCCTCTGGAAGCTCGTCCTCCTCGATGACGAGGCGCCGGTCCGGCAGACCGCGCTGATCTTTGGCGCGCTTTCGGGTGTTGCCTCCATCGCTGCCTTGCTGGCGCTCGGACTCGTGCTGCAACGCCGCAGGGAGATCAGGCAAAGGCTGGCCAATCAGGCTGCATTGCAGGCGGCGCACGACATGCTCGAAGTCAGGGTGCAGGAACGAACCGCCGAGTTGCGGGCGGCCCAGGACGAATTGGTGCATGCCGGCAAGCTCGCTGCTCTCGGGCAGATGTCGGCCGGCATCGTACATGAGCTGAACCAGCCCTTGGCCGCGCTGCAGACCGCGGCCGACAATGCCATCCTGCTGGTCGATCGCGGGTCGGTCGCTGACGCGCGCGGCAATCTCACCCGGATCGGCGAGTTGGTAAGCAGGCTCGGGCGCCTGACCGGCCAGCTCCGGGTTTTCGCCTACAAGTCGAGCAGCCCCCTTGGTGCGATCTCGGTCGAACAGGCCGTGAGCGAGACGCTCAAGATATTCGCCGCGCGCGTCAAGGAGGGCGGCGTCAGCATCGTCACGGACATTCAGGCCGACCTCAGCGTCCTTGCCGACCAGACGCGGCTCGAGCAATTATTGTGCAACATCGTGGCGAATGCGCTGGATGCCGTCGAGGGCGTCGAACAAAAGTCGATCGTCATCCGGGCCACGAGGGAAGAGGGGCACCCGGCGCGCTGCCGGATCGCCATCAGCAACACTGGCCCCGCGATCGCGGCCGACGTTCTCAGGCGCATGTTCGAGCCGTTCGTGACGACCAAGCCTGCGGGCAAGGGCCTCGGCCTTGGCTTGATGCTGTCGAACCACATCGCGCGCTCCTTCGGCGGCGAATTGCAGGGGCGAAACCTTCCTGATGGCGCCGAATTTGTCGTGATTCTTCCGTTGGCCGAGATGACAGAGGCGGCTTCGCATGGCCGATGACCAATCCATTGGTGTGATCTACGTCGAGGACGACGAGGATGTCCGCATCGGGGGCGTTCAGGCGCTCGAGCTTGCGGGGTTCTCGGTCTCGGGTTTCGCCTCGGTCGAGACCGCCAACGCAAGCGTGCGCGCCGACATGCCCTTTGTCGCGGTCTGCGACGTGCGGCTGCGCGGCAAAAGCGGCCTTGATTGGCAGGCCGATCTGCGCAGGCTTGATCCGGACCTGCCCGTAATCCTGATCACCGGGCACGGTGATATCTCGATGGCTGTGCAGGCGATGCGGAACGGTGCCTACGACTTCATCGAGAAGCCGTGCTCGTCGGAGCAACTCGTTGCCGTGGTGCGCAGGGCGGCTGAAAAGAGACGCCTGACCCTCGAGATTCGCTCGCTGCGGTCGGCGCTATCCGACCGCCGGGGGATCGAGGCGAGCCTGCTCGGCCGGTCTCCGCAGATCCAGGAAGTGCGAAGGCTAGTGTCTACCCTGGCCTCGACCAATGTCGACGTCACGATCTATGGCGAGACCGGCACCGGCAAGGACGTGGTCGCGCGTTGCCTGCACAATCACAGCGCGCGGCGCGGCGGCAACTACGTCGCCGTCAACTGCGGCGGCCTGCCCGAGTCGCTCGTCGAGAGCGAACTGTTCGGCCACGAAGTGGGAGCGTTCACCGGAGCCACCCGCCAGCGCATCGGCAAGATCGAGTACGCCAATGGCGGAACACTGTTTCTCGACGAGATCGAGAGCATGCCGCTGAGCGTTCAGGTGAAGTTGCTCCGCTCGTTGCAGGACCGGTCGATCGAGCGCGTCGGAACCAACAAGCCGATCTCTGTGGACTGCCGGGTCGTCGCAGCGAGCAAGACGAATTTGCTCGAGCTGAGCGAAAAGAAGCTGTTCCGCGCCGATCTCTACTATCGGCTCGGCGTCGCATTCATCGACCTGCCGCCGCTTCGAGAGCGGCGTGAAGACATTCCACTGTTGTTCGAGCATTTCACGCTGGACGCCGCCAGGCGGTTCGAGCGTGATGCGCCGATCCTGGATGAGCAGACGATGTCCGCCCTGCTGGCTTATTCCTGGCCCGGCAACGTACGCGAGCTTCGCAATGTCGCCGATCGTTTCGTGCTGGGCGTGCTCGACGGCAAGGCGATCAACAAGTCAGGGTTTGGCACCTCGGATCTGTCGTTGCCACGACAGCTCGAAAACATCGAGCGATCGATCATCGAGGACGCGCTGCGGCGCAAACAGGGCGACGTGCAGGCAACCGCAACGCTCTTGGGCATCCCCAAGCAAACCTTGTACGACAAGATCAAGCGCCTCGCCGTGAACGTCGACGGCATCCGCGAAGGTTCGGTCGTTCGCTCCAGGACCTGAGGTTTCGGAGCGACGGTGCCGTGGGGGCGCGAAGCAGAAAAGGGCGCCGGATAGAAGCGACCCAATGTCGAAATGCAATACATCAATCTGGTTGCAGAGTGAGGAAATCCAATGGATCGGCCATTCAATATGCCTGATGAGTTCGTGGACGCGTTCGCGAAGGCGGGTGCGAGCCTTTGGCGATCGCTGGGGTGGCCGTCGAATGATGAACGCGACGGCGCGATGATCAACCCGTCCCTGGCTTCTTCAGGACGCATCGCCGAGCTGCAGGTTGAGTATCTCAAGGGCCTGTACCAACTCTCCGAGCACCATGTCACGTCGGCGGCGGACGGAAAGGGAAATGGAGGCATCGAACCTGTGCGCGGCGATCGCAGGTTCAGCGGCAGGGAGTGGCGGGAGAATTCGCTCTACAGCCTGCTGAAGCAATCCTACCTGCTGAATTCGCGCTACTGCACGGACTTGGTCGAAGCGCTCGATATGGAGGAAAAGGAAAAGCACCGGCTGCGTTTCTTCACGCGCCAGCTGGTCGAAGCGATGAGCCCGACCAATTGCATTGCCACCAATCCCGAGGTGATCAAGCTTGCAGCCGATACGGATGGTCAGAGCCTCAAGACCGGCTTGGACAATCTGGTGGCGGATCTGGGCAAGGGGAATCTGACGATCACGGACGAGACCGCGTTCGAGGTCGGAAAGGACGTCGCGACGTCCAAAGGCGCGGTCGTGTTCGGGAACGAGCTGTTTCAGCTCATTCAATACGAGCCGGCAACCGAGCAGGTGGCCGCACGTCCCCTGCTAATCGTGCCGCCTTGCATCAACAAGTTCTATATTCTGGACCTCCAGCCAGCCAATTCCTTCGTCCGGTTTGCGGTCGAACACGGTCTGACGGTCTTCATGGTGTCATGGCGCAATCTAGACGCTTCTTGCGGGCACTTCGGCTGGGACGATTACGTTGAGCATGGCGCCATGCGCGCCATCGAAATCACGCAATCGATCTCGGGGAGCGACAAAATCAACGTCGTCGGCTGGTGCGTCGGAGGAACCATCCTGTCCTCAGCACTCGCGATCATGCGGACGCGGGGCGATGAGTCGGTCGCCAGCGTGACGTTGTTGACCACCATGCTCGATTTCCGCGAGCCCGGCGATCTCGGTGTCTTCGTGGATGAAAAGAGCGTGCGACAGCGCGAACTGACGATCGGCAATGGTGGCATCTACCGCGGCGCGGAGCTGGGATTCGTCTTCCAGACACTGCGCTCGAAAGAACTGATATGGCCGAATGTGATCAATCACTACTTGAAGGGAAAGCCGCCCGAGCGCTTCGATCTCCTGTTCTGGAACACGGACGTCACCAACCTGCCCGGGCCGATGTATTGCTGGTACATCCGCAACATGTATTTGGAGAACAATCTCCGTGTCCCCGGCAAGTTGACGATATGCGGCACGCCAGTCGATTTGGGGCGGGTCGATTTGCCTGCCTACGTCCTGGCGACCGTCGAGGACCATATCGTGCCATGGCGATCGGCCTACCGGACGACGGGCCTCTTCAAGGGCGATACACGTTTTGTCCTTGGTGCGAGCGGGCACATTGCCGGCGTGATCAATCCGGCATCGAAGAACAAGCGGAGCTACTGGGTTTCAGACCAGCGCTGCGATGATCCGGCTGCATGGCTGGCGGGTGCGGACGAGAAGCCGGGCAGTTGGTGGAACGATTGGATCGCTTGGCTCAAGCCGCGGTCGGGAGAGCAGCTGCCGGCCCGCACTCAACTCGGCAATAACCTCTATCCGCCGGGCGAATCTGCCCCGGGTCGATACGTAAAGGCGAAAGCGGACTGAAGATCGGCCCGGTACGCGGGCCCGCGAGCGAGAATGCCGTCCTGCTAGTTTCTCCCTCGACTTTCGCCGATACGCTTTCCGGGATGAGCCGCGTTAGACTAGGCTAGGAGATCGGATGAGATATCGGAGGTTTTGTCGGCGTGGGGAAAGGCGGTAGCGCTCCCCCGCTACCAACGTTCCCCCCGACATAGCCATGTTCGGAAACAGGGCGGGATTGCCGCAGAGCGCGGCGAGGCGACCCTTGATGTCGATCCGAACGCTCCGATCATCCTCGGCATTGGCTTTGGTTCCGGCTCTGCCCGGCCGGCTTGAGCTTGCGTGTACGATGATTGCAGTCACCAACTCGCGGATGTTCGCAAACTCGGTCGGGCTGCCGCTCTTGAAATGGTCGGCCAACTCCAGGACGGCGCGCTTGTAGCGGTCGAGCGCCTTTGGGTGCAGGGCGATGACGTCGTCGACTTCCTTGGCCTCTTTAAGTCGGCCGGCAAGGACTGTGCGCTCAGCTTCCAACTCGCGCATTCGAGGCGCTAACGGTCCGGGCGGTACCTCTTCCTTCGTGATCGCGTCGATGGCGCGCCTGATCTCGCGGTCGATCTCCCCGAGCCGCCGTTCTATCCGGGCGTGCTCGGCATTCGCCTCCTTCTTCAGCCGTTTGCGCTCTGCATTATACACATCAACGAACTCGGTGATCGCCTCGGGGCGGTCGAGGTGTTGACGCAATCCCTTGATCGCCAAGGCTTCGATGTCATCGAGATAGATGCGTCGGCTGTTGTTGCACGATCCACTTTCCCGGTACGCGGAACATTGCAACCGCAAGCCTTTGCGATCACTGCCAACAGAACATCCGCCGCCGCACGAGCCGCATCGGATCAATCCCGAGAACACTCGCTTCGGCGTGCGCGCCCTTTGTGCTGATGCCGGCGTTGCTTCGCGGCGGCGCTCGACCTTGATGGCTTGTGCTGCCGTCAACGTCGCCTCGTCGACAATGCGCAAGTGCGGCGCCTCGACCCTCTTGTATTGCTCTTTCGGATTGGGACGCGACAGCCGCTTTCGGGTCACCGGGTCTTTGACCATATGCACCCGGTTCCAGACGATGCGCCCAGCGTAGAGTTCGTTCGAGATCATGCCACCGGCACGTGAGACGTTGCCGTTGATCGTTGATGCATTCCAAAGTTTGCCGCGCGGTGGGCGCACGCCGCGCTTATTGAGATGATGCGCGATCGCGCGCGGCGTCTCGCCTTGCACATAGCGGCCGAAAATCTCACGTACGATCTCGGCCTCGCTCTCGACGATCTCTAACTCGCCGGGCTTGCCGGGCACAGCGCGATAACCATGCCCAGGAGTAAGGAGTTTTTGGTGGAGCAGATCGCCCGCGCGCGGCGCTTCGCGGCGGCCATGAATACCGCGGCAGACCGAGAGCGCTTCGTTAAGATGGCGGCCGACCTGCAATTGCAAGGCGCCGAAGGGGAGGAGAGTCAATCGTCCGTCGCCCCGAACGCATCGGAAGACGGGGTCCAAGGAATGGAGCTGCCGGAGTGCAGTCCGAGACTGCGAACTCGGATGATACCGACCCAACGGCGAACGCGGAAGGCGATCAGCGGCCGCCGACGGACTAGCTTGTGGGCCTCCAGTCGCCCTTGCTGAAGCTTATCGGCACGCTGCACGACCACCGGGGCAGATCAGGCTGACCACTTATCTTTTTCGCGCCGAGCTTCGTCGTCGTTAAGGCGCCCGGGGCAGCGAGATCTGCATCCTCCGTGCTTGCGATCGGCTTGCCGTCCTGCTTTTTTATTTCTTGGCCTTCGGCAGTCACCGGGAAATCAGCGTGGAAGTCGGCCGCAGAAAATGTTTCCAGCCTTGGCATTTTTCGGGCAGGCATGGTCTCCTAACGCGATAGACGGAGACGAATTCCATGAAGAAACCTGCGGCGCTCGTCCCGGAAATCGAGATGAACCAAGCCAAGTTGGCCTTATTGCAGAAGCAGCATGCCGACATCGAGTAAGATTTCGGCCTTGGTCGCATCGAACAAGGTGAAGATCATCCAGCTTGTCGGGACCACGGTCGAAAGCCTGGATCTCCCGCGCACTCGTTTCGAAGCTGTCGCAGTTGGGCGAAGGGCTCATCCACGAGGAACCGGGCGGTCTTTGTAAAGTACGGACGCAATGCTTCTTCGGCGAACCGCCAGATGCTCGTGTCGGCTGGCCTCCACTGGCACGGCCGGGATGGCGGGTGGGTGGGCCAGGTGACAGAAGTGCAGCTTGCCACCCTGCGTTAGTCGTTCGGAGACCGCGTCAGCGCGCCGACGGGGCAGGATGCGGGCCATCCTATTGGGGAGCCGCCGGCTGCCCCTCCAGACCTGGCTTCTGCCGACGTGGCGGCCATTGTGCCATCGTCGAGGACGACGAAGGGCAGGGAGAACGAGCAACTCACCAAGTTCAGCCTGCATTCAGGTTGGTGCGGCCGTCCTTCCCGTTCCGCCGCGCCGGCCTGCGGAGCCCTGAGCGATGCCGGGATTGTGGGAAAACGCCCAGTGCCCGACGTCGTGAAGCCGTCGGTGGCGAAATCCCCGGCGGCATTGCTTGTCGGTCTTGCTTCGACCTTCAAGCCGTCGCCAGCTGCTGGCCTTGCAGGCTGCAGCACTGAGGTGCTACACATCGCACCGGTGTTGCCTGATTCGTTAATCTTTTCAGGTGGTTTGCCCCAAGCGATTTGTGGCTGAGTACCCTCCCGCCCCAGCCAGAAGCTCCGCTTGATCCGATCCTGCCCCGCTGCGTGGATCAACCAGCGGCGAACCGGTGTTCGGCAAGTCCCTGCGCGATGCCGTGAATGGCGAGCAGATGGCCGGCTTCGGACTCTCGGTCCAATTGCATGGGATCGAGGAATTTTCTTGCGGTGGTGACGAACATGGTCGTCAGGTCACGGCCGCCGAAGCAGACGCATGTCGGATTGGTCACGGGGAGGGGAATGATCGTGTCGATCCGGCCGTCCGGCCGATAGCGCACGATCCGGCCGCCGGAGAAGAACGCGGTCCAGAGCCCGCCATCGACGTCGACGCAGGCGCCGTCGGGTCGCTCTTTCGAGGCGGTATAGTCTGCGAACAGTCTTCTGTTGCCGATCACGCCATCATCGAGGTCGAAGTCGAACTGCCAGGTGCAGTATCGCCGCGTATCGGTGAAGTAGAGCGTGCGATTGTCGGCCGAAAACGCAATTCCGTTGCTGACGATGACCTCCGCGAACATCGGCGTGGCTGTACTGCCGTCGACGCAATAGAGCGAGCCGTTCGGCCGGTGCAGATCATTGTCCATCGTCCCGATCCACAGGCGGCCCCGCGCATCGACCCGTCCGTCGTTGAGCCGATTGTCGCGCCCCGTCTCGACTTCGCAGAAGCGGCTCGATTCCCGGCTTGCAGCATCGTAGCGAAACAGCTCCAGATCCTGCGCGAGGATGTGTGAGCCGTCCGACACCAGCGCCTGGCTTCCGAGAAACCGGCAATCGTGGCGAGTTGTCCGGTGAGCGCCAGTCGACGGATCGAACGATTGATGAAGCCGGCGGTCGATATCGATCCACCACAGCTTGTTTAAGCGGCTGCACCACAAGGGCGTCTCGCCCAGCACGTCACCTGCCGGCACTGCGGTTTGAACCTTGTCGGCAGCGATGATCCTCGCCGTCACCGCGCACTCCTTCAGCGCAGCGAGCTGTTGGCGAGCGCATCGGCAACGCAGTTGTTGACATGCGCGCAGAGCACCTTCTGCGCCGTCTCGGCGTCGCGCCTCAGCGCGCATTCGAGCAGTGCCCTGTGCTGCTCGGCCGGCTCAGCGCCACGATAGCGGAAAGCCACCATCTGGTAGCGGAAGTATTTGTCGAAGACGAGGCTATGCGTTTCCATCAGCAGGCGCGACCCGCAATTCGAGATCAGGGCCTGGTGAAACTCGCCATCATAGCGCTTCCATTGCTCCGGCTCGCCGATCCCCGAGTCCATCAGCCGCTCCGTCGAGGCGAGCTTGTGATGGGCCGAGACGACGCGCCCCTCCCATTCGACGTCGGCGCTGGCGAAAGAGATCGCCATGGCGTGCGACTCCAGCAGCAGCCGCAAGCCGGCGAGCTCGCGCAGATTATCGGCGGACACCCCGGCAACTTCGAAGCCGCGCTTGCCTTCTGCGGCCACGAAGCCTTCCGCCGCCAGCCGGCTCAGGATCTCGCGCAGCGTGCTGACGCTCACGCCATAGCTCTCGCGCAACGCTTCGAGCCTGAGCCGATGGGCTGGCTTGAGCCGTCCGAAAACGATGTCAGCTCGGATTCTGCGATAGCAGTCCTCGCCGATCGCTGATTCCTCTTTACCGATCAAGGGTATCGTTCCGTCTCCATGCCTTCATATGATAATCTAAACTTCATATGATGAAAAGAATTTCCTCCTTTGACTCCGATAATACCCTATGTTTATGCTTGCCAAAAGCCGCGGCCTCAGACCGCGGCGTGATCGAGGGAGCTGGGCATGCAGAGGAAAATGCTGGGCTGGGCCGTCATCGCGGTGGGGGCAGTTCTCGCCGTGCTACCTGCGGCTGCGCAGGTGCAGGAGCGGACGATCCGCTGGGGGCACCTCAACAACACCGACCACCCCGTCAGCCTCAGCGTGCAGAAATTTGCCGAGGTCCTGACCGCCAAGAGCGGGGGCAAGCTGAAGATCCGCGAATTTGCCGCGTCCCAGCTCGGAAACGAATTGCAGCAGCAATCGGCGGTCCGGGGCGGCACCCAGGAAATCTTCTCGGCGTCGACCACCTCGCTCGCCAGCGTCGTCAAGGATCTTGGCCTGTTCGATTTCCCCTTCAGCGTCGCCAACTTCGACCAGGCGACCGCGCTTGCCGATGGACCGTTCGGCAAGACGATGATGGACCTCCTGCCAGGGAAGGACCTGATCGCGCTCGGCTATTGGGGCCTGGGCTTCCGCAACGTCACCAACAGCAGAGGGCCGGTGGCGAAGCTCGAAGATCTCGCCGGCCTGAAGCTGCGTGTGATTCCGAACCCGGTCTATTTGGAGACCTTCAAGGCCTTCAAGGCTAACCCGGTGCCGATGGCGTTCGGCGAGCTCTACACCGCCCTCGAGAACAAGACGGTCGACGGCCAGGAAAATCCCTACAGCGTCATCCTGTCCAACAAATTCTACGAGGTGCAGAAATACGTCTCGGCGACCAACCACACCTTCACCCAGAACATCATCATCGTGAGCAAGAAGTTCTGGGACAAGCTGTCGCCCGAGGAGCAGAAGATGTTCCGCGACACCTACGCGGAGACGGTCCAGTATCAGCGCGAGCAGACCAAACTCGCCGCCGATCGGGCGCTCGGCGAGCTGAAGGCCAAGGGCATGCAGTTCAACGAGATCGCGCCGGCGGAATATGCGCGGATGCAGGAGGCGGTGAAGCCCGTCATCGAGAAGTTCTCCAGCGAATACGATCCCGACAAGGTGAAGCTCTTCAACGCCGAGCTCGCGCGCATTCGCAGCACCATCAAGTGACGGGACGGTAGATAAGGCGAATGGCAAAGATCCTCGACGCTTATTGCGACGTGTTGAAGGCGGCGGTCGCCGTTTGCCTTGCTGCGATGGTGGTGCTCGTGTTCAGCAACGTGGTGCTGCGCTACATCTTCAATTCGGGTATCGCGGTATCCGAGGAGCTGTCGCGCTGGCTCCTGGTCTGGCTGACCTTTCTCGGGGCCATCGTTGCACTGCGCCAGCACGCACATCTCGGCGTCGATACGCTCGTGCGTGCGCTGCCGCCGCGAGGCAGGATGCTCTGCTTCGTGGTCAGCTATCTCCTGATGCTCTATGCCGATTGGCTGCTGACGCTCGGAAGCTGGAAGCAAGCCGTTCTGACCTTCGGCGACACCGCGCCGGCGTCGGGTATCTCGGTCGGGCTTTTCTTCTACTCATCCGGGCTCGTCTTCGGCGTCTCGGCGGCCGCCATCCTCGCTTACGACCTCTTCCAGGTCGTCACCGGCGCGGCGAGCGGCGAAGACCTCATTGCTGTGAAGGAAAGCGACGGGCACAGCTGAGCTCCGCAAGCCCTGTTCTCGGCCGGATTGCACCATGACGATTGTCGTCTTCACAGTCTCGCTCCTCGGCGCCATGGCGCTGGGCATGCCGATCGCGTTTGCGCTGATCGTCTGCGGCATCGCCTTGATGCACTTCCTCGACATATTCGACTCACAGATCGTCGCGCAGAACATCATCAACGGCGCTGACAGTTTCCCGCTGATGGCGGTACCGTTCTTCATGCTTGCCGGCGAAATCATGAACAAGGGCGGGCTTGCCAGGCGAATCGTGGACATCGCGTTCGCGGTCGTCGGCCACGTGCGGGGCGGGCTCGGCTATGTCGCGATCCTGGCATCCTGCGCGCTCGCCTCGCTGTCCGGATCGGCGGCGGCGGATGCTGCGGCGCTGGCCGCCCTGCTGGTCCCGATGATGGTCGCGGCAGGCCACAAGAAGATGTACGCGGCCGGGCTGGTCGCGGCGGGAGGGATCATCGCACCTGTCATCCCACCGAGCATCGGCTTCGTCTTGTTCGGTGTCGCCGGCGGCGTCTCGATCTCGAAGCTGTTTCTCGCCGGCATCGTGCCCGGGCTGCTGCTCGGCCTCGGCCTTTGTGTTGCGTGGTGGTGGGTCGCCCGTGACGAGAACATCGAAAGCCCGCCGCGCAAGTCCCTTCGTGAGATAGCGAAAGCGGTGTCCGACGGATTTTGGGCGCTGATGCTGCCGGTCATCATCGTCGTCGGTTTGCGTTTCGGCATCTTCACGCCGACCGAAGCGGCAGTCGTGGTGGCGGTCTATGCGTTATTCGTCGCCACCTGCATCTACCGGGAGCTGAAGCTCTCGCAGCTCTACGAGGTGATGGTCTCGGCGGCGCTCAGCACAAGCATCGTGATGTTTCTGGTCGCGGCAGCGCTGGTCTCGTCCTGGCTCATCACCGTAGCCGAGATCGCGACCCAGGTCGTCGATCTCGTGCGCCCGTTCATGGGCAACCCGACGCTGTTGATGCTCGCGATCATGATCCTCGTCGTCATCGTCGGCACCGCGCTCGATATGGCGCCGACTATCCTGATCCTGACGCCGATCCTCATGCCCATCGTCAAGCAGGCCGGGATCGATCCAGTCTATTTTGGCGTGCTGTTCATCATCAACAATGCGATCGGCCTGATAACGCCGCCAGTGGGCGTCGTGCTGAACGTCGTCTGCGGCGTCTCGCGGATCAGCATGGAGGACGTCATCAAGGGCGTCTGGCCCTTCCTGATCGCGCAACTCGCCGTGTTGCTTCTGATGGTGCTTTTCCCCCAATTGGTCACGGAGCCGGCAAAATGGTTCGGTGGCTAGTCACGTCCTGTCGAAAGGAGCGGCCCCATGGCCACGCGGATCATGATCCTGAACGGCCCCAATCTCAATTTCCTCGGCATCAGGGAGCCACACATCTATGGCTCAACGACCCTTGGCGAAATCGAGGCAAGCTGCCTGGAACTCGCCAAGCTTCTTGACGTCTCGCTGTCGTTTCATCAATCGAATATCGAAGGTGAGCTCGTCGGCCTGATCCAATCGGCTCGTGGCAACGCGGATGCGATCATCATGAACCCGGCGGCGTTCTCGTTCACTTCGATTGCTTTGATCGATGCCTTGAAGATCTTCGATGGCCCCACGATCGAAGTGCACATCTCCAACATTCACGCCCGCGATGAGCTGCACCGGCATTCGATCACGTCCAGCGCCTCGACGGCCGTGATCTGCGGGCTTGGTCCTTACGGCTATATCGCCGCCATTCTGGCGGCCGTTCAGCGGCTCGGACGATTGCCCGATGGCGTTCCGGCTGCATTGCACGGCTTGAAGCCGAGGCGCAAGGCGTAGAGCAGGGAGGAGCGGATGCGCGGTGCGGGACTTCTAGCAATCTGGAGCGATATCGCGTCTGAGGACCTGACAGACTATCGGCATTGGCTCACCCGCGAGCACACGATGGAACGTGTGACGACGCGGGGCTTTCTCGCCTGCCGTGTCTTCCGCGCGTTGCGCGCCGATATCAACCGCTTCTTCATCTTGTACGAGCTCGAAACGCCTGACGTCCTGGACGGCCCGGCCTATCTGGCGCGCCTCAATTCACCGACGCCCTGGTCGCAGCGCATCATGCCCCGGCTGGGCAATTTCGTTCGCGGCGGGGGCAATGTGACAGTTCGCGCCGGGCGCGGCGAGGGCGCCACCGCGATAGTGCTGCGGATCGACCGGCCTCTGGACGATCCGGCAGGGTTTGCCAATGCCATTGCCGGTTGCGACGGCGTGGTCGCCGTTCAGATCGGTGCGACGGATCAGGATCGCACGTCAGTTCCGACGGTCGAAAAAGGCATGCGGACGAGCGAAGGCCTGTTTGCCGGCCTGCTGATGGTCGAGGCTCTCGACGAGACGGCGCTCCAAGCCGCTTGGCACAAGGCCGCCGAACTGGCGCCTGATGTCGGTGGCCGCCTTGGGGATCCGGAAATTTACCAAGGCATTTTCGCCCTCGATGCGCGTATCGCGGATTTCAACTGATGCGGTCGAGCGGGCGTTCGCAACCCGACGGGCCTGACACCAGGATGGATAGCGATGACGCGCGCGTAGTGTCTCCTTCAGGAGAGTTGGCGATAGGCGCGCGCAGCGGCGTGATTGTGTCCTTGCGCGCAACGGTACGCCGCTGCGCAGGCTCTACGCCGTGGGCAATGATGCGGCAGGCTTAGCCTATCCCTCATACTGATCCGGCCCCATCGCCCAGGCCGCCTCGTCATGCCCGTACGCATAGTTCCGGTTGGTCAGCGCCGGGTTGCGATTGACCATCGGCCGCATGAACATCGGGTGGGTCGCGCTGCGCACCTCGTGCTCGACAGTGAAGAGGTGCTTGCCGCTATCGAGGTCGACGATGTCGCAAAACCGGTACTGGTATTGATTGTCCTCGCGGGAAATCAGGTCGCGCGCCAGGAGCTTGCGATAGGGGCCGGAGAAGTCGGTGATGTAGATCTGCACATGGTGGCCGTCATAGTCCGGCTGCGGCCGATCGGTCTCGCGGAACAACAGGTGCTGGTCGCGGCCCGTCTTCACCGCGGCCACCTTGCCGCCGCCGTTTCGCAAGTCGGCGGGCATGCCCATGACTTCAGGATAGAACGCGCAGATGCCGGTTGCCGATCCCGCCGGCACGTTGAACTCGACATAGGGAATCCCGAGCGCGATGCGCCCGAAGCGCGCGGCGTCGGGCTCGTAGCAGCGCAAGCGGTTGCCCCATGGACAAACCGCCTCGACATGGTCGTTGCGCTCGGCGAAGGTGAACGCGGTGCCATCGAGCTTTTTGGCGACCGAAGCCAGCCGCGCGAGCAGTGCCTCGCGGCCGGCGATGACCAGCCCGACATGGCCGCGCAGCACCTGCGGCCTGCCGCTCGGCAAATGAAACTGGCTCCGTCCGGCGTTGATCCACATATTGGTGTCGGACACCATCAGATAGGGATCGCGGGTCAGCCCGAGTCCTGCCACGTAGAACAGGGTGGCGAGGCGCTGATCGGGGACCTGGATGTTGACGTGCTCGAAATGGATCGCGTTGCCGAGATCTTCCTTGGAGCGATCGAATGGCTGCGGCATGGATGGGGGCACTGGCTGGGGCACGGAGTTCATATTAAAGCAAACTTCTCCGCCGGTCGAAATTGTTCGCGCAGGGGCATCATGTCCACCGCCAGCCTTGCTGGGATCGCCAGTCCCTGCAAGTCGCACCGCGCGAGCAGGGGCCGGCGTGTGAGGGGAAAATTTTCGCGCAGCCCCCTTGAACAAAGATCGACTTGTTCCTAGGTCGTTTGCCGCCCGGGGGCCGGTTCCGGACCCGGATTTTGGACATCGCTGAACCTAGCAAGGAGGATGTGCATGCATTTCCGCCCGTTGCACGACCGTGTGCTCGTGCGCCGAATCGATGCCGAGGAGAAGACCGCCGGCGGCATCATCATTCCCGACACCGCCAAGGAGAAGCCGCAGCAGGGCGAGATCATCGCCGCTGGGCCGGGGGCGCGTAACGAGCAAGGCCAGCTCGTGCCGCTCGACGTCAAGGTCGGTGACCGGGTGCTGTTCGGCAAGTGGTCGGGCACCGAGGTCAAGATCGACGGCGAGGAGCTCTTGATCATGAAGGAAAGCGATCTTCTCGGCGTGGTCGAGCAGGCCGGCACGCTGAAGAAGGCGGCGTAACACTGACAGTCATCGAACGGAAAGGAGTTTGCAAAAATGGCTGCCAAGGACGTGAAGTTCGCGACCGAGGCCCGCGAGCGCATGCTGCGGGGCGTCGACACACTGGCGAATGCGGTGAAGGTCACGCTCGGTCCAAAGGGACGCAACGTCGTCATCGAAAAATCGTTCGGCGCGCCGCGCATCACCAAGGATGGCGTCACCGTCGCCAAAGAGATCGAACTGGAGGACAAGTTCGAGAATATGGGCGCACAGATGGTGCGCGAGGTCGCGTCAAAGACCAATGATCTTGCCGGAGACGGCACCACGACGGCGACCGTGCTGGCGCAGGCCATCGTCAAGGAGGGTGCCAAGGCAGTCGCCGCCGGGATGAACCCGATGGATCTCAAGCGCGGCATCGACCTTGCCGTGGACGCCATCGTGACCGACCTCAAATCGCACGCCAAGAAGGTTACCTCGAACGACGAGATTGCCCAGGTCGGCACCATTTCCGCCAATGGCGATACCGAGATCGGGCGCTTCCTGGCCGAGGCCATGCAGAAGGTCGGCAATGAGGGCGTGATCACGGTCGAAGAAGCCAAGAGCCTCCACACCGAGCTCGAGGTGGTCGAGGGCATGCAGTTCGATCGCGGCTACGTCTCCCCCTACTTTGTCACCAATCCGGAGAAGATGCGGGTCGAGCTCGAAGACCCCTATGTGCTGATCCACGAGAAGAAGCTGTCGGGCCTGCAGACGATGCTGCCGCTGCTCGAACAGGTCGTGCAATCGGGCAAGCCGCTGCTGATCATCGCAGAGGAGGTCGAGGGCGAGGCGCTGGCGACATTGGTCGTCAACCGTCTGCGTGGCGGCCTGAAGGTTGCCGCCGTCAAGGCGCCGGGCTTCGGCGACCGCCGCAAGGCAATGCTGGAGGACATCGCGATCCTCACCGGCGGCACCGTGATCTCCGAAGATCTCGGCATCAAGCTCGAGAACGTCTCGGTGAAGATGCTGGGCCGCGCCAAGAAGGTCGTCATTGACAAGGAGAACACCACGATCGTCGACGGGGCCGGCGCCAAGAAGGACATCGAGGCGAGAAGCCAGCAGATCAGAACCCAGATCGAGGAAACCACCTCGGATTACGACCGCGAGAAGCTCCAGGAGCGGCTGGCCAAGCTCGCCGGTGGCGTCGCGGTGATCCGGGTCGGCGGCGCGACCGAGGTCGAGGTGAAGGAACGCAAGGACCGCGTCGACGACGCGCTGCATGCGACCCGGGCTGCGGTCGAGGAGGGCATCCTGCCTGGCGGCGGCGTGGCACTGCTGCGCTCCCTCAAGGCGCTCGAGGGCGTCAAGACCGCCAATGCCGACCAGAAGGCCGGCGTGGACATCGTGCGCCGCGCAATCCAGGTGCCGGCTCGGCAGATCGTGCAGAATGCAGGCGAGGACGGCTCCGTCGTCGTCGGCAAGCTCCTCGAGAACCAGACCTACACTTGGGGCTTCAACGCGGCGAGCGGCGAGTACCAGGACATGGTGCAGGCCGGCGTGATCGATCCTGCCAAGGTGGTGCGCACGGCCTTGCAGGACGCGGCCTCGGTTGCTTCGCTGCTCATCACGACCGAAGCGCTGGTGGCCGACAAGCCGAAGAAGACGGAAGCGGCAAGCGCTCCCGCGATGGACTTCTGAGACGAGCGAGCCCGGCCCAGCGGCCGGGCTCGTTCTCCATGAGCTGTCACGATCAATTGCATCTGTTTTCGAACGATAGGAGGATGAGATGATCAAGGATCGTACGTTCTCCGCTCGCGCGGAGAACGCCCGAATAATGTTGCGGCACCTCGCCGCGTTGGCCGTTGGTGCCGGCCTTTCCCTCGTGCCCTTTGCGGCCTACGGCGCCGAAAGTCCCGGTTCTATCAGGAACGCGGCAGACAGTTTCGAACAGCTCGCGTTGCCGTCGATCCCATACCTGGACACGATGCCCTGGCAGAATTGGGAGCGGGCCAGTGCAACCATGAAGGTGGATACATTGCTGTCGCCGGTCCTGGGACCATCGGGTATCCGGCTCGATCTCGCGCCGCCGGATCGGGTCCGACCACAGCCTGCCATGAGCTGACAGCGGAGCGGCCGGCCGGCCGCTCCGGACGTGACGAGGCCGCGAACCGAAAGGAGGATGATCAGAGATGAGAGGCGTTATCGCTGCCATTGCCTTGTTGGGGATGGTCAATGCGCTTCAGGCCAAAGAGGCCGACTCTCCGCGCGCAGAGGCGCGGATTTCGGCCGAGCCCGCCCGGCAGCTCGCTACCAGTTCCGTTGCAACGTCTCGCAGCAATGCTGAAAAAGTGCGCCAGAATGGGCGCAGAAGCGCTGACTTTTCGGCCGAGCGTATCGTCCCCGACATCTGCAGAGGATGCTGATCGGCCTGGCCGATCAGCATCCGTTTCGCGCTCATCTAATGTATTGTCGCGAGGTTCGGATCGGCCAGGCCCGCGCAGACCTTCGCCTTGATCCGTTGCAACGCGCGCTGCTCGATTTGGCGGATTCGCTCGCGCGAGATGCCGAACTTGCCGGCGAGCGAGTCCAACGTCTTGTGCGGCTCGTCCAAATATCGTGCTTCGATGATGCTGCGCTCCCGTGGCGACAGCGCAGCAATGGCGTCCGTGAGGGCAGCTTTCGTTCGTTCACGATCGGCTGCTTCCAGCAGCAGACTTTCAGGATCGGGGGAGGGATCCACGAGACGATCCTGCCATTCATCGCCTTCTGTCTCGACGCTGAGCGGCACGTTGAGCGAGATGTCGCCGCGCAGCCTGCCATTCATCTCGACCACGTCATCCTCCTTCACCTCGAGACTATCGGCGATATATCTGAGCTGATCGGTGCGCAGATCGCCATCCTCGGCCACGCCAAGCCTGCGCTTCAGCTTGCGGAGATTGAAGAAAAGCTTCTTCTGCGCCGCGGTGGTGCCCAGCTTGACCAGCGACCATGATCTCAGGATGAATTCCTGCACTGATGCCCTGATCCACCAGGAGGCATAAGTCGCAAGCCGAAAGCCTTTCTCCGGATCGAACCGCTTGACGGCGAGCATCAGTCCGACGTTAGCCTCCGAGATGAGGTCGGCGATTGCCAGGCCGTAGCGGCGATGCTGGAGCGCAATCTTGGCCGCCAGCCGCAGGTGGCTCGTCACCAGCCGATAGGCCGCGTCACGATCGCCGCAATCGCGCAAGCGCCGGGCATATTCGGCTTCTTCCGACGGCTCGAGCAGCGGAAATCGATGGATCTCCTTCAGGTAGCGGGATAGCCCGCCTTCGGAATGGATCGCGGGAAGTGATGAGGCAACTAACATCGCGCACCCCCCTCACGAACATCGTTCGCGCCGATCGGGGGCGCGCTGCTGATCAATGTGGGAGTGGCGAAGAAGCGCCGAAAGCGGCACAGCTGGGAGCGCGGCGATTTTGGCGGGCCGCGCGGTCGTAGCGCAGGCAGGTTTCATGTCCAAATCCTCAATCGAGCAAGATGGTCAGAATCACCACCAGCCTCACTCGCTGAGCCCGAACTTGGCACCCAGACGCTCTCAGGCCGGTGGACGCATTTAGAATTTGAAAATCGGCGGAAGGTTCCGACTTGAATGTTGGATGCTGAAATTGGCAAGGAGAGGCCCGCCCCTTTCTTCGATGCAGACAGCCTCTTGAAACCTGAAGCCTTCGTTCCAATTTGGTCCACGCGCGCGGTGGAGTTCTCCGAATGCCATTCGCGTGCCCGGCAGGTTGGTCGGCCCCCTTCGCCTGGTGCGCATGTCTGGTTAGTGGGATGGATGATTATCGTGATCTTGTCAGCGCGGCTCTTGCGCTGTTCTGCGCCGGCGTGATCTTGGTGGCCGGCCACCTCTTGATCGAATGGCACGCCAGGCATGCCGAGCCCGGCATAGAGGTCGAGGCGCCGAAGAGCGGAGGCTCGCCTTCGCCGCTCCTCTCAAACGGCTCGCCGCCAAATAGGAAGATGATCGAACTCTCAACGGAGGTCAGGCGGAAGCGGCCTACTTAAAGCTGTCTTGCGTCATGAAGCTCAAATCGCACGCAGCCCCTCCTTGGGCATTTCGTGGATCAGCGCATCGATATCGCTCTGCTCCAGTGTCTCCCGTTCCAAAAGCTTCTTCGCGGCGCGGTCCAGGATCGGCCGCCGCGTGTTCAGGATGCCCTGGGTGCGCTGGAAGACCTGATCGACAATGGCTTTCACCTCGCGGTCGACTGCGGCCGCAGTTTCTTCCGCATAGTCGCGCTCGCGAACCGGATAGGGACGGTCGGCGCCGGCAAGGAAGTTGCCGGGATCGCGTTCATAGGCGACGCTGCCCAGTCTCTCGGACATGCCGTAACGCGTCACCATGCTGCGGGCGATGTCGGTTACGCGCCGCAGATCGTCGGCCGCACCGGTGGACAGGTGTCCGAACACGATCAGCTCCGCGGCGCGGCCGCCGAGCAGCACCGCCATCTTGTTCTCCAGCTCCTCCTTGGTCATCAGGAAGCGGTCTTCGATTGGTCGCTGAATGGTGTAGCCGAGCGCGCCCACACCGCGCGGGATGATCGAGACCTTGTGCACGGGATCCGTGCCCGGCAGGGAGAGCGCGACGAGGGCGTGCCCCATCTCGTGGTAGGCGACGATCTCGCGCTCCTTGGCGTTGAGCAGGCGATTGCGCTTTTCGAGGCCCGCGACCATGCGCTCGACCGCATTGTTGAAGTCGCTCATGCTCACCGCGTCAGCCGCGCGGCGCGTCGCCAGCAGCGCGGCTTCATTGACGAGATTGGCAAGGTCCGCACCCGTGAAACCCGGGGTGAGCGCGGCAACGGCGTCCGCATCGACGCCTGCCGCCAGGCGCACTTTCTTCATGTGCACCTTGAGGATCTCTATGCGGCCCTTTTTGTCGGGCCGGTCGACCAGCACCTGCCGGTCGAAGCGTCCGGCGCGGAGCAAGGCGGGATCGAGGATTTCGGGCCGGTTGGTGGCGGCGAGGATGACGAGCCCGGAGCGCGAATCGAAGCCGTCGAGCTCGACGAGCAGCTGGTTGAGCGTTTGCTCCTTCTCATCGTGGCCGCCGGCGAAAGGGCCGATGCCGCGGGCCCGGCCAAGCGCATCGAGCTCGTCGATGAAGATGATGGCCGGCGCCTTTTCATGCGCCTGCTGGAACAGGTCCCGCACACGTGCGGCGCCGACGCCGACGAACATCTCGACGAACTCCGAACCCGAGATCGAGAAGAACGGCACTCTGGCCTCGCCGGCGACGGCCTTGGCCAGCAGGGTCTTGCCTGTGCCCGGCGGGCCGACCAGAAGCACGCCTTTCGGCATGCGGCCGCCGAGGCGGCCATAATCGGTCGGGTTCTTCAGGAAATCGACGACCTCGCGAAGCTCGTCCTTGGCTTCGTCGACCCCGGCGACGTCGGCAAAGGTGACGCCGGTATTGGACTCGACATAGACCTTGGCCTTGCTCTTGCCGATGGCCATCAATCCGCCGCCGATCCCGCCGCCTTCCGCCATGCGGCGGCCGATGTACCACCACAGGCCGAAGAACAGGAGCACGGGCATGACCCACGACAAAAGGTCGCGCAGGAACGTGCTCTCGATCTGCCCGGTGAAACGGACGTTGTATTTCTCCAGCTCCTGCGCAACGTCGTGGTCGACACGCGTGGTGACGAATTGCTTCTGGCCGCCCGGCAGCGGCTCCTTCAGCGTGCCCTGCAGGGTGCGGTCGGAGATGCCCACGCTATCGACTTTCCCCTGACGCAAGAGCTGCTGGTATTCGCTAAAGGGGATCACGGCTATCTGGTGGGCCGCGGAGATCAGGTGCTGGATCAAGAAGACCGCGAAGATCGCGGCGACAGCATACCCAAGATTGAAGCGGACATTCTTGTTCATGCGAAAGCCAGGTCCGATATCGTTGCGCAGCCGGGTAGCCTCGAGGCGCGTTTTTTAGCGCGCTCGTTTGGGCCCGGTACGCATCCGGACCTGCATCGTACCGACAGAACTTTTCCCGCCGCCATCTGTTCCTGGCAGACCAACTGCGCCCTCAGTGAGAGGTACTCGCATCCGCAGGGGTGCGTTCAGGCGATGGCGACGCAAGATAGCAATAAGGCCCGGTTGCAGGCCGGGCCTTATCTCAGCTCACCAGGGATACCAATAGGGATACGCCGCTGGATAATAGCGGACGGTCCGATAGTATCGGGGTCCATAATAGACCGGCGGACCATAGACCGGCTCATAGTAAACCGGCGGTGCAGTCGCGGCGGCCAATGCTCCGGTGAACAGGCCGAGCGCGACGGCCGGACCGATGCCTGGACCACCCCAGTGATGATGGCCTCGCCAGTGGGCCGAAGCTGGCGCAACCGTTCCGATGAGGAGCGTTGCTGCCGCGGCGATTGCAAGAGCAAGCTTTCTCATGTGACTTCCCTCGAATACGCGCCCGCGAAGCGCGGGCTTCCCAATCCTCTGCATGAGTTCCGTTTTGCCGAACACGCGGCCCGGCAGCATCAAAACTTAGGAATGGCCGCGGCGAGTTCAAGTCTCGTGCTTCGGCTCCTTTGCGGATCCGACGTTTGGTCGCACTGGCGAAACGTGCCCGGCCTCCCTTGCCGTGGCCGCCAGCCCCTGTAATTTGGAGCGCAAACATCAGGGGGGAAGCGATCAATGGGAGGAGTTCTGGAAGGCGTCCGCGTGCTCGATTTCGGGCGCTATATCGCGGGGCCCTATTGCGCGACATTGCTGGCCGAATTCGGCGCCGAGGTCATTCGGGTCGAAAAGCGCGACGGCAGCGAGGATCGCTTCGTGGCACCGGTCGGCGACGATGGCGAAGGCGCGCTGTTTCTCCAGGTCAACCGCAACAAGAAATGCATTACGCTCGATCCGATGAAGGAGGAGGGGCAGGAGGTGATGCGCCGCCTGATTGCCACCGCGGACGTTGTCGTCGCCAATCTGCCGCCGCAGACCCTGCGCGCGATGAAGCTCGACTACGCGTCGTTGCAGACGATCAAGCCCGACATCATTCTGACCACGGCGACCGCGTTCGGCGGGCCGGGGCCCTGGTCCGACCGGGTCGGCTTCGATGGCGTGGGGCAGGTGATGTCGGGGGCGGTGTACATGACCGGCGCAGGCGATCCGCCGTATCGGGCCGCGGTGAATTGGGTCGATTTCGGCACGGCGCTGCACTGCGCGTTCGGAACGCTTGCCGCGCTGATCGAGCGCGGCAAATCCGGGCGCGGGCAGATCGTCGAGGGCGCGCTGCTCGCAACGGCTTTGTCCTTCACCAATGCCACCTTGATCGAGCAGGCCGTCATCAACGTCAATCGCGTGCCGACCGGCAACCTCGGCCAGACCGCGGCGCCAGCCGACATCTACCGCACCAAGGACGGGTGGGTGCTGTGCCAGGTCACGGGTCAGCCGCTGTTCAAGCGCTGGGCGAGGCTGATGGGCGAGGAGGAGCTGTGGCTGAACGACGCGCGCTTTGCCGACGACATCAGCCGCGGCAACAACGGCCCTGTCATCAGCGAGCGGATGGCGCGCTGGTGCGCCGAGCGCACCACGCAGGAGGCTGTCGACACCCTGGGCAAGGCCATGATTCCGACCGGACCTGTCCTCAGCCCGCAACAGGCGCTGGACCATCCGCACATTCGCGCCGCCGGCTTCATGCAGGACGTCGACTATCCAGGCCTGCCGAAGCCCGCACCGATCGCCCGCGCCGCCGTGCGGCTGTCGGAGACGCCGGGCGAAATCGCAACGCGCCCGCCGACGCTGGGCGAGCACACCGATCTCGTCCTCACCGAGCTCGGCTACGACGAGGCCGCGATCGCGGCGCTTCGGCAAGATGGCGTCATCTAGACCATGACAGGAGGGCGCAGCCAATCCGAATGGCTGCGAGCACGCCCGCCACTGAACACCCGCGGCGAAAAACCAGTGAGAGCGGCGCAAAGGTCTTGCAAGGGGAAGCGAAAATAATCGATCGCGGACGCTCGCGTCCGGCGGACAAACGGAACGAGGCGGGGAGCGGCGAAGGAGCATCTTGACAGCGTAACAAGCCGGAATATTTTTCACGCCGGAAGAACTATCTTTCGATATATCGAAATCAAGAGGACCGTGGAAAGACCGTCAGGAGTGACGATGATGCTTGACCAGGATCTGGCCCGCATTCGTGCGCACCGAAGCAACCTCCAGCGCTATCGGCGCCTGCTGAAGACGAAGCTCTCAGATATCGAACGCCAGTTCATCGACCGACGGCTCGCCGAAGAGCAGGCCGCGCTCGAGGCGCTCGCCGCCGATGTCTTTCCCGCCACGTTCACGCTCCCGAATATGCAATCGGCTTCCGCCGCGATGGGAGCGGAACGATGAGCGACGTCCGCAACCTCCTCATCCGCGGCAGCGAGAAGGTGATCCAGCACTATCGCCTGCTGCTGGCCAGCGCGAAGACCGAAAGCGAGCGCCAGCTCTATCGGAGCCGGATCGAGCGAGAGCAGCGCCTGCTCGAGACGCTGCAAGACGGCGTCCCGCAGCGATCGGCGGCATGAGGTCCCACCCTGGTGTAGCGACAATCAGGTGCAGCGCAGTGTGGCCGGGCGCTACAGCAATTGCTTCAACGTCCGGGCATCGGCCGGCGCCGCGCTCTTCTGGTCGTTGTCGAAATAAACATAGACGTCGCAGCCCTGCCGCTTCCATGACTTGATACGCCGCGCCCATTGCGCCAGCATGGTCTTGGTATAGTGCCCGTGATAGCGCCCGCTCGGCCCGTGTCCGCGCACATAGACGAAATCCGCCGTGCGCTTCCATGGCGCCGGCGCATCGTGATGATCCGACAGGCACAGCGAGATGTTCTCGTCGGCCAGCATGCGCAGGATGCGCGGCTGGTACCAGCTCGGATGACGGAATTCGAAGCTATAGCGCCGTTTCCTCGACAATAGCTTGAAGAAGGCGGCGAGGCGGTCCGCGTTGGCCTCGAATTGCGGCGGGAGCTGGAACAGGATCGGCCCCGCCTTGCCGCCCAGCCTTGAAATACGATCCTCCAGCAGCTCGAGGCTGTTGACGGAGCGGTCCGACAGGCGCTTCCAATGCGTGATGAATTTCGACGCCTTCCAGGCGAAGACGAAATCGCGGCCGGTCTGCTCGCGCCACCCTTTCACCGCTTCCGGCGTCGGCGTGCGGTAAAACACGCCGTTCAGCTCGGTGGTATCGAACTGTCCGGCGTAGTAGCCAAGCTGCTGCTTCAGCGGCAGGCCTTCGGGAAAGAACGGTCCTCGCCAGGAATCGTAGTGCCAGCCGGAGGTGCCGATCAGAATGCGCGCCATGTTTCACGTGCCATCCGTTGCCATTTGCCGGAGGGAACGTCCGCGCGGCCGATACGTTGCTCGTGAGCTTGATCAACGCAGGACTGAACCGATGTACGCGCTGTTCGAAGGCAACAAGCAGATCGGGGACCCCTTTCCGACCGAGAAAGAAGTGTGGGAGGCCGCCTTGATCGAGGGATTGGTGACCGACGTCCCGGTCGCCGACGAGGAGGGCGGCGGCCGGCTGCTGCCTGCCGGCTATCATGTCGAGCGGGTGGAAGAGGTTTGCGAGCCGCGGCCGGACTGGAAGCTGCCGCGCGAGATCTCCTGAATAGGCCTGCGCCTAATTCGACGCCAGCGCCATCTTGGCGACCTCGGCCATCCAGCCCGATGCGACGGGGAGGATCGCGTCGTTGAAATCGTAGCGCGGGCCGTGCAGCTCCGCGCCATCGCGCAAGTCCCCGTTGCCGATCCAGACGAAGGCGCCCGGCCGCTGCTGGAGATAGAATGCAAAGTCCTCGCCGGCCATGCTGGGCGCGAGATCGCGCCGCACGGGAGCCTGCACCTTCTCCGCGGCGATGCGGGCAAGCTCCGCTTCGGCCGGCGTGTTGATCACCACACCCACACCCCAGATGATCTCTGGCGTGACCGTGACGCCGAAGCTCGTCGCAATCCCGGCGCAGGTGCGCTCGATCCCGTCGAGGATGGTATCCTTGACCGCGTCGCGATGGTACCGCAGCGTGCCGCGGACCACGACGCGTCCGGCGATCTGGTTCGGCGCGGTGCCGCCTTCGATGGTGCAGAGCGAGAGCACTGCGGTGTCGAGCGGATCGACGCTGCGCGAGGTGATCGATTGCAGCGCCACGATCAGGTGGCCGGCCGCCACCACCGGATCGCGCGTCAGATGTGGCATGCCGGCATGTCCGGCATGGCCCTCGATGGTGATGGTGATGCGCCCGCCCGAGGCCATGACGACGCCGTCATGCACCGCGATGGTGCCGGCCGCAAGGCCCGGCCAGTTGTGAAAGCCGAACACCCGCTCCATCGGAAAGCGGTCGAACAGCCCGGCCGCGACCATCGCGCGCGAGCCGCCAAAGCCTTCTTCGGCCGGCTGGAAGATGAAGTCCACCGTGCCGCTCCAATCGGTGTCGGCGGCGAGCAGTGCTGCCGCGCCGAGCAGCGAGGCGGTATGCCCGTCATGGCCGCAGGCATGCATCACGCCGGGAGTTTTTGAGGCGTAGGGCAGGCCGCTGTCCTCGGTGATCGGCAGCGCATCCATGTCGGCGCGCAGGCCGACGCGCCTCTGCGCATGCCCGCGCATCAAGGTCGCGACGATGCCGTGGCCGCCAAAGCCTGAGACGAAGGAGATGCCGAGCTCGGTGAGCCTGTCCTGCACGAAGGCAGAGGTCTCCTTCTCCTGCAGGGACAATTCGGGATGCGCATGCAGATGGCGGCGCCACGCGGTCAATTTCTGGTGCAGCTCGGGTGTCAAGATGGGGGTCTTTCGCAGGGGATTGGCGGCGGCACCATAGCGGAATATCCGTGCCCTGCATCAAGCGCCATGGAATGCCTCACTTGCAGCCGCATCGTCATGGCCGGGCTTGACGGAGCACTCTACGCCGCCAGCTTCGCCAGCCCCTTCCAGTCAAAACCGACGCCGTGGCCGGGACGGTCCGGCGCCAGTGCCATGCCGTCCTTCAGCACCAGCGGATGCTCGATATAGGTGTCGAGCCCGAAGCCATGCGCTTCCAGATAGGAGCGGTTCGGGCACGCCGCGAGCAGATGCACGGTGATGTCGTGCGCGCCGTGGCTGGTGACGGGCAGGTTGAAGGCCTCCGCCAGCCGCGCGATCTTCATGAACGCACTCACGCCGCCGCAATTGGTGACGTCGGGCTCGGGATAGGACACCGCGGCATTGGCGATGTAGTTCTTGAACTCCCACAGCGAACGCAGATTCTCGCCCGCTGCGATCGGCACACAGCCCTCCTGCATGATCCGCGCATGGCCTGCGACGTCATCGGGGATGATCGGCTCCTCGAGCCAGGTGAGGTCGAAGGGCTGAAGCGCGCGGGCGGCGCGGATGGCCTCCTCGACGGTCCATTTCATGTTGGCGTCCGCCATCAGCGGAAAACCGTCGCCGAGATGCTGTCGCATCGCGGAGACACGCCCGATGTCGGATTTCAGGTCGGGCCGGCCGACCTTCATCTTGATGGCGCGAAATCCCTTGGCGAGATTGCCGTCGGTCTGCTTGAGCAGCGCCTCGACCGAAAGATCGAGATCGATGCCGCCGGCATAGCACGGCACGGCAGCGTCAAAACCGCCGAGCAGACGGAACAGCGGCAGCTTCGCGCGCCGCGCCTTCAGATCCCACAGCGCGATGTCGAGCGCGGAGAGCGCCAGCACCACCGGCCCGCCGCGGCCGCCATAATGCAGGGCCCACCAGACATGATGCCATATCGCCTCCGTGTCCTCCGCCTCGCGGCCCTCGACGAGCGGTGCAATTTCGCGCTTGACGATGTCCGCAGTCGCCCCGCCATTGCGCCCGACCGTGTAAGTGTAGCCCACGCCTTCGGCACCGTCAGCATCGCGGATGCGGCAGGTGATCAGCTCGAACGCCGCCATCTCGCCATGCATGGAGTCGGAGAGCGTAACGGGCAGCGGGATTCGGTAGAGTCCGGTCTCGGTCGTTGCAATGCGCGCCATGTTTCCTTCCTGCGCTTTTCCCGCAGGCTAGGGCGATGTGCGGGCCCCCGCAAGCGCGCACCGTGCAAGGCAGCTCACCGCATCGTCGCGAGCTGCAGGGCCAGCGCACAGGCGCGGTCGTATTCGTCGAGATTGATCCACTCGTCGATGGTGTGCGCCTCGTTCTGGCCGGCGCCGAAGGTCACCGTCGGAATGCCGTGGCGGACCATCCAGTTGGCATCCAGGCCGCCATTAGCGGCGCGGACGTTCGGGGTTCCCCCGACCGCGGACACCGCCGCGATCGCGCGTTTGACCACGGGCAGGCTCTCCTTCATGCGGAACGGATAATAGTCGGTCTCCGCCTTGAATTTGACGCGACCGGACTTGCCTTGCGCGTTGGTGACCTTCTTGGCGGCCTTCTCGAACGCGGCCTTGTAGGCCCTGGTGATCTCTTTGAAGAATTTTCCGTCGTGGCTGCGGCTCTCGCCGCGCACATGCACGTAGTCGGTGACCACATTGGTGGCATCGCCGGCGGGGCGGCCCTCGCCGCCGGTGACGGGACCGACATTGCTGGTGCCTTGCCGCTTGCCCTTCACCACCTTGCCGAACCAGCCGCCGGCCTTCACCTCGGCAAGCGCGAGCGCCATGATCATCGTCGAGGAGATGCCGCGCTCCGGCGCGACGCCAGCATGGGAGGCGCGGCCGAAGATCTCGACGGTCCAGCGGTCGGCGCCGACCGCGCCGATGACGACGTTGGAGGCCGAGCCGCCGTCATAGTTGAACGCCATCTCCGGCGCGCCGAGCTCGTCGAGCTTGACGTGGCGCGCGCCGTAGAGCCCGCTCTCCTCGCGCACGCAGAACAGCAGCGTGATCGGCGGATGATCGGGCTTCTGCCTGGCAAGCTCCGCGGCCAGCGTCACCAGCACGCCGCAGCCGCAGCGATTGTCGCCGCCGAGCGCGGTCCTGGCGTCGTTGACGATCTTGCGCCCCGATTTCTTCGGCTTGGCGCCGGCGCAGAGCGGCACGGTGTCCATGTGGGTCATGAACATGATACGCGGCTGGTTGTGCAGAGCGCCGCGGCCGGGCAGGTCGACGATGAGGTTGCCGGTCTCGGTCGGCACGGGAATGCGCGTGTTGGCATCGTCGAGCCGGATCGCCTTCGCCGGCACGCCGCTCTCCTTCAGCGCGGCCGCGAGCTCACGCCCGATCGCCGCCTCCTGTCCCGTTACGCCCTCGACAGAGAGGAAGCGCATGAGGCGGTCGGTGGCGGCTTTGGTATCGACAGGCATGAATGATTCCTTTGGCGAGCGGGCGCGTCATCCTATGGGCTTGGCGAGGTGTAAGCCAAGAAGATCAGCACGCCGAATGCGAGCATGGCAGCCATGAACAGCAGCACCGCCGGCAGCCCGGCGAGCGCCGCCACCGCACCGGTGACCGACTGCATCAAGGCCGCGCCGAGAAAGAACGCGAGGTTCACGGCTGCGAGCGCCTTGCCCGCTGTCTGCGCATCGACCAGCTGCCGGGACATGCCGAACAGCAGCGGCTGCGCAGAGGTCGCAAGGCCAATGAGCACGAACAGCACGAAGTCGTATTGCGGCGGCATCACCGGAAGGCCGAACAGCACGGAAACCGCGTGATGCGGTGCCCCCAATGCCATCAGCGCCAATAACAGCGCCCCGGCCATATGCGTGCCTGCCACAAGCGCGCGGCGGCGGCCCAGCCTGCGGTCGATCATACCGATGCACAAGGGGCCGGCGATCATCGCCAGCGTGAACGCGCCGAGCTGATTGCCGGCTTCGACCCGCGACAGGTCCTTGACCTGCATCAGCCACGGCCCGCCCCACAGGCCGCGCAGCACCAGCGAGGTCGCCAGCGACACCAGCGCCAGTGCGATCAGGCCGCGCAGGGGCCGCGACAGTCCGAGCCGGAGCACCTCGATCATCTGCGACAGTGGCGAGGACTCGTCCTTGTGCTCGGCCGCCTGGTGCGGCACCAGCGCGAACACGGCGAGCGCCACCGCGACGCCGCCAGCCGCGGAGATCCAGAACCCTGCGCGCCAGCCCCAAGTGTCGACCACGAAGGCGAGCGGGCTCGACGACAGCAGCATGCCGATATTGCCGATCGAGAGGATCGCGCCAGACCATAGGCCGAAGCGACTTGCCGACAATTGCTTGGCCGCCAGCGTCATCGGGCACATCAGCATGCCCGAGGTGGCAACGCCGAGCAGCACCTGCCCGACGGCAAAGCTCGCAGGTCCGGCCGCAAACCCCGACGCGATGGCGCCGATGACGGTTCCCGCGAGCAGGCTGAGCGAAACGGGGCGCACACCGAAGCGGTCCATCGCCGCCCCGACCGGGATCTGCGCCGCGGCAAAGGCGAAAGGATAGACCGAGGTGAGGCTGGCGAGCGCCTGCGGCTCGATATGGAAATCCGCCGCCATCAGGTCGAGGCTGACCGCAGGAATCGTGCGCAGCAACGTGGAAAGCATGTGCCCGCAGGCGAGCGCGAGCAGCGCGAAGATCAGCGCGCGGGTGCCATCTCCCGTGGCAGCGGTCGTCATGAGCGTCCCGTCCCTGGAAGGTTTCGGATCGGCGTACATGATCGTCGGGCGGACGCCAATGGCGGCAGCGGGACCCCCTCATTCCGGAATGTGGCTTCTGGATCACCGCGCGAAATGACCAGGTGCAGACAGCCGGCAATCAGCATGGCGCTTGCCGAGCGCCGGCCGTCACGACGACGCGCTTGGCAGGCGTTCAGGCCTCGGACGGTTTGTGAACCAGGACGGCCGCCAGGACGTTATACTCAGGAAAAACGTGGTATCCTGCCAGGCAGGTGCGCCATGATCTGCGGCGGCAGCGGCAATGTCTTCGTCCGAGAGTCCAAGTCAGACGACCAGCGACGCGGCCCGCCGAGAGCGGAGAAGGAGCAATTCCTTACTGTTGGTCCTCGCCGTTGGATTTCTTGTTTTTGGCGTTGCGGCGGGTGCACTCTATTACGCGTTACGGCCGGACATTCTGCGGATCGCCGTCGGACCGCCCGGCAGCGACGACTACAGAACAATTCAGGCGATGGCCGATGCCTTCGGCAGCGAAAGCCGAACGACCAGGCTGGCTCTGATCAAGACCGAAGGGGCGGTGGAGTCTCTCGCCCTGCTTGGGGCAGGCAAGGCAGATCTTGCCGTCGGCCGCGGCGATCTGGAAATGCCCGCCGAGGCGCAGACCGTTGCAGTCGTGCGTAAGAATTTCGTCGTGCTATGGGCGCCGTCTGGACTTGCCGGCAAGAGCTCCAAAAGAAAACCCTCGCCGAAAATCAAGGAAGTCGCCGATCTCGCCGGACGCCGTGTCGGCGTGATCGGGCGGACCCCGGTGAACGCCGCGTTGCTGCGGGTCATCCTGAGCGCGTCCGGAGTACAGGCGGACAAGGTCGCGGTCGCGCAATTTGGCACTGACCAAATCGAGGAACTAGCACGCGATCTCACCCTCGATGCATTCATGGCGGTCGGGCCCCTCGACAGCAAGATCACATCCGATGCCGTGGCCGCAACGGCGCGGGTGCGCGGCGAGCCGAAGTTTCTCCCCATCGAGACATCGGAAGCGATCGCCCTGAAGCACCCCCGCTATGAAACCGAGGAGATTCCGCCCAGCGTCTTCAATGCGGATCCGGCTTGGCCGGATGACAAAGTTGAGACGGTCAGCGTCAGCCACCTCATCGTGGCGAGAAAGACCTTGTCCGAAACGACGGTCGCCGCGTTTTTCCGGCAGCTCTTTGCCGTTCGTCAGGCGATTGCGAGGCAGGTCCCCGGTGCGGCACACATCACCAAGCCGGACCTCGAGAAGGACCCCGAGCTGCAGGTACATCGGGGAGCGGCGGCCGTCATTGATGGCAACGAACGCACCTTCCTCGACCGCTATGGCGATTACTTCTGGTTCGGGCTCCTGCTTCTCTCCGGAATCGGCTCGGCCGCCGCCTGGTTGCGCCGCTATTTGAACCGCGACGAAAGGGACGATAACACCAGCCATCGCAAGAGAATCCTGGCCATGGTTTCCAGCGCGCGGACCGCGGAATCCAACCAGGAACTACTTGCCCTGCAGCGTGAGGCCGATGCCATCATCGCCGAGACGCTCGAGTGCTACGATGACGGTGCTATCGAGGAAGAGGAGCTCGCGGCATTCGGGCTGGTGCTCGACCTCTTGAGCAATGCCATTGCCGAGAGGCGAGCCGCGCTGCAACGGGCTACCTTCGAAACCGTTCGCGGCGCGGCAACAGGCCATGGCGTTACGCCGCGCGGATAACGGCAGCCATCTGAACCTGTCGTAGCGGGCTCCGCGGCGCCCGCGACGGCTGCCATTCGCCGCCTTGCCGTACTCAGCTCTTGAGTGGCCTTCCGATCGGCGGACGATAGGAACCAAAAAGACATCGTCGCTCTTACCTCGGTCAGGAGACCTACTCATGCTGTCCTCAAAACCGCCACGGCCCATTCGCACAACGCTCGATCTTGCGAACGCAGAGCAGGTCAAGTCTGTACGCAGGCGGCTTCGCATCTCAGCTACCGATTTGGTCAGGATCGTCGACAAGATCGGCAACTCTCTAACGGCCATAGAGAAGGAAGTGGAGCTCGAGAAGCTGGCCGTTCAGCAGTGTAATGCCAAGAACGCGCCCACGACTCTCGAATAAATTCGAGTCATCCCGTCGAAAAGGAGAATTGCGATGAACGGCCTGATTTACCTCATAGGGCTAGTCGTTGTGATCGCGGCCATTCTTTCGTTCTTTGGCTTGCGATGACCGTCTCGGTCCTGCAGGCTGACGCACCGCCGATCCGGTGAAGTCGTTCGCAATTTCGCGTGCAGCAAATGGTTGATCCGCACCAGGTGAATACCATCATAGCCACGACGATTTGTGCGTTCTTCAAGGGACATCCTGACGCCCAAATCGGAGCCGAAGAAGCCAAGCTGCTGGCCAAGCAGATCACTGAAGCGCTGAACGGGGCTGGGCTGCAGATTGCTGCCGTCAATGAGATCACGCCGCGCTAGCCCTGCCGCTGGCGAGCGCATGACTTAGCTCGATGTATGGAGATCGGGCTTGAGGCGGCGAGGGGCAGCCGTGCATCGTTCAGCACGAGATCGGACATGTGGCCGCACCGTTTGGGGCACCCTCGGGTCGTTTGTCGACCAGGATCGTCGGATCCGGGGCTGAGCGCTAGCTCCGTTCGAACGTATCGACGTTCGTTGTAACGGCGCGCCACCAATTCACCGGTTTCAGCTTCGCCGGCTCGCCCTCGCTGGAGGCGCTCAGCGCTTGGTCTGTAATCACGAACCAGGCGGTCTCCATCTTTCCGTGACGCAACAGTCCGGTATAGGAGACGGCCCGATCGCCCGTCGCAGACGAGCCCACCGCGACAAAGGCGATGCAATTGCCCTTGTGAAACCCGGTGATCGGCACCGCTTGCCCGTAAAAGCCGCTGTCTTCGAGCGCGGTCTCGAAATTCCCCTCGATGCGGCCGTTCGCATCATTAGTGATGCGCAAGATGGAGCCGAATTGATTTCGCCAATTGCCGACCCAGGCGATCTCGGTTCCCATGCCGGTTCTCCTACGCTCGTCGATTTGGTTCGGCGCGCAGCCGGGCAGCCTGTCCAGTTCCTTCGCGACGCCGCCTGACTGTGGCTGATCTTGCTGCCCCTTCAAACGCCTCGGGAGGCGCGACGGTGCTTCAGCCGGAGATCGCGCCCGCGTGCTGTCCGCCTGCCTGTGAAATCCCGTGCAGCGCCTTCGCGGCACCGTCGCCCGGCTTGCACACGGCGATGTCGCCGAGCGAGATGATGCCGACCAGCCGCTTGTCTCGATTGAGCACGGGCAGCCGCCGCACCTGGATGTCGGCCATGTTGCGGGTGACCTCGTCGATGTCCTGGTCCTCGAAGCAATATTTGACATCTGCCGTCATGACGTCACGGACCGGCGCATCCGGTCCCAAGCCCATCGCGACACCTCGCGTGGCGATATCGCGATCCGAGATCATTCCGACCAGGCGGTCATCGTCGGTGACGGGCAACAGCCCGACATTGAGCGCCGCCATCGCCTCGGCGGCCTCCCTGATGGTGTCTTGGGGTGTGCAAAGCTGCACGTCGTGGGTCATTGCGTCGCTAACTCTCATTGGAAACCTCCATCCCTGATAGGCCGCCAACAAAAATCGCTGGCGGTCGTTCCTCCGGAGCAGGTCGCCGAAGGCGACGAATTCATGACGTGGCGATGGCGTGCCCATGGCACGATTCTCGGGAGCGACAGCGCATCTGACTGACCTCCCACGGACCATCTGACACGTCGGGCGCACGCAACTTACTTTAGGTCATTCAGAAGCTTCCATGCTTCATCCAGCAAGACCTGAACCTGCCGTCGCTCGGCGGCGCTATCCTTTGTGAACATTCCATGCTTCCGCGCATTCTGATTTCCCTTCGGCGCGCCGGATCTCCGTGCGCCGCCGTGCATGCGGCAGCGGACCTTGCCGTGCATTGCCGGCGCACGACAGACGGTGCCGCTGCGCGTCCGTGCGCCGCAGCGCAGGCTCGACTGCATTGCATCCGTGTTGCGGACGTGTTCGCTGCTCATGCGCTCGCGTCGTTTTCCACGCCGAGTCCGCCTTGTCCGCCCTCGCGTGCCGGGACCGCTTCTGCCTCGGCCGCGCCTGGCTGCGCAACGATCACGCTCGCATGCTGGGTGACGTTGCCCACAATAGCGCTGCCGCCGTCCTGCACCGACACGTTCTGCACCGTGATGGCGCGCTCGCCATTGCTGCGGTGGCGGCTGAGCGCCTCGGTCTGGGCTGCAAACGTGCGGGCCAACCGGGTCAATGCACGGGTGATGCCTTCCTGCTGCTGAAGATTCTCGGTGAGAGCGAGGCGAAAGGCGGAGCGCATCGCCGCGACGTGGACGGACACCATCTGCGCCATCAGCATGGTTTCGATGGAATCCCTGGGCCCGATGCTCTTCATCATCGAGATCATGAAGGCGAGATTGGCCTCGTCCGGCTTTTGGTTGATCACGCTGGCCTTGAGCAATTGCTTGAGAATGCCATGCAGCGCGTCGCGATCGACGGCACCGAGCGCCTCGGCCAGCAGCCGCTCGCCAGCTTGCGGGTCGGGATGTTGGATCGTCAAGCGCCGTCGGGTGAGCTTGATGCGAGGCGTGGCTCTGCTGCGATCCGTTGTTGCCGCGGTGGGTGCCGTGCTGGTGCAATTGAGAGATGTCGTCATGTCCTGGGTTCCTTGCCGGAAGAGGCGCGAGCGCTTGCCGCGCGAAGGCGGGTCGCGCTCGGCGCGCGGTGATTGCGATTTTCAGATGTCGATGAAGGGCTTACGCGCAGCCAGCTCGATGTGCCCGGGGGCTGGACCGGCCTGGACGCTCACGGCTGCTGCGATGATGATATTCTGCCAGTGTTTTGCCCGACGAGTCAATTCGATTTCGTAATACCAGAAACTCCGCTCGTCCTGCGCAAGCCCTTGTTCCGACAGCGGTCGGCTACTGTGCATGGGGTTGTTTTCGCATCTTTTGTTGCAGAGCTGCTCTCTCGTGCCGCGCGGCGGAATGCCGGTGTGCAAACGTGATTGCGAATTTTGGCGGAGCCGCTCATCATGATCTACGAGCGCGTCGCACCAACAAGCATGCACAAGCGGCGCGATGAGGTCTGGGGAGGGAACGAATGCAACGAACGCTTCGCCTGCTGGCGATTGTCGCCGGATTGTGCGTGACGACACAGGCGCTCGCGCAGAAATATCCGGCGCGGCCGGTCAAGATCATGGTCGGCTTCAGCGCCGGCGGCCCGGTCGACGTCGTCGCGCGCATCATCGGCGATCGCTTAAGCAACAAGCTCGGACAGCCCTTCGTGGTCGAGAACCGCGCCGGCCAACGGCATGATCGCGGCCGAAGGCGTCGCGCGCGCGGACGCGGACGGCTACACTATCCTCGCTTGCAATTCGTCCACAATCACGCTCAACAAGACGCTGTTCAGGGATATCCGCTACGATCCGGAGAAAGACTTCGCGCCGCTCACCACCGTGGTCTCGGCGCCGCTCGTGCTCGTCGTCAATCCCGAGAATCCCAAGACGGCGAACATCAAATCGGTGGCCGATCTCGTCGCCGCCGCGAAGGCCGCGCCCGGCGCGCTCGCCTACGGCTCGGGCGGCAACGGCAACCTCGCCCATCTCGCCATGGAGCTGCTCAGCCAGAAGGCCGGCATCAAGATGATCCATGTGCCCTATCGCGGAGGTTCGGCGTCCGAGGTCGGCCTGCTCGCTCAGGAGGTGCTGGCGGTGTTCGATCCGCTCTCCGCGGTGCCGCTGGTGAAGGCCGGCAAGCTGCGCGCCCTCGCGGTGTCCTCAGCCGAGCGGCTGCCGTCGCTGCCTGATGTGCCGACCGTCGCGGAAGCCGGCTATCCCGGCTTCGACATCTCGTTCTGGGTCGGCTTCTTCATGCCGAAGGCGACACCCGCCCCGATCCTTGAGACGCTGCACCGGGAGATCATCACTGCTGCCAAGGATCCGTCGGTCGAGGATAAGCTCGGCTCGCAGGGCGTGGTCTCGGTGCTCAGCCCGACTGAGTACGCCGCCAAGATCGCGAAGGAGACCAAGGAGCTCGCCGACGTCGTGGCGGCCGCGAGCATCAAGGCGGAATAGGGAGGCTTGCGTTTGCGCATGATCGCGCTGCGGGCCTCCCTTAACCGCTTCCGCTTGCGGGAAGGTCGGCGCGTAGCGCCGGGTGAGGGCATTTTCCTCTCGGGGACTCCCAATGCGGAGACACCCTCTCCCCAACCCTCTCCCGCAAGCGACGACAAGCCGGTCTGAGCGGCGCGCCTATTCGCCGCTGGCCAGTCGCTTCAGCCGATCAAGCAGCGGGCGTTGTCCTGCGTTGATCCTCTCCTTCGCCTCTTCGAGCGCGAACCATTCGGCACGGTCGACCTCCGGGAAGGTCTGCCGTTTGCCGCTGCGTGGCGGCCATTCAATCTCGAACGTGTTGCTACGCATGCTGCGCGTGTCGATGTCGAACTCGGCTGCGAACGCGGTGACGAGCTTGCCGCCGCGCTGCCTGACCTCTCCAAGCGCGATCAGCGGCACGGACAGCTCGAGTCCAAGCTCCTCGGCAAACTCCCGCCGCGCGGCGATTTCCGCATCTTCTTCGCCCGCATACTCCCCCTTCGGGATCGACCATGCACCGAGATCCTTGTTGCGCCAGAACGGGCCTCCGGGATGAACGAGGAGAACCTCGAGTCTGCGGCCCTTCCGATAGGCGATGATTCCGGCGCTCTTCGATGGCATCGCAGTTCCGTGGCGGCGGTCTGTCCTTCTCTCGGGAAAAAGTGGAACAGAGCGTTTTAACGCAAGTTAGTAGCCAATGTTCATTTGATAAAATGGAGTGAACCATGATCCGCCTGTTGGCAACCACCGCCTTAGGGCTGGTGCTGGCGAGCGCCGCTCTTGCGCAATCGCCAAGCACGACCACGAAGTCCGAGCAGACACCGCAATCCCAATCAAATTCCACCGCGCCGTCCACCACCTCGCCATCGGGCGCGGCTGACAAGCAGTCGACCACATCGCAACCGCAGCAATCACCGCCGACAGGAAGCTCGGCGCAGAATGCGCAGACAAGCGCACCGCCTTCCGGGTCTGCGAACTCCGGTTCCGGCACCTCAAATGCTGCCAACAGCGCGGACACGTCCACGCGGCCGCAGAGCGGCGCGGCAGGCTCGAACACGGCCGGCAACCAGCCTGCGACGCAGCAGGGCGCCAACCCGCCACCGGCGAACACGAACCAGGCGCAGGATCGGTCCAATCCGCCGCCGGCCAATCAGGCTCAGCAGGCGCCCGCGGCATCTGGGGCCAACCAGGCGCAACAGTCGCCGAATGCGCCAGCCAGCAATCAGGCGCAGGGCGAGCGGTCCGGCACCAATTCACAGGCGGCCGCTCAGACCGACGTCAACCTCAACAAGCAGCAGGAGACCAAGATCAGTACCTCGATCTCGCGCCTGAACGTGCGGCCGCTGACCAGCGTGAATTTCTCGCTGAATGTCGGCACCGTGGTGCCGCGCGACGTGCATCTCTCGACATTGCCGCCTGACGTCGTCGAGATCGTGCCGCAATATCGCGGCTACAGCTTCGCGCTGGTGAAGGATCAGATCGTCGTGGTCGATCCGGCGACCTACAAGATCGTGACGGTGCTGCCATATTCGGGGCAGTCCACCGCAACAACGACGACCACGCGCGAGCGTAGCGCCAGCAAGTTCTCAGATCGCGATCGTGAAGCGATCCGCAAGCATGTGAAGACCCGCACCGAAGGACGGAGCGAACGGCAGACCACCGGCAGCACGGCACGCACCGAGATTCGTGTCGGCGACCGCGTTCCTGAGAGCGTCGAGGTGGAAGAATTTCCGAGCACCGTCTATCACGATGCGCCGGACCTGCGGGAATATCGCTACATCCACCGTGACACGCGCACCTACGTCATCGAGCCGCGCGAGCGTCGCGTGATCGAGGAGATCGACTAGCCTCCCGCCGATCGGAAGTCGCTCTGTCGAGCGACTTCCGAATCAGAGCATCAGCCCGAAGTCCGTTCGCGCGCCGCGAAACGGATAGCGCGGGTCTTCGCGCTCTTTCCGGCCGCGCGTGCTGCAATCATGCTGCGCGCGTTGCCGTGAGCCGAAGTGTTCTTCCGGAGCAAGGTCGCGAACCGCTTGCGGGCGCGGTTCGCGGTCAGCCGTGCGGCAAGCTGTTCGCCCTTGCGAATGATGGTCGTGACCGAAGGCGTCAGGTTGACCGGAACCCAGGCGACATCCCTGGCTTTCGAGAGGCTGCCGACGCCTTCGCACGGCGCTTCGCGCGGCAGGTCGATCCGAATCGCAAGCGCTTCCGCGCGCTCGGTCCAGTCGTCGGCCCTGGTCCCGGTGATGATGCGGACATAGTCGCGTGTCTCTCGCGGCAGCTCGCTCTCCTTCGCAAGCCACTTCTGGATGCGGCCGGGGCCTGCGTTGTAGGCGGCGGCTGCGAGGCCCAGATTGCCGAAATCGTCACGGAGCTTGCGCAGGAATTTTGCCGATGCCGGCAGCGCCTTCATGGGATCGAACGGATCGTCGAGCCCGACTTCGGCGGCGGTCTCGGGCATGAATTGCGCGACGCCCTGCGCGCCGGCGTGGCTAACCTCGTTGGACTTGAAGCGGCTCTCCTGCCAGATGAGGCGCGCGAAGAACGGCACCGGAATGCCGCTGGTTTCGGCTGCCTCACGAAGCGCGTGGCAGAACCGGTCTGTCGGTGAAACGGGCCCCTCGGCGACGGTTTCGCTCGCGCGTGGCGGATCGCTCTTCTCCTCATAGGCCGCGCGTGCATTGGCGAGCTCGATGGCCTGCACGCTGGCAAGGAAGAGCTCGACCACCGGAACAAGTGGCAAGGCATGATTGTTCTGAAGAACAGTGGTGTCGAATGTTGATGTTTGCCGGGACGCCGACGGATCGAGATCGCACATCAGAATTAGAAATGCGGCGCAAGCCGCGACGACAAATCGCATTACTGGGGCAACCTCGAACTGTGGGGTGAGCGGCCAGCGATGCGCCGGCGATAAGGAGTTCTTAACCGCGCGATTGCGGCAAAGCTGCGGTCTTATGGGTTCCGTCGGTGCTACTACGGTGTTCCTGATGAGAAACTCTCCGCGGCTTTGCGGATCGCTGTTGCGAGCTGGGAAGAGCGATCATGGTGCGATGGATGCTTGGCGCGGTGATGTCGCTCTGGTTGCTCTGCCCGGCATTCGCGGGCAATTTCGACGCAGCAGCGGTGAACGATGCTGCGCGTCCTGAAAAGCAGCCGGCGACCGACAAGATCAACGCTTCGGTGTTGAAGCTTCAGATCCTGCTCGATCGTGCCCAATTCTCTCCCGGCCAGATCGACGGCAAATTCGGCGAGAACGCGCAGAAGGCGCTGAAGGCATTCGCCGAGCAGAACGGGATCGCATCCGACGCGGGCATAGCACCGGAGCTCTGGGAGAGGCTGAGCACGGCGAGCGAAGGTCCTGTCGTCGTCGACTACAAGATCACCGAAGCAGATGTGAAGGGGCCGTTCCTCAAAAAGCTGCCGGCCAAGCTCGATGACATGAAGTCGCTGGAGGCGCTGAGCTACACCAGTCCGCTCGAAGGGCTCGCGGAAAAATTCCACATGAGCGAGGAGCTGTTGAAGGCGCTCAATCCAAGAAAGGCCTTCGACAAAGCCGGCGAGACGATTGTCGTGGCCAATGTTCCGGCGCGACGGGAGCTTCCGCGGATTGCGCGGGTCGAGATCGACAAGACGAACGCAACACTGAAGGCGTTCGACGAGACCGGTCGTCTCATCGCGTTCTATCCGGCGTCAATCGGCAGTCCGGACCGCCCGACGCCAACGGGGACGTTGAAGGTAACCGGCACCAACGAGCAGCCGACCTATCACTACAATCCCGAGTACAAGTTCAAGAGTGTCAAATCCAAAAGGCCGTTCGACATCAAGCCGGGGCCGAACAATCCGGTGGGTTCGTACTGGATCGGCTTGTCGGCGCAGGGCTACGGCATTCATGGAACGGCAGAGCCCGACAGGGTCAGCAAGTCCGCGTCTCACGGCTGCATCAGGCTCACCAATTGGGACGCTCGTGTGCTCGGCGAGAACGTGAAGCGCGGTACACCCGTCGTCTTCCTCGATGCGCCGACGGAATCCTCCTCCAAGCAGCGGAGCAGACCGACCGGCGGGCGGACCTCGAACTGATCTTTGGGAAAATCCTTGCGCATCGCGATCTCGGCGGCGTCGCCGGGCCGCAGCACGGTCTGGAAGGCCGGTTGCGGCCTCGTCATGATGTCGTAGAGCGAGGTGGCCTTGATCGGCTTGCCCCTCAACTCGCGGACGCAGTCGGCGAGCGTGCCGCTGTAGACGAGATAGGGCGGGCTTCGGTCCTTCTGCCTCTACCCTTTCGCCGACGGCCACTTCTTCGGCTCGGCCGGCGCGTCATAGGCGATCGCCGATCCCTCTTTGAACATGCGCTTGGACCCTGAACGCTAAAGAATTGGTTCAGATCGGCCGGCAACGAAGGCGAGCAGGGTGCCGTTGGCCTTGGCCGGCGGCACGCAGATGGCGCCCCCGCTGCGCATGGCTGCCGAACCGAGCGCCTTCTCGGTTGCCGCGAGGTCGCCGCTGATGAGCACCAGCGCCGCGCCGCCGCGCTCGGAGAGGCCCGCGAGCGGCACGCCGGGATAGCGTTTGGCGAGCTGGTCCAGCGTCAGGTAGACGAAGTCGGCGCGATCGCCGCCGGAGGGCACGGTGACCGCGCCGTCCGCCTCTGCCTTCGGCTCGCGGTCGATCAGTTGGCCGAGGTGCGCAGCTTCTTTCGCGGGCTCAGGCGTTGCGATCAGCGTCTGCTTGATCCGCCTGGCTGCATTGGCATGCTTCATCAATTCAGGAATCCACACCGTCTCGCGGGTCTTGTGCTGGCAGGCGAAGATGCGGACGCCGCCGGGCGCCTCCACGGTCGGCCACATGAAGGTGCGGAATTTTGCCGCCGAGACCGTGCCGTTCGGCAGCGTCACGGGCCGTTCGAAATCGGTCGGGCCGATCGGCTCCAGGCCCCGTGCACGGATCTCTTCGGCACCTGCGGCGGAATCGACCGAGGTGAAGGCGATGCGCTCGATGCCTTCGCCGTGCTTGTCGAGGAAAGCGCGCGCCGGGGCGTTGAGCTCGGTCGCAGCGAGCACGCCGAGCAGCTCCATATAGTCGGGATCGAACATGATGGTGTAGTTGCCCGTGCCCATATGGACGCTGTGGGTGCCGCGCGGGGAGACGGTGAAGCCGAGCTGCCGATAGTTCTCGGCGGCCTTGTCGAGGTCCTTGACCATGACCACGGCGTGGTCGATACCGATGACGTTCTTGAGGGCCACTGTTCTTTCCCCGATTGCGAGCTGAATTGGGCCGCTCCGGCGGCTGCCGGTCCTGTCTACGCGTGATAGACGGTTAAGTCATTTTCAATTCAGCGAAACATGCGGAAATTTCATTCTGCGAAATGCTGTCGATGCGCGGCGGCATCAACGGGCCTGCTCGATGTAAGCGGCGAGGATGGCGCGCTCCTCACTGGTCATCTCGGTGATGTTGCCCGGCGGCATCGCATTGGACCAAGCCGCGACGCGGCCGATCAGCCGCATGTTGCGATGGATGTGCTCGGGCGCGTCGAGCAGTATCCCTTTCGGTGCGGCGACGATGCCGGCCCAGACCGGCTCGACGGCGTGGCACATGCTACAGCGGGACATCACGATCTCCTCGACATTGGCGAGCGTCGGCTGCGCCGGCAGGGCGCTGGTCTTGACGTTGCGCGGTCCGGCGGCGGAGAGGAACAGGATCGCGATCACGCCAACCGCTGCCACGCCCCACACCCACCACGGCGATTTGCGCCCCGCATGCCGCGCGTTAAAGAAGTGGCGGATCACGGGGCCGAGTGCCAGGATGATCGCGACGATGATCCAGTTGAAGCGCGTGGCGTAGAGCAGGGGATAGTGGTTGCTGATCATCAGCACGACCACGGGTAGCGTCAGATAGTTGTTGTGGACCGAGCGTTCCTTGCTGGCCTTGCCGAGCCTGGGATCGGGCGCCTGTCCCGCGATCAGGCTGGCTACGATCTTCTTCTGGTTCGGGATGATCAGCGCGAAGACGTTGGCGACCATGATGGTGCCGATGATCGCGCCGATCTGGTTGAAGGCGCCGCGGCCGCTCAGCACATGCGTGAAGGCGTAGGTCAGCGCGACCAGGAACAGATAGCCGCCGATGGCAAAGGGCAGCTCGCGCTGCGCAAGCCCGGTGCAACAGGCAGCCTCATAAAGCAGCCACGCCAGCGCGAGACTGAAGAAGCTGAACAGGCCGGCCTGGAACGGCGTGAGGTCGAGGATCGATCTGTCGACCAGGAACAAATCGGCCTCGAGATAATACACCACCACCATCAGCGCGAAGCCGGACAGCCAGGTGGTGTAGGCCTCCCATTTGAACCAGGTCAGCTCGTCCGGCATCTGGCTCGGTGCGACCAGATATTTCATGATCCGATAGAAGCCGCCGCCATGGACCTGCCAGGCTTCGCCCTGCACGCCGTCAGGCAAGTCGCCCGGTGGGTCGCTCTTGGGCCTGAGGCTGAGGTCGAGAGCGATGAAGTAGAAGGAACTGCCGATCCAGGCAATCGCCGCCACCACGTGCAGCCAGCGCAGCAGCAGGCTCGCCCATTCCGATATGACGGATCCCCACATGATCACCCCAATCAGCCGCGACACCAATGCCGCAGCTTTGAACAATCGGCAGTCGCGCCCCAGCAATGTGTCGCACCGATCAGCCGCATTTTCCAGTACGATGGGCCGCGGCTGATGCCCATCGTGCGGGCATGAACTGATGTCGGATTCGGCAGGCGCATGACCTGCCGCAGAACGTTTGCGGATCGTCGCATGTTGACGTTGAGACGCGCAGGCCGGGAGAAAGACGTGAAAGACAGAATATGGTCCGTTGCGATGTTCGCGGGATTGCTGGTCGCGGCTGCCACCAGCGCACAAGGTGAGCCGGTGCTGCAGGGCAAGGATGCCTACGGCGATTGGCGGGCCGACAAGCCCGGCACGGTCAGGTTGATCCGGCCACAGGATCTGGTCAGGCCCGGCGCCACGCGCTCCGTTGCGAGCTCGTCGCGTGTGGTGCCGCGTCCACCGGAGGCCACGCTCCAGGTCCCGGCCGGATTCAAGATCGAGCTGTTCGCCGAAGGCCTGCGCGCGCCGCGCATCGTGCGGGTCGCGCCGAATGGGGATGTCTTTGTCGCGGAGACACGGGCCGGCACCATCCGCGTGCTGCGCGCGGGCGATGGCGGCAAGGCCGCGACCAACGAGGTGTTTGCCGGCGGCCTGAGGCAGCCGTTCGGCATCGCCTTCTTTCCGGACGGTGACAATCCGCAATGGGTCTATGTCGCCAACACCGACAGCGTCCTTCGCTTTCCCTACCAGGCCGGCGATCTCAAGGCACGCGGCAAGGCGGAAACGATCGTGGCAAGCCTGCCGCATGACGGCGGACATTCCACCCGAGACATCGTGTTCGCGCCCGACAACAAACGCATGCTGGTGTCGGTTGGCTCACTCAGCAACGTCGCCGAGGGCATGGGCACGCCGCCGGGTGGATTGGAGGCTTGGTCGAAAGCGCAACCGCTTGGCGCTGCCTGGGCCAGCGAGACGGAGCGCGGCGCCGTGCTGGCCTTCAATCCCGATGGCAAGGAGCGGAAGATCTACGCCACGGGCCTCCGCAATTGCGTTGGACTTGCGATCCAGCCGCAGACTGGCCTGCCCTGGTGCTCGACCAACGAGCGCGACGGCCTCGGCGACGATCTCGTGCCCGATTACGTGACCAGCGTGAAGGAGGGCGGCTTCTACGGCTGGCCCTGGTTCTACATCGGCAACAATGAAGACCCGCGCCACGCCGGCGCGCGGCCGGACCTCAAAGACAAGGTGACCGTCCCGGACGTGCTGATCCAGCCGCATTCGGCCTCGCTCGGCATGACCTTCTATCAGGGCACGCAGTTTCCGCCCGAGTATCAGGGCGACGCCTTCGCCGCCGAGCACGGCTCCTGGAACAGATCGAAGCGCACCGGCTACAAGGCGATCCGCATCCGCATGAACGACGGCAAGCCGACGGGCGAGTACGAGGACTTCGTCACGGGGTTCGTCGTGAGCGACACTGAAGTGTGGGGACGGCCGGTTGGCGTTGCCGTGGCGAAGGACGGATCGCTGCTGGTGTCGGAGGATGGCAACGGCACGATCTGGCGGGTGACGTATTCGCGCTGAGCGCGCCGCGTGACGCTGCCCCCTCTTCCCTTGTGGGAGAGGGTGGCTCGCCGCGAAGCGGCGTGACGGGTGAGGGTCTCCATCCTCACGAACGGTTGGGCGATTGGAGAGAACCCCTCATCCGGCGCTTCGCGCCACCTTCTCCCACAAGGGGAGAAGGAGAAAGAGAACCCTACCCCCGTCTCACGCTCGCACCGCCATCCACCGGCAGCGTCACGCCGGTGATGAAGCTCGCTTCATCTGAAGCCAGGAACAGCGCGGCATTCGCGACGTCCCATCCGGTGCCCATCTTCCTGCGCAGCGGCACCTTGCTGTCGCGTTCGGCTTCGACTTCGGCGCGGGTCTTGTGCCATTCGCGGGCGCGGGTATCGACGGCCATCGGCGTGTTCATCAGGCCGGGCAAAATGACATTGGCGCGGATGCCGTATTCGGCATTCTGGTAGGCGAGCTGTTCGGTGAAGGCGATCATCGCCGATTTCGTCGCCTTGTAGGCGACGTAAGGGTAGGTCGTGATCGCCGCCATCGAGGAGATGTTGATGATGGCGCCGCCTCTCTGCGTGCGCATGATCGGGATGACCTCTTTCGCGGCGAGAATGCAGCTCTTCAGATTGATGGCGACGACGCGGTCGAACGCTTCTTCGGTCAGTTGCAGCAATTCTGCATCGCCGCCGGCGAGGCTGACGCCGACATTGTTGTGCAGCACGTCAATCCGGCCCCAGCGCGATTGCGCGTCCGCGACCATCGCCTTGATGTCGGCGGCTTTGGTCACGTCGCCCTTGAAGGCTGCGGCTGTGCCCTGCTTCGCCGTGCTCATCGCGACCGTCTCCTGCGCCGAGTCCAGATGATGATCGACGCACAAGACCTTGGCACCCTCCCGCGCGAACGTGAGCGCAGTGGCGCGGCCGTTGCCCATGCCCTCGCCCGGGCTCTGCCCCGCGCCGACGACGATCGCAACCTTGTCCTTCAAGCGCATCTCGGTTTACTCCCGGGCCCGGATCCTGTTGATCCAATATTTTCGTGCAGATTAGCAATCGCCTCGACCGGAGAGAAGGGCGCCGCTCCCGCGTTCATGTCATTGACATCACATGCGATTGCATGTTGCCGCCGGCCGACCGCGCATGGCTGACCCCAGCGGTTCAGGAACCGTTCTGAGGTCGCAGCGTTTGTTGCGGAGCCTTTCCCGCGCTAGGCTCTGTCCCGGGGCTTCCCAACCGCCAGTGGCTTGCCGATGAATCTGCTCGATCCGCAAGGGCCTGTGGCTGCGGCCAACAGCACCATCCTGATCGATTCCGTCTTCATCATGCTCGTGATCGTGGTGCCGACCATCGTTGCGATACTCGGCTTCGCGTTCTGGTTTCGCGCGTCCAATCCGAAAGCGCGCTACCAGCCCGACTTCGTCTATTCCGGGCGCGTCGAGATGGTGGTGTGGGCGATCCCTGCGCTCACTGTCATCCTGCTCGGCGGCGTCGCCTGGATCGGCTCGCATCAGCTCGATCCCGCGGCACCCGTGCCGGGCACCGGCAGCCCGGTGCGCATCCAGGCCGTCTCGCTCGACTGGAAATGGCTATTCATCTATCCGGATCAGCGCATCGCCACCGTCAACACGCTAACGGTACCAGCCGGCGCCGAGCTGAACTTCCAGCTGACGTCGTCGAGCGTGATGAACACGTTCTTTATCCCGCAGCTCGGCAGCATGATCTACACCATGAACGGCATGGTGACGAAGCTGAACCTGCGCGCCGACCACGAGGGCAGGCTCCAGGGCCTGTCGGCGCATTTCTCCGGCGACGGCTTCCCCGACATGATGTTCGACGTCAACGTGATCTCGCCGCTCGCGTTTCCGGATTGGGTGGCGGGCACGGCGAAGACCGATGCCGTGCTGAATGAGGACAGCTACAGGACCCTGCTGCAGCAGGGAATCGAGAAGAGCCGGCCGACTTATCGGCTCGAGGATCCGCGCCTGTTCGATCTGATCGCAACCCAGCACATTCCGCCGGGTCCTGGGCCGGAGCTGGCATCCGAAGCCGGCCGGTCGCACAGTGGAGGCCACGATGCTCGGTAAGCTCGATTGGTCCGCCATTCCGTTCGATCAGCCGATTCCGCTCGTCGCCGGCGCGGTGGTGCTGGTCGCCATCCTGGGCGTGCTGGCCTGGGTCGTGGTGAGGGGGCATCTGCCCTATCTCTGGAGCGAATGGATCACCAGCGTCGACCACAAGCGCATCGGCGTCATGTATGTGCTGCTGGCCTCGGTGATGCTGCTGCGCGGCGGCAGCGACGCCATCATGATGCGAATCCAGCAGGCGGTCGCCTACCAGTCGCAAGGCTATCTCCCGCCCGAGCACTACAACCAGATTTTTTCCGCGCACGGCACCATCATGATCTTCTTCGTGGCGATGCCGTTCGTGATCGGGCTGATGAACTTGATCGTGCCGCTCCAACTCGGCGTGCGCGATGTCGCGTTCCCGACGCTCAATTCGGTCGGGTTCTGGCTGACCGCGACCGGCGCACTGCTGGTCAATATCTCGCTCGTGGTCGGCGAATTCGCGCGCACCGGTTGGCTCGCCTTTCCGCCGCTGTCGGAACTGTCCTACTCGCCCGGGGTCGGCGTCGATTACTACGCCTGGTCACTCCAGATCTCCGGCGTCGGCACGCTGGTCGCCGGCATCAATCTCGTCACCACCGTGCTGAAGCTGCGCACCAAGGGCATGAACTATCTGCGCATGCCGATGTTCTGCTGGACCACGCTGGCCTCGAACCTCCTCATCGTCGCCGCGTTCCCGATCCTCACCGCCACGCTGGCGATGCTCTTGCTCGATCGTTACCTCGGCTTCCACTTCTTCACCAACGAGGCCGGCGGCAACGTCATGATGTTCATGAACCTGATCTGGGCTTGGGGGCATCCCGAGGTCTACATCCTGGTGCTGCCGGCCTTCGGCATCTTCTCCGAGGTGGTTTCGACCTTCTCCGGCAAGGCGCTGTTCGGCTATCGCTCGATGGTGCTCGCCACCATGGCGATCTGCGTCATCTCCTTCATGGTATGGTTGCATCATTTCTTCACGATGGGTGCCGGCCCCGACGTCAACGCCATCTTCGGCATCGCCAGCATGATCATCGCGGTGCCGACGGGGGTGAAGATCTACAATTGGCTGTTCACGATGTATGGCGGCCGCATCCGTTTTGCGACGCCGATGCTGTGGGCGGTCGGCTTCATGGTGACGTTCATCGTCGGCGGATTGACGGGCGTCCTGCTCGCGGTGCCGCCGGCCGACTTCATGCTTCACAACAGCATGTTCCTGGTGGCGCACTTCCACAATGTCATCATCGGCGGCGTGCTATTCGGCGCCTTCGCCGGCTTCGAATATTGGTTTCCGAAGGCGTTCGGTTTCCGCCTCGACGAACGCTGGGGCAAGGCTGCGTTCTGGTTCACCTTCCTCGGCTTCTTCATCACCTTCATGCCGCTCTATGTCGCCGGCATGCTCGGCATGACGCGGCGCATGCAGCATTACGATGTCGCGGCCTGGCGGCCCTGGATGCTGGTGGCGGCGGTGGGCATGGCGGTGCTGACGATTGGCGTGATCTGCCAAATCGTGCAGATCGTGGTCAGCATCCGCAACCGCGAGGCCTTGCGTGACCGCACCGGCGATCCCTGGGACGGCCGCTCGCTGGAATGGGCGACCTCGTCGCCGCCGCCGGTGTTCAATTTCGCCTTCCATCCCGACGTGCGCGGCGAGGATGCCTATTGGGAGATGAAGGCCCATGCCAAGCAGCAACTGCTCGAGCACGAAGAGCCGGAATATCAGGACATCGAGATGCCCCGGAATTCTCCCACCGGTTTCGTCTGCGCGTTCTTCGCCACCATCATGGGCTTCGCGCTGATCTGGCACATCTGGTGGATGGTGATCCTGGGCGGCCTGGGCGCCTTCGCCACCTTCGTCGTGTTCGCCTGGCGCGACCATGACGAATACGTCATCCCGGCCGATGAGGTCGCCCGCATCGACCGCACCAATCTCGAGGAGCGGCGCAGCCTCGTCAGCATGGCGGGGGCAGTCTGATGTCGATGACCGCCACGGCCGGCCGCGCCCACGCCGATCCCCATCACATCGGGCTCATCATCGAGCATCCCGGACCCGCGCCGAAGCGGATCGTGACCGCCTACGGCTTCTGGATCTTCCTGCTCTCCGACATCGTGATGTTCTCCTGCTTCTTTGCGGCCTATGCGGTGCTGGCCGGCCAGACCGCCGGCGGCCCGAAGGGCTCGGAGATCTTCGAGCCGAAGAACGTCGCGATCGAAACGGTCTGCCTGTTGCTGTCGAGCTTCACCTGCGGCATGGCCAGCATTGCAGCCGACGTGCGCAACCGGTTCTGGTTCTACCTCGGCATGGCCGTGACCTGTGTGCTCGGCCTCATATTCCTCGCCATCGAGTTCCGCGAATTCGTCGACCTCGTCGCCCGTGGCTATGGCCCGTCGCGCAGCGCGTTCCTGACCGCGTTCTTCTCGCTGGTCGGGTGTCATGGCCTGCACGTCTCGGCCGGAGTGCTGTGGCTGCTCACCATGATGGCCCAGGTGTTCGCCAAGGGCTTTCGCGCCGACATATTGCGGCGGATGATGTGCTTTGCGCTGTTCTGGCACGCGCTCGACATCATCTGGGTCGCGGTGTTTTCCGTGGTCTACCTGCTCGGGAGCGCGCCATGAGTGATCAGACCCATGGGTTGGTCAAACACGACCTCGCGCCCGGCGAGGAAGAGCAACACAGTGTCGGCACTCGCATCCTCGGTTACGTCGTCGGTCTTGTCTTGGCCCTGCTGCTCACGGCGACGTCGTTCTTCATCGCCGGTACGGATCTGGTCTGGCAGCCGTCGATCCCTGTTGCGCTGATCGTGCTCGCGATCGCACAGATGGGCGTGCATCTCGTGTTCTTCCTGCACATCACCACAGGTCCGGACAACACCAACAACGTGCTGGCGCTCGCCTTCGGGCTTCTGGTCGTCTTCCTGGTGGTCGGAGGAACGGTCTGGATCATGGCGCATCTGAACGCCAACATGCCACCGATGGACCACATCATGCAGATGCGGAGTTAGGACCCGCCCAAAAAGAAAGAGCCGCTTGGATAACAAGCGGCCCAAGTCTAGGGAGGAAACGCCCGAGCAAGGCAATCGGACCGAAGCCGGATTGCTGCCAAAGGAAACGCTCGCGCAAGGCGCTTGCGTACGCATACAACTGACGCAACTCCCGATAGACTTCAATTCCGGATCAATACGGTCTTGGACTACTACTCACGGATGTGTGAAGGAATTGTTCACTTCGGCCGACGGCAATTATAGGCCTTGCGGAAACCGGCGGCCTGGGCGTCGTCCTCCGAGCAGAACCAGCGGTCGGGCTTAGTCGTCGCCGGATAGCTCGGGCAGCCCCGCAAATGATAGATGCCGATATTGCCGGTGACGCGTGCGCGCACCGCAAGCTTGCCCTTGATGCTGCAACTCGGCGGCATCGTCAGCTCCTCCGGGAACAGCACGGCGCGGATTTCCTTGTCCCGGTCTGGGCGGCACGCGGCGCCGAGAAGCGCGCCGTCCCTCTTGCCGGCGCGGAAATCTTGCGGTGCAACAAAGCAGCCCTTCCAGATCCCAGCGGCCGCCGTCTTGGCCTCGGTGGCCGCCGGTTTGACGTTGGCCTTGATCGGCTCGCGCGCGAGGGCAAAGCCGAGCTTGATCAACTGCTCGTTCAAGCTGGCCTTGTCGCCCTCGGCCGTGCAGATGGCGCGGTGCCGCTTGCCAAAACTCTTTTCCGGTCCGACGTCGTCGCAGCGCACCGTCCGTTTTCCGATCAGTTTCGTCAGCTGGTCGCGGGCCTCGATGCCGCAGCTCCAGGAATCGGCGTGCTCGTCGATGCAGACCTGATCAAGCTCGGGCGCATCAACGCCGTCGAGCCGATAGGTGACGTCGCCGAGCTGGATGGAGTTGCCGTCGCGGGCTGTCGCGGCGGCAGTCAGCGCGGAGGCTGGTCCGGGCGAGACCAGAAGTCCGGACAAGGCGAAAAATGAAGCGAGCGCAAAAGCGCGGGCGGGGGCAAAGAAATTTCGGAAGGACATACGTTCTCGCTATCGATGGCTCGTGCGGCCCTGTTCCTAGCATCCGGATGTGGCGAGACCAATGGTCTGCGCCCTGCGAAGTGCGACATTCCGGCCTCGCGGCTTTACTCAGCCGTTGCTCTGATCCTATCGTTCGCCGGCCTCGCGGACCGCAGGGCCGAATCGCCCGGAAAGCGGCGAGGGGAGGAAAAGGTTGCAATGAAAGACCCCGTGGACGTCCTGATCATCGGCGCCGGCGCTTCCGGCGCGGCGGTGGCGTGGTCGCTGGCCGAGACCAAGATGCACATTCTCTGCCTGGAGCAGGGCGGCTGGATGAATCCGGCGGAATATCCCAGCACCGGGCGGGACTGGGAAGCCAAGTTCTACGGCGAATGGTCGTCGAGCCCCAACGTCCGCGGGCGGCCCGAGGACTATCCGATCAACGACGACAATTCGCCGATCAAGGTCGTCAACTACAATGCAGTAGGCGGCTCGACGGTCATGTACACCGCGCACTGGCCACGGCTGCATCCCTCCGATTTCAAGGTGAAGACGCTCGATGGCGTCGCCGACGACTGGCCGATCGACTACGATGCGCTGACCCCGTTCTTCGAGGAGAACGACCGGATGATGGGGACCTCCGGCCTGTCAGGCGATCCGCTTTCGCCGCTGACGCATCCGCCGATGCCGCAACAGCCGCTGGGATTGTCCGGCGCCATCATCGGCAAGGCCATGAACAAGCTCGGCTGGCACTGGTGGCCGTCTGACACGACGGTCGCGACCATGGACTATGAGGGCCGGGCGCGCTGCATCAATCTCGGCCATTGCACGCCGGCCTGCGCGCAAGGCGCAAAGTCTTCCACCGACATCACCTATTGGCCGCATGCGATCCGTGCCGGCGTCGAGCTGCGCACCCATTGCCGCGTGCGTGAGATCACCACCGACGAGACCGGCATGGCCTCGGGCGTGGTCTATTACGACAAGGACGGCATCGAGCAATTTCAGCCCGCGCACGTCGTCATCATCGCCTGCAACGGCGTTGGTACGCCGCGACTGCTGCTGAACTCGGCCTCGGGGCGTTTTCCGAATGGACTTGCCAATTCGTCCGGCCTCGTCGGCAAGAACCTGATGTTTCACCCCTATGCGCAGATCTACGGGTATGTGAAGGAGCCGACGGATAGCAACCGCGCGCCGCCGACCTGCCTGTGGAGCAAGCAGTGGTATGACACGGACCTGTCGCGCGGCTTCGTGCGCGGCTATGGCGTGCAGTTCGTACGCGGGGCAGGACCGGTGTTCGAGGCCGTCGTCAGCGAGCAGAAGGGCATTTTGCCCTGGGGCGCCGACCATCACCGCGTCTTCCGCAAGCTCAATGGCCATCGGCTGGGTTTCTCCGCGATCTGCGAGGACCTGCCCGAAGAGCATAATCGCGTCACGCTCGATCCGGTGCTGAAGGACAGCCACGGCATTCCCGCACCGAAGATCGATTATACGATCAGCGAGAACAGCCGGAAGATGATGGAGCATGCGCTCGCCCGCGGCCGCGAGGTTCTCGAAACGGCGGGCGCGACCGACATCTGCATCAATTCGCCGATCCCGTGGGGCGGCTGGCACCTGCTCGGCACCGCGCGGATGGGCACCGACCCCGAACGCTCGGTCGTCAACGAATGGGGCCGCACCCACGACGTCAAGAACCTGTTCATCGTCGACGGCAGCATCTTCGTCACTTCGGGCGGGGTAAACCCGACCTCCACCATCCAGGCCCTCGCGCTTTATATCGCCGATCAGATGAAGCAGCGCCTCGCCAATTTGTTCGATTGAGGGCCCGTGATGGATGCACTGAACCCGCCACGAATTCGCTGCACCTCTCCCGCTTGCGGGAGAGATCGCCGCGCTCGAAGAGCGCGGCGGGTGAGGGCTCTCCCCTCTCGAGGAGTCTCTCTGCGGAGATACCCTCTCCCCAACCCTCCCCCGCAAGCGGGGGAGGGAGCAGACCTTCATCGCGGCGTTAGAAGAGCGCACACAATGACTGATCAACTCTCCCTCACGCCGCGTCAGCGCGGCGACCTCCGCACCATTGCCGCGATGATCATTCCGGCCAGCGAAGAATACCGGGTCCCGGGCGCCGACGATCCCGCGATCCAGGCCGACATGTTGGCCACGCTCGGCCGCGACACCAAACAGGTGGCGGCGGCGCTGGATCATTTGGCGCGGCTCGCCGGAGCGCCGCTCGTCGAGCTCGATGCCGCCAGGCGCGATGCGGTGGCGCAGGATTTTCGCAAACATGGCGGTGTCGCCGCCGCAACGCTCGTCCGCGTCGTGCTGCAATGCTATTACCGCGACGACCGCGTGCTGGGCTCGCTCGGGCTCGAGCTGCGCGCACCATTCCCCAAGGGCCATGTGCTCCCGGATGGAGACTGGTCGCTGCTCGATCCGGTCAAGGCGAGAGGCGGCTCGCTGAGGCGGGCACCCTAGCAGCCCAGCCTTGCGCCGCGGTCGGGCCACTTGCGCGAGAGAGAACAGGCCACCATCTGTGTGAGCCTCAAGGACTCTTGCCATGTTGGACTTCACCTCAGATGTCGCCGATGACGCATCGTCATCGCGAACGACGGCGTCTGCTCCGGTCGATGACCGGGCTCTGCTGGACGCCTATTCCAATGCCGTCATCGACGTGACCGACCGCGTCGGCCCTGCGGTCGTGCGTGTCGAGACCGGGCCGAAAGTGCCGAACGGCCGCGAGCGCGGCGGGTTCGGCTCGGGCATCGTGATCTCGCCTGATGGACTCGTGCTCACCAACAGCCATGTGGTCGGCTCCTCAAAAGAGATTCGGCTGCGCGACGTTGAGGGGCACGTCGGCGACGCCCGGGTGCTCGGTGTCGATCCCGACACTGACCTCGCGCTCTTGCGCGCCAACGGCGTGCGCCATTTGCCTTATGCCGCGCTTGGCAACTCCAAGAGCCTGCGGCGGGGCCAACTCGTGATCGCGATCGGCAATCCGCTCGGCTTCGAGTCGACCGTGACCGCCGGAGTCGTCTCGGCGCTCGGCCGCTCGATCCGCTCGGTCAGCGGGCGCACCATCGAGGATGTGATCCAGACCGATGCCGCGCTCAATCCCGGCAATTCCGGCGGACCACTGGTCTCGTCGAATGCCGAGGTGATAGGCATCAACACCGCCATCATCAACGGGGCGCAGGGCATCTGCTTTGCGGTCGCCAGTAACACCGCGCAGTTCGTGCTGTCGGAGATCATCCGCCACGGTTATGTCCGCCGCGCCTATATCGGCGTTGCCGGGCAGACCGCGCCGGTCCCGCGGCGGCATGCGGTGCTGGCCGGTGTCGAGAACAAGATGGGCGCGCTCTTGATGCAAATCGAGCCGGACGGCCCGGCGGCGAAGGCGGGCCTGTTGCCCGGTGACGTCGTGATCAGGCTCGACGGCATCGAGATCAACGGTGTCGACGATCTGATCCGCGTGCTCGACCGCGACCGGATCGGCCGGCGGCTGTCCATGGACGTGCTGCGGCTCGGCCGCCTGCGGGCGATCGATATCGATCCGATCGAACGCAAGCCAGCGCGCTAGCACGGTTCCCCTTGGGCGAGGTACGACGGTGTCATGCCTTGTCCTCGGAAGCCCGCCGCACGATGCCGGCACATCAAAGCTACGACATCATCGGCGCCCGTGCCGGCGGCATGACAGCTGCGGCCGTCGCTGCGGGCCGAAGGGCTGCGCGTGGACGCGCGGCCAAACTGTCAGTGATGTGTCCGAACAGGCGTCAGCCATGTCTGCGGTCTAAACACTTCGCGGGCGATGATACTCAGTGTGTCGCGAGGCGCATTCCACCATCTCCGTCGTTGCGAACGTAGCGAAGCAATCCAGAGTCTTTCCGCGGGGGTTAGTCTGGATTGCTTCGTCGCAAGGGCTCCTCGCAATGACGCGGGGCGAGAGCTTCGCGCTCTCGCCACTACTCGGCCGCGGCGGCAAAGCGGCTGTTCTCCAGCTCCGCTTCCAGCCGCGCCGTCTCGGTCGAGGCAAGTTTGATATTTGCTTCCTTGACGTGGCCGAAGCCGCGGATCATTTCCGGCACGCGCGCAAGCCGCACCAGCAGCGGGATCTGCTCTGCCTTCAGTCCCGCGATCCGCTGATCGATCATGCCGAGATAGTCCTCAATCAGCTTGCGCTCTGTCTTGCGCTCATCGGTACGGCCGAACGGATCGAACGTGGTGCCACGCAGGTACTTGAGTTTCGCGAGAACGCGGAAGGCGTGGATCATCCAGCCGCCGAACTCCTGCTTTTGAAGCCGGCCCGTCTTGTCGCGTTTCGCGAAGATCGGTGGGGCAAGATGGTATTTCAGCGTGAAGTCGCCGTCGAATTTTTCCGACACCTTCTTGGCGAAGCTGCCATCAGTGTAGAGCCGTGCGACCTCATACTCGTCCTTATAGGACATCAGCTTGAACAGGTTCTTTGCGACTGCCTCGGTCAGTTCGGTGGAGCCCGGCGTGGCCGCGCTCTCCGCCTTGCGTACCTTGGCGACGGCTGCGAGGTAGCGCTCGGCATATGCCCTATTCTGATAGCCAGTCAGGAACTCGGCGCGGGTCGCGGTGATGTCGTCGAGCGACTTGGTCGGTGCGGCCGCCCTGTTCTTGAACTGGAGCACGCTGCGCACCCGCGACATGTCGTGGGCGGCGAGACGGCCCCAAGTGAAGGCGAGCTTGTTCATCTCGATCGCGGTGCCGTTGATCTCGAAGGCGCGGAGCAGGGCCTCCAGCGACAGCGGGATCGCGCCCTTCTGGAAGGCGAAGCCGAGCATGAAGGGATTGGTGGCGATGCTGTCGCCCATCAGCGCGGCGGCAACGCCCGTCGCGTCGATGATGTCGAGATTCTTGTCCCCGACGGCATCGCGCAGCACCGTCTGCATCGTTCCCATCTCGAAATCGAGATCCGGGTTTTGCACGAAGCTCGCGGTCGGCTGCAGATCGGCGTTGATGTAGGCCTTGGTCACGCCGCGCTCGGCGCGGCTCAGCGCGGTGGCACCGGCCGAGACGATCATGTCGCAGCCGAGGATGACGTCGGCGCCGCCGGTCGTGATGCGGACGGCGGAGATATCCTCCGGCTTCGGCGCGATACGGACATGGCTCATCACCGCGCCGTTCTTCTGCGACAGTCCGGTGAAATCGAGCGCCGAGCAGCCGCGGCCCTCGACATGGGCGGCCATGCCGAGCAGCGCGCCGATGGTGATGACGCCGGTGCCGCCGATGCCCGTAACGAGGATGTTATAAGGGCGGTCCAGCTCGCGCATTGGGGGCAGCGGCAGGTCGGCGAACAGTTGGCCGGAATCGACCGCTGACGTCTTCATGCGCTTCAGGCTGCCGCCATGCACGGTCACAAAACTCGGGCAAAAGCCCTCGACGCAGGAAAAGTCCTTGTTGCAGTTCGACTGGTCGATCTGGCGCTTGCGGCCGAACTCGGTCTCCAGCGGCTGCACCGAGACGCAGTTGGAGGCCTGCGAGCAGTCGCCGCAGCCTTCGCAGACGAGCTCGTTGATGAAGGCGCGCTTGGCGGGATCGGGATAGAGCCCGCGCTTGCGGCGGCGGCGCTTTTCTGCCGCGCAGGTCTGGTCGTAGATGATGACCGTGAGGCCCTTGATGTCGCGCAGCTCGCGCTGCACGGCGTCGAGCTCGCGGCGGTGGTGGATGGTCGCGCCTTGCGGGAAGTAATTTCCTGGCGGATACTTGCTCGGATCGTCCGAGACGATCGCGAGGCGCTTGACCCCTTCGGCCCAAACCTGATGCGCGATTTGCGCGACGTTAAAGCTGCCTTCGGCTGGCTGGCCCCCGGTCATGGCGACGGCATCGTTGTAGAGAATCTTGTAGGTGATGTTGATGCCGGCAGCCGAAGCGGCGCGGAGCGCCAGAAGTCCGGAATGCGTATAGGTACCGTCACCGAGATTCTGAAAAATGTGCTTCTCGGTGGTGAAGGGCGATTGGCCGATCCAGTTCACGCCTTCGGCGCCCATATGCGAGATCAGATCGGTGCGGCGCGTCGGCATGCTCAGGGCCATGCCGTGGCAGCCGATGCCGGCCATGGCGCGGCTTCCTTCGGGCACGCGCGTCGAGGAGTTGTGCGGACAGCCCGAGCAGAAGAACGGCGTGCGAGCGAGCTTGATCGGCGGGATGGTGATAACAGGGTTGTCGAACGCCTCGAGCCGCGCGAGGCGCTGCTCCAGCACCGGGCTGTGATGGCCGAGCTTGCGTAACCGCGCCACCAGCGCAGAGGCAACGATGGTGGGCGTCAGCTCGCCCTCGCTCGGCAGCAGCGGCGCGCCGCGCTCGTCGCGCTTTCCCGTGACAGTCGGGCGTTTCGAGGCATCGATGTTGTAGAGGATGCGCATCAGCTGGTCTTCGATGAAGCCGCGCTTCTCCTCGACCACGAGCACGTCCTGAAGACCCTCGGCGAAACGCTTGGCGCCGCTCTCTTCCAGCGGCCAGGTCATCGCAACCTTGTAGATGCGAAGGCCGAGGTCCTGCGCGTCCTTGTCGGTGATCCCTAAGTCGGCGAGCGCTTGGCGCAGATCGAGATAGGCCTTGCCGGTCGCGACGATGCCGAGCCGAGCCGGCTTGGAATCGAGCACGATACGGTCGAGTTGGTTGGCTCGGGCGAAAGCCTGCACCGCTTCCATCTTCGGCCCGAACAGGCGCCTCTCGGCCTCCAGCGGCGGATCAGGCCAGCGGATGTTGAGACCGCTGGCCGGCATCTCGAAATCGTCGGGAAGCCTGATCTGGATGCGCTCGGGGTCGCTATAGATCGAGGCCGAGCTCTCGACAGTTTCGCTGATGGCCTTGAAACCGACCCAGCAGCCGGAGAAGCGCGACAGCGCAAAGCCATAAAGGCCGAGGTCGAGATAATCCTGAAGCGTGGCGGGATTGATCACTGGGATCAGCGCTGCCGCGAACACCTGCTCGCTCTGATGAGCCAGCGTCGAGGACTGGCAGCCATGATCGTCACCGGCCAGCGCCAGCACGCCGCCATTGAGCGAGGTGCCAGCGGCGTTGGCGTGCTTGAGCGCATCGACCGAGCGATCGACGCCGGGGCCCTTGCCGTACCAGATGCCGAACACGCCATCGACCTTGGCGCCGGGAAACAGCCCGACTTGCTGGCTGCCCCAGACCGCGGTCGCCGCGAGGTCCTCGTTCAGGCCGGGCACGAAGGCGATGTCATGCTGCTGCAGATGCGATTTCGCGCGCCACAGCGCGTGGTCATACATCCCGAGCGGGGAACCGCGATAGCCCGAGATGAAACCGCCGGTGTTAAACCCCTGAAGCCGGTCGCGTTCGCGCTGCAACATCGGCAAGCGGACCAGGGCCTGGGTGCCGGACAGGAAGATCCGCTTCGATTCGAGCCGGTATTTATCGTCCAGCTCGACCTGCATTAGCGTCATTTCGGAAGTCCTCGTCTTCTTGCTCGGCGCGGGTCTGTGCTGCGGGAGGGATTGCGCGGCGCGACGCGAATTGTGACAGTCAAAGCATGGGTCGGCGAAGTCAATATCGCTGGCCGCATCCGTGGCGCTCCTGCTAGTCATGGCTACTTGTGGAGAACACCATGGCTGCAAACGCATTCGACACCGAGATCACTGAGACGGCCCAGGCGTTGATCGGACCGTGGCGCCGGCCGCGCCAGATGCTGCAAGCGCAAACTTACGAGGCGCACGCCTCGATCCATGACGACGCCACGGCGCAGAAGCTCGGCTTCAAGGGCGGCACTATCGAGGGGCCCACGCATTTCAGCCAGTTCGCACCGCTCGGCGAACGGCTGTGGGGGCGCGCTTGGTTCGAAACGGGGTGCCTCTCCGCGCATTACCGCAGCGTCTGCTATGAGGGTGAGGAGGTGCAGGCAATCCTGTCGAAGCCGCTGCCGGCTACCCGCCAGTGCCAGATCCAGATGGTCAAGCGCGACGGCACCGAGGTGCTGCGCGGCACCGCCTCGGTCGGCGAGCCGCACGTAGCGACCGCGCTCGAGACGCGCCTTGGCGAGCTCAAGCCGCTGACCGATCCCGTGATCCTGCGCGACGTGAAGGTGGCGCAGACCAGCAAACGGCAGACTGTCCGCATGGCATTTGATCAGAATATGGGCGATCTCTACCCGTTCTCGCTGCGGCAGAAACTCGCGGTCATCACGGAGAGCTCTCCGTACTACTCTGGCGCCGACAATCCATGGCGCAAGCCTATCATCCCGATCGAGATGCTCAGCGTGCTGTTCCAGTACCGCTCCAAGGACGATCCGCTGCCGGCCAAGGGGCCCGCGGTCGGCCTGTTCGCCGATCAGGAGATCCGCCTGCTGAAAGGCCCGCTCTTCGTCGACGAGGACTATGAGGTGGAGCGCGAGGTGGTCGCACTTTCCGGCAGCCGGCGAACCGAAAGCGCCTGGGTCAAGACGCGCGTGTTCGACAAGGCGAATGCGCTGGTCGCCACCATGCTGCTGAACATGGCAACGCTGAAGGAGTCGTACGCGCCGTACGAGGACGAGTATCGGCAGCTGTATGGGGGACGGTAGCGGCGAGCGGTGGCGTTCGCCTCTCCGGTGAGAACGGGAGCAAGACCAGAGAGCGTCGCTTCGAATGGCACGGCGCTTGCACAAGTTTGCGGCACAGCGTTTCGGGCGGGGGGCATCATGCTGAACTCAACCAAGCCGGCACGGGGGATCATCAACGCCGAGCCCGAGCCGATCGGGCTCGACTGGCTCGCCACCGCGCTCCTCATCATCGACATGCAGCGCGACTTCATGGAGCCCGGCGGCTTCGGTGAGACGCTGGGCAACGACGTCAGCCTGCTCGCGCGCGCGGTGAATCCGATCGGCGCGGTGCTGAAGGCGGCGCGCGACACCGGCATGCTGGTGATCCACACCCGGGAAGGCCATCTGCCGGATCTCTCCGACGCACCGCCGGCGAAGGTCGAACGCGGCGCGCCGTCCTTGCGCATCGGCGATCCCGGCCCGATGGGGCGTATTCTCATTCGCGGCGAGGCCGGGCACGATATCATTCCCGAGCTCTATCCGCTCGACAGCGAGATCGTGATCGACAAGCCGGGCAAGGGTGCGTTTTACGCCACCGAGCTCGGCGATGTCTTGGAGAAATACGGCATCGAAAACTTGCTCGTGTGCGGTGTCACCACGGAGGTCTGCGTCAACACCACCGTGCGCGAGGCCAATGACCGCGGCTATCGCTGCGTCGTCATCTCCGACGGCTGCGCATCCTACTTTCCCGAGTTTCACGAGATGGGCCTGAAGATGATCAAGGCTCAAGGCGGCATCTTCGGCTGGGTCGCGGATTCGGCCGCCATCCTGGTGGCGATGAAGACTTTGACGGGCTAGACGACGGCCAGTTTCAGATTCGTTATGACCTACGGCCGCACCGCCGGCGTCTCCATTGGCAAGCCGCGCGCCCGCGACATCAGATAGAGCTCGAGCGCAACGAGCTCGGGCGAGCCGTAATCATAAGCCTGGGCGCGCACGCCGGTCATGCAGCTGCGCAGCCGTCGCTCCAGTGAACCCAGCGTCTGCCATTCCAGGCGATAGAGTGGATATCCGGTCGGCTGTCCCTGCGTGATCGGCGCACCGGCGAGACGTTTATCGAAATTGTCGTCATGGCAGTTGGAGCAGGCAAGATTGAGCTGGCCCTCGCGCTGCATGAACAGGTCGCGGCCCTGGTCGACGAAGGGTCTTACTTGCGGATCGTCGCCGGCGGTGATCGGAACGCCGCGCGATTGATGGGCGACGAAAGCGGACAACGCCAGCAGGTCGCGGCTCTCGTATGGCAGTGGCGTAGCCTGCTGGTGGTTGCTGCGGCAGAGATTGATGCGTTGGTCGAGCGTGACGGGGCGGCCGAGCGCCTTGTCGAAGGCGGGATAGCGCGCCGCGACGCCCTTCATGCTGCCGCGGGCATCGCCATGGCAGTCGGCGCAGGAGTTCTGCGCACGGCCGGTCTTCTTCCCCCACAGCGCCTCGCCGTCGAGCACGAATAGCATGCCCGGATTGGAGGTGTCGTCATCCTGCATCGCGCGCGTGTCGGGTCCCATGAAGGAATAACCGGAGCGACGCGCCTCGGGCGGGATTTCACCGGCGAGCAGGGCAGGGACCGTGGCGGTCAGCGCCACCGCTATCGCGCGCCAAAACCTCATTCGACTAGGATGGACACCGATGCGGTGGACGAATAGCCGTTGTCGCCGATCCATTCGAATTCGAACTTGCCGCTGTCCTTGGCGACCGTGAAGAACGACAGATAAGGGTTCGCGGCGATCGCCGGGAACAGATCCGCGCGGAAGATCTCGGTGCCGTTGTAGCGGCACGTGAAGCTCGTGATGATGTCGCGCGGCACCAGCGCGCCGGCTGCGGTGTGGCGGAAGCCGGTCTCCATGATGTGTGAAGTCAGCGTGCGGATCTCGATGATCTCGCCGCGTTTGGCCTTGGCCGGAACATTGATGAGCGCTGCCATCAGTTCATCTCCTCTGTGCAGGCGGCCAGCGTCACGACGACGTCGGCGGCGACCTGCCAGAAGGTGTCGTCGGAAAGGCGCGCGATCGCGACCACCTTCTGGCTGTCGGCGAGCCGGATCCGAGTCGAGACCTGGGCGCGGCCGGAGGAGGGACCGAGATGGAAATTGCCAATGTTCGGCTGCGGGTTCTTCTCGTTGAAGACGTGGATGCTCTTGACGTAGTCCGCGTCCGTCATTGGACTTGCGACGCTCACCGTCAACGGCACGGTATTGCCGTTCTCGACCAGCGGCGGGATGTCGAGCTTGATTTTGCCGGTGCGAATCTGTGCCTCACCGACGACGTTGCGGATCGCGGTGTTGAGCATTGGCGGTGTCGCCTCGACTGGCCGCAGCGTGACGATCGGGATCGTGCCGGCGGCCGTCAAGCTGCCGGCGAGGCTTAAGAATTGTCGTCGCGTGGTTGGCATGAGCGATCCTAGTCTCGGAGCGTTGCAAGATAGGCCACGATGTCCTCGATCTCGACGGCCGATAATATCGGCTCGCCGGCGAAATTGCGCCCGACGCGCACAAGCCCGTCATGGCGATAATAGGACGGCATGATGGTCTGCGGGTTGAAGCGCGAGGCATCGACCAGACGAAGCCGCAACTGACTCGCCGTCCACCGGTTCCCGGCACCGGTGAGATCGGGCGCGAGATCGCCCTGGAACGGCGTTTCCGGGAATGGACCGGAATGGCAGAGGATGCATGTCGTCGTGCGCGCCAGCACCAGCGCGCGGCCGCGCACGGCATCGCCGGGCGAGCCGGTGAGCGAAGCCGGAATGCCGTCGCCGATGATTGTGTAGGGCGCGAGGCTTTCGGCTTTCGCAACACCCGCGAGTGCAAGACTTGCTGCGACCAGCGCAGCGACAGTCAAGCGATTGTGTGAAGAGAAATCTAGCCGCGAACCCCTTTTACCTCTCCCGCTTGCGGGAGAGGTCGCGCCGAAAGCGCGGGTGAGGGCTCTTTCCTCTTGGGGGTTCTTGATTGCGGAGACACCCTCTCCCCAGCCCTCCCCCGCAGGCGGGGGAGGGAGCGCACCGTGTTCGTGGCTGGCAAGCGGACCGAATCTCATCCAAAGGTGTCCGCCGTGATGGTTTGAAACCAATGCTCGGCCTCAATCGCCTCGCGCGCACGCAGCTCGCGCGGCGCGTCAACGGGGCTGGTCGCGCCGCCTTCGACCTCCGCAAAGATGTCGCCCTTCGGCTGGTAATTGCCGGCAAGCGAAAAGCCGTAGTCGGGAGCGACAATGTTGTAGCAGACGCCGGTCAGCCGTGGCGTCTCCGGCGCACGGCCGGCAAGGAGGTTCACGATGGCAGCGGCGCAAGCCCTGCCTTGCGCGCTTGCAGCGGAAGCCGATTTGGGAATGCCGCCGCCGAGGCAGGCGTCGCCAATGACGTGGACATTCTTGACGAGCTTTGATTCGAAGGTGACGGGATCAATCGGGCACCAGCCGGTCGCGTCCGCAGCGCCTGCGATTTCGGCAATGCGCCCGGCGCGCTGCGGCGGAATAACGTTGGCAACATCAGGGGTGTAGTTGCCGAATTCGGTGACGATGGTTCTGGTTGCGGCATCGACCGAGGTGACGCGACCGCCTTGCGACAGCGCGACGCGATCGATCATATCGCCGTAGAGCTCCTTCCATGCCTTTTCGAACAGCCGCTGCTGTGAGAAACTGTCCTTGGCGTCGAGGATCAGCACCTTCGAGCGCGGCTTGTTCGTCTTGAGATAATGCGCAATCAGGCTGGCCCGCTCGTAAGGTGCTGGCGGACAGCGCGAGGGATTGGCGGGAATTGCGATCGCGACGGTGCCGCCGTCCGCCATCGCCTCCAATTGCCTGCGCAGCAGCAGGGTCTGCGCACCCGCCTTCCAGCCGTGCGGCATCTTTTCCGATGCGGCGTCGTCGTAGCCGGGCAGCGCTTCGACATGGAAGTCGATGCCTGGGGATAGCACGAGATGGTCATAACCGAACGCTTCCCCATCGGCCGCCGTCACGCTGCGCTTTTGCGTGTCGATGGTCGTCGCAGCCTGGGCGACGACGCTGATGCCCTCGGCGGTGAGCTTGTCGTACCCGAACTGCTGCGCCTCGATCTCGCGCAGGCCCGCGATCACCTCGTTGCTGAAGGGGCAGGAGATGAAGATATTGTTCGGCTCGATCAGGGTCACCTGCAATTTCGTATCGACACGCTTGAGCGCGCGGGCACAGGCCGCGCCGCCAAAGCCGCCGCCGACCACGACGACGCGGCCCGCCGATTGCGCCCGCAGGATCGAAGGTGCGGCGAGCGATGTGGCCGCAGCGGTGATGCCGAGGACGGCATTCCGCCGTGTCACCGGCGCATTCATGAGACTTGTCCGGAAAAATGCTGCGGCTGCCGTTGTGGCAGCCGCAGCGCTCTCTTAGGCGAAGGTGATGTTCTGGTCGCGCAGCGGCACCGAGCGGATGCGCTTGCCCGTTGCCGCGAAGTAGGCGTTGAGCACCGCCGGCGCCGCGACGCCGATGGTCGGCTCGCCGACGCCGCCCCAGAACCCGCCGCTCGGCACCATCACAGTTTCGACCTTCGGCATCTCGTTGATGCGCATCGAGTTGTAGGTGTCGAAGTTGGTTTGCTCGATCTTGCCGTCCTTGACGGTGCAGCCGCCGTAGAACAGCGCGGAGAGGCCATAGACGAAGGAGCCAGCGATCTGCCGCTCCACCTGCGCCGGATTGACGACATAGCCGGGATCGGTGGAGGCGACGATTCGATGCACCTTGATCTTGCTGCCATCGGTCACCGAGATTTCGGCGGCGCCGGCGACATAGCTGCCATAGCCCATGACCTGCGCGATGCCGCGATAGACGCCCTGCGGCGCGGGCGTGCTCCAGCCGATCTTCTCGGCAACGGCGTTAAGCACCGCGAGGTGCTTGGGGTGATTGCCCATCAGCTTGCGGCGGAATTCGAGCGGGTCCTGGCCTGCGGCCTCGGCCAGCTCGTCCATGAAGCATTCCATATAGATCGCGTTGTGATTGACGTTGACGCCGCGCCAGAAGCCGGGCGGGACGTGCGGGTTACGCATCGCGTGCTCGATCAGCAAGTTCGGCACCGAGTAGCCGAACGCGGCCTCGCCCGATTGGGCGACGCCCTGGAATGCGGCCGGATCCATGCCATTCTGCAACGCTTCAGGGCGGAGCGAGAACAGGATCGATTGCCCGGACAGGCGGTAGTGCAGCGCGACCAGATTGTTGTTGGCATCGAATGCGCCGGTCATCTTGCACTGGGTGATCGGGTGATACTTGCCGTGCGCCATGTCCTCTTCGCGCGACCACAACAGCTTGATCGGTGTACCCGGCATCTGCTTGGCGATCATGACCGCCTGGCGGACGTAGTCGGTCTGACCGCGCCGGCCGAAGCCGCCGCCGAGCATCACCTTATGCACGTCGCACTTCTCCGCCGGCAATCCCGATGCCTCCAGCACCGCCGCGAACGCCGCCTCGCCATTCTGCGTGCCGCACCAGACCTCGCATTTGTCCGCGGTGTAGAGCGCGGTGGCGTTCATCGGCTCCATGGTGGCGTGGTTCTGGTACGGGTAGCTATAGACGGCCTCGATCTTCTTAGCGGCACCGGCGATTGCCGCTTTGGCGTCGCCGTTCTTGTTGCCGACATAGGCCGGCTGCGCGTCGTCGAGGCCTTCAGCCAGCCATTTCGCAATGGACTCGCTGGAGACCTTGGCGTTGTCGCCCTCGTCCCAGACGATCGGCAGCGCCTCGAGCGCGGTCTTGGCGTGCCACCAGGTGTCGGCAACCACGGCAACCGCGGTATCGCCGACCTTGACGACCTTCTTGACGCCCTTCATGCCGGAGACCTTGGCTTCGTCAAAGCTCTTCAGCTTGCCGCCGAACACCGGGCAGTCCTTGATTGCGGCGTTCAACATGCCCGGCAGCTTGACGTCGATGCCGTAGATCATGGCGCCGGTGGTCTTGTCGGCGGTGTCGAGCCGCTTCACGCCCTTGCCGATCAGCTTCCAGTCCTTCGGATCCTTCAACTTGACGTCCGCCGGCGGACTAAGCTTGGCCGCAGCCTCGGCGACCTTGCCGTAGGTCGTCGTCCTGCCCGAGGGCGTGTGGGTAATGACGCTGTTCGCGGCCGTGCATTCGGATGCCGGCACTTTCCACGCATCGGCGGCGGCCTGGATCAGCATCACGCGCGCGGTGGCGCCACCCTTGCGGACATAGTCCTGCGAGGAGCGGATGCCGCGGCTGCCGCCGGTCGAGAAATCGCCCCAGACACGCTTGCGGGCGACGCTCTGGCCCGGAGTTGGATATTCGGTCGTGACCTTGGTCCAGTCGCATTCGAGCTCCTCGGCGACGAGCTGGGCGAGGCCGGTCAGCGAGCCCTGACCCATTTCCGAACGGGCGATGCGGATCACGACCGTGTCGTCCGGCCGGACCACGACCCAGGCGCCGACCTCAGGCGAGCCGTCGGCGGCGCGGACCACGGCGGGGCCGCCGAACGGGATGTCGAGGCCGATTGCGAGGCCGGCGCCGACCGCGGCCGTGCCGATGACGAAGGCGCGGCGGTTGAGCCGCGGCGAAACATGCTTATTCATGTGGGATTTCCTTACGCGCTTGCGATCGTGTGAATCGCCTCGCGCACCTGGGCGAAGGTGCCGCAGCGGCAAATGTTGGTGATGGCCTCGTCGATGTCGGCGTCGGTCGGCTTCGGCTTCTCGTTCAAGAGCGCGGCCACCGCCATAATCATGCCGCTCTGGCAATAGCCGCATTGCGGCACGTCCTGGGCGATCCAGGCTTCCTGCACCTTGTGCAGCGAATCTCCGGAGGCGAGCCCTTCGATCGTGGTGATCTTCTTGCCCTCGGCCTCACTGACGGAAACGCCGCAGGAGCGCATCGCCACGCCATCGATGTGAATCGTGCAGGCGCCGCATTGTGCAATGCCGCAACCGTATTTGGTGCCGGTCAGGCCAGCGTTCTCGCGGATCGCCCAGAGCAGCGGCGTATCCGGCTCGACGTCGAGTGTGAAAGTTTTTCCGTTGATTGTTAGATTTGCCATCGCAAGTCCCCTGATTGGCCCAATCCACCGATTGAACTCAGGGACGCAATGTGTCGGGCAAACTGGAACTGTTCAAATCAACAGTCCGAGGGTATCTGTTGCGCTGCCGCTCGAGAGGATGGACCGGAGCGCTGTTTTGCCTCATCCCTTCTCGATCGATTCGGGTTGACGCCTCTTCGGTGGGCGCCAATCCGCGGCTTAAGGCGACGTCCGGCCGTGAACGCCGGTTCCGGGCCGGACCGCCGCCGCACAGCGGCGACAGTTTGTCCCTTTTGCGGGATGCAAGACGCAGGCACTTTGGTACACTGCGCCGCCGCCAACAGGAGTTCCATGAACGTGCCGAGTCCCTGCAACGTACTGATGCTCTACCCCCTGTTCTCGGCAGAGTCCTTCTGGAGCTTTGGCGAATCCTGCAAAGTGCTGGGCGTCAAGCGCCCTGCCGCTCCTTTGGGGCTGATCACCGTCGCCGCAATGCTCCCCAAGAGCTGGACGGTCCGGCTGATCGATTGCAACACGGCGCCTTTCAGCGACGAAGATCTCGCCTGGGCCGACGTCGTCTTCACCGGCGGGATGTTGCCGCAGCAGGCCGACACGCTGCGCCTGATCGAGCTCTGCCGCGCCGCCGGCAAGCCGGTGGTCGTCGGCGGTCCCGATCCCACCTCGAGCCCCCACATCTATGAGCGGGCCGACTTCCGGGTGCTCGGCGAGGCCGAGAGCGTCATCGATGAATTCATTGCGGCCTGGGACAGCGGCGCCCGGTCCGGCGTCTTGACCGCGCCGAAATTCCAGGCCGACGTCACCACCACGCCGGTTCCGCGTTTCGACCTGCTCAAGTTCGAGGACTACCTCTATCTCGGCGTGCAGTATTCCCGCGGATGTCCGTTCACCTGCGAGTTCTGCGACATCATCGAGCTCTACGGACGCGTGCCGCGGACCAAGACCAACGAGCAGATCCTGCGCGAGCTCGATACACTCTATCAGATGGGCTATCGGGGCCATCTCGACTTCGTCGACGACAACTTCATCGGCAACAAGAAGTCGCTGCGGCTGTTCCTGCCCCAGCTCGCCGAATGGCAGCGCGCCCACGGCTATCCGTTCGAATTCTCCACCGAAGCCTCGGTCAACCTCGCCGACGATCCGGAGCTCCTGGAGCTGATGGGGGCGGCCAATTTCTTTGGCATCTTCGTCGGCATTGAGAGCCCTGATCCGGCGACGCTGGTCGCGATGCGGAAGAAGCAGAACACGCGGCGCAATATCGCCGAGAGCATCCACAAGATCTACGCCGCCGGCATTCTCGTCACCGCGGGCTTCATCGTCGGATTCGACAACGAGAAGGTCTCGATGGCGGAGGCGATGATCGATTTCATCGAAGAGGCAGCGATCCCCGTCAGCATGGTCGGCCTGCTCTATGCCTTGCCGAACACGCAGCTGACGCGCCGCCTGGAGCGGGAAGGCCGGCTACACCCGGGCCACGATGTGGCGCCGACCGTCGGCGCCGATCAGTGCACGGCGGGGATCAACTTCGATCCGGTGCGCCCGCTGCGCGACATCCTGATGGATTACAAGCGGGTACTCGAGCACATCTACAGCCCCTCGGCCTATGCAGGACGCGTCGACCGCCTGATGACGCTGCTTGACCGTTCGCGGCAGCGCCACGAGCTCGCGGAAGGCGACAAGCGCGCCAAGCTCGGCGCGATGGAAACGGTGCACCGTGTGGTCACCGCCCTTCCCGAGGCGCGCGGGCCGCTGTGGCAGACCTTCATGAACTGCGCCAAGCGCGATACCTCATCGGCGCGCATCGCCGTGCAGATGATCGCCGCCTACGCCCATCTCGGACCGTTCGCGCGCAAGGTCATCGCTGCCATCGACGAGCGCCTGGCGGCGCTGGACAACGAAACCGTCACTCCGGCGACTGCCGACGTGACGGCGGCTTGACCCCTGGGCTCGGGAGCTTACTTCACCGCCAGACGCAGGAAGCTCATCACGCTGCCGAGCGCGGCAAAGCCTGCGCCGAGCGCCAGCGCCAATGTCGCGCCGTCGTGGCCCGCGAGCGCGAAGCAGGCCGCGGCGAGCGCCGCGCCCGTGGTCTGCCCGGTCAGGCGCGCGGTGGCGACGATGCCGGAGGCGCTACCGCTGCGATGCGGCGGCGCGCTCGACATGACCGCCTTCATGTTCGGCGCCTGGAAGAAGCCGAATCCCATGCCGCAGATCACCATCCGCCAGATGATGTCGGCAATGGCGGGATTGGCCGGCAGCATCGCCAGCAGCGCCATGCCGAGGCCGAGCAGCACGAGGCCGATGCCGCCGAGCAGGCCGACCGCGTGGCGGTCGGACAGGCGCCCGGCGATCGGCGCCATGATGCCGACCACCAGCGGCCATGGCGTCATGAGGAATCCGGTCTCGACCTGCGAGCGCCCGAGCACGTCCTCGAAGTAGAACGGCAGCGAGACGAAGGCGAGGCCCTGCACGGCGAAGGAGCACACCGCGGTTGCCGCCGACAGCGCGAACATCGGCCGGCTGAACAGGTCGATCGGCAGCATCGGCGCGGGATGGCCGGCATGGCGGCGCGTCAGGATGATTCCGAGCGCGAGCGCCGAGACCAACTCGATGCCGACGACCACCGGCGACAAATTATGCGCGGCGCTGCCGATCCCGGTGATGAACAGGCCGAGACAGGCGGACGCCAGCATCGCGCCGAGAAAGTCAAAACCGTGGTCGGCGCGCGGAGTCTTCGGCAGCATTGCAAAGCCGATGCCGATCGCGACCAGGCCGAACGGGATATTGACGGCGAACAGCCATGGCCACGGGCCGAGCGCGAGGATCGCCGACGCAATGGACGGCCCGAAGGTGAAGGCGGTCGCAACCACCAGCGCGTTGTGGCCGAAGCCGCGGCCCTGCATCCGGCCGGGATAGACGAAGCGGACCAAGGCAGTGTTGACGCTCATGATGCCGCTGGCCCCTAGGCCTTGCAGCGTGCGCGCGACGAGCAGGCTGTCCAGCGACCAGGCCACCGCGCAGAACAGCGAGGCGATGGTGAACAGGATCAGGCCGCCGAGATAGATGCGCTGGTGCCCGACGATCTCGCCGAGCGCCCCGAGCGGCAGCAGCGTCGCCACCAGCGCGATCTGATAGACGTTGACGACCCAGACCGATTGCTCCGGCGTGACATGCAGGTCGGCGGCAATGGCGGGCAGGGCGATGTTGGCGATCGCGGTGTCGAGCGAGGCCATCGCCAGCGCGGTGAAGATCGCGGCGATGGCCCAGCGCCGCTGCGCGGCCGGCAGGCCATCGGAAATGGTGTGATCGGGCTTGCGCGCTGCGGCAGGTAACGTGATTGTCATTGCGTTATTGTCATTGCCTTGCGCATTGCACCGGCGGCGTGTTGAGGGGCTTTCGGCATGTACTACGGCCGGGCCGCCTGCCACAGAGACAAGCACGCATGCTGTGTATGCGCACGCCCGCAGCTGGGCGCTCAGACAAAAAGTGCGAAAACAACCCCATGCACAGTAGGGATGGGTTTGATCGACAAGGGGTTTTCAACTGCACCGGGACGACATCTGCCGTCGCAGCGACGTTGACACGTCGGGCAAAACACCGGCAGGATGCTATCCTGCCATCGATGGGCACAGGCGCGCATTGGTTCGCTGGAATGCGCGTCCGCTTTGCGAGCAGCATATCCGATCATCTCGTCGCCATGCGCCCGACTGATCGGATGGTCGCTGTCGTCAACTGATCCGAACAACCATCTTCCCGAGGGCGGAGCGCGTCGTCATCGCCGCGAAGGCATCCCGGAATTCCTCGAAAGGGAAAACCTTTCCGACAACCGGAATAAGCGTCTTGTTGCTGAGCCAGTCGAACAATTGGGCAACCGAACGGTCTCGTACCTCCGGCTCTCGACGGCCGATCTGGGCCAGGTCCACGCCCAGCAGCGCACCCCCCTTTCAGGAGGGGCAGATTGAACCGCAGCGCCGGAATGGTCCCTGAGGCAAAGCCGATCACGAGGTGCCGGCCGTTCCACGCGATCGACCGAAACGCCTGAAGGCTCAGGTCGCCGCCGACCGGATCATAGATGACATCGGCGCCGTGACCGCCTGTCAGTTCGCTGAGCTCGTCGCGCCACCTCTCACCCGTGTAGTCCAGGGCGGCATCCGCGCCGAACCTGATCGCAAACCTTCGCTTGTCATCGGTCGATGCCGCCGCGATCACCCGCGCGCCCAGCAACTTTCCGACCTGAACGGCGGCTATGCCGACGCCGCCCGCAGCACCTAGAACCAGAAGTGTCTCGCCCCTGACCAGCTTGGCCCGCGCACTGAGCGCATAGAGCGCCGTGAGATAGTTGGCAAAGAAGGCGGCTCCAGTTTCTGGATCGATGCCATTCGGCGTCACGAAGAGGTCTGCGGCCCGAACGCAAATATAGTCTGCAAGGCCGCCGTTTCGGACCATCCCGATGACCGGCGTCCCTCGTGCAAAGCCCGCCACATCGGAAGCCGCCTCATCGACGACGCCCGCAAATTCCGAGCCGGGCGTAAAGGGCAGAGGGTCCTTGGTCTGGTAGAGGCCCTGCACCTTCAAGCCGTCCACGAACCCGACCGCGGCCGCCTGGACCCGAACCCTGACGTGCCCTGGCGACAGCTCCGGCCTCGCGATCTCCTTGATGGCGATGTTTTCAATGCGATCGTAGTTTTCGACGACAACTGCTCTCATGACTCGTTCCCAAACCTGGCGTCGGGCGAGGACGAAGCTCCGCTGCCGCTCGAAAAGCAAATGGTATTGTTCGCTTCCTATTCCGGCAATAGCGCCCATCGCTTGCCTTCGAACTTCATCAAACGGACCTTCTTGATCAGGCGATAAATCCCCTGATGATCTGGGCGCATCCGCCGAGACGGACCAGACTTGCTTCGGGCAATGCGCTGATGCGATCCGTGCCCGCATGCATGATTTAATTTGACTTTTGTATAGCGTCAAAATTATATGGTTAATACATTTAAATATTTAATAATTATAAGCGGTTATTTCGATCTAAGCGTGTTTTGGGCGAGGACTGAAACCATGCGAACAGGCCGAAGTATTCGCCGCAACGGACTCGCTGTCGAACGAGGCCTGATCCATGCGCCGACCAATTGATACTGCACCGAGGAACGGAGAAGGCATCTGGGTGGAAGATGCGACCGGGGCTGTTGAGGTCGGCCATTGGTCATCGGAGGCGGGCAAATGGGTCTGGCAGGACGGCTCTCCCATCAATCCTGCGCCGACCCATTGGTGTCCGGCGATCGAGGAAGCCGATCCAGAGGAGGAACGATCGGGCAGTTGGCTGGTGGCGGTGGCAATTTTTGTTCCTATCATCCTCGTTGGCGCTTCCCTGCTCGGTGTGTTCGAGCCCTTCAATGCGCAAACGTTTCCGGACATGACGCGCATCGGCAGTGAGAGCGCCCTCAGCCTCGATCAGCGGCCGGAAATCACGACCGGATCGCTAGCTCCCCTTCAGAACGAAACGGCCGGAGCCCTGATCCACGCGGAGCCGGCAAGCGTGGTTCGAGCTCAGCAGCGGCTGGACGAAAACGCTCCGCGCGTTGAAGCACTCGCCAATCAGCTGGCCGAGGCGCACCGAGAGCTCGACGAGACAGTCCAGCGCACGCAGGCGGCGGAAATCGCCGCGGAGGAGCTGCAGAAATCACTTCAACAGGAGCAAGCCCACAGCGCCGCGCTCGTGAACGAACTTGCCGAAGCGCGCCGCGAGATCGATGCTGGTAAGGCACAATCCCGAAAGGCGGACGAAGTGGCCGCGCAGCAGAGAGAGGCGGCGGCGGGCGAGATCGCAGAACTGCAGCAGTCCCTTCAGCAGGAGCGGCAAAGAACCGGCCTGCTCGTGAAGCAGGCGAACACCGCGCAGGCAGCGGCGGCGAGCGCTGAGCAACAACGCCACGAGGCGCAGGCACGCGCCGCCGCACTCGCGAGCGAACTCGCCGGAATACCTCGCGGATCGCTCATGGCGGAAGCTGCGGCAGCGGAGCAAAGCGAGGCGGCGGAGCGGGAGATTGCGGAGCTGCGGCAGTCTTTGCAAGACGAGCGGCAGAAGAACGCCGACCTCGTCGCCGGGACCAAAGCAGCGCAAGCGATGACGGCCAATGCCGAACAACAACGGCGCGCTCTCGAAGAGGCCCAGGCGCATGCAAGCGCGCTCGCGAGAGAACTTGCGGAAACGCGCCGTGAGATCGAAACGCGGAACGTGCAATTGCGCGAGGCGGCCGATGCGGCCTCGCAGCAGAGACAGGCAGCGACGCGCGAGATTGCCGAGTTGCGGCAGTCGCTGCAACAGGAGCGGAGCGCGGTCGAAGCTCGGGAAAGAGCCGGCGCATCGGCAAGGGGCCTGACCGATGTGCGCCTTCCGGTGGAGCAAACGAATGAAGGCGTCATCTTGCCGGCGAGGCAGAACGTGGAAGTGACCGTACCGGAGCCGCCGACAGCCGCAAATCAAAACGAGGCGGAGGCCCGATTGATCCCGCGCGCCAGGGCATTGCTCGACCAGGGAAATATCGGTGCAGCGCGGATTGTCCTCGAGCTCGCGGCTGAGAAGGACATTGCGCAGGCAAGCTTCATGCTCGCGGAGACATATGATCCGGCGGTCTTATCCGCCTGGGGGACTTATGGAACGCGCGGCGAAGCGGCCAAGGCGCGAGAACTCTACGCGAAGGCACACCGGGGCGGTATTCGCGAAGCGAAGGAACGGCTGGATGCGCTGCGGCGCTGAGAATCGGCCCGTTGCATTTCGGCGGGACAAAAGGTTGCGACAGATGATCCAGAAGGGAACGACATGAACAGGGTGCCAAATTCAACCTCGTTGCTTCTGCTCGCCGCGCTGACGACATTCGCCTCGATGCTTCAGCCGGCTCGCCTGGAAGCGCAAACCGGAAAAAGCGCCAGGGCCGAGGCACAAATGGTCCGACGGCCGCTCCCGCTAGAGAACGAAAAAGACCGGATGAACGCCTGGACGGTCGGGCTCGCCAGCGGCCTGCTCGAGGGCGCGCCGATCCGCCTCGCCGCAGAAATGGCTCGCGTCGTCGATGACGGAGCAGACCTGCATCTCCTGCCGATCGTCACCCGGGGCGCCACCGACAATCTGAATGCGCTGCTCTATTTGCGTGGCGTGGATACCGCCATCATCAATTCCGACGCACTCGAAGAGTACAAGGTTCAGGCACCGCAGATCCGAAGCCGCATCACGTATCTGCTCAATCTCTTCCCATCCGAGCTGCACATTTTCGTGCGACCGGAAATCGCGAGTCTGCAGGATCTTGCCGGCAAGAAAGTGAACTTCAACACTCTGGGCACCGCAGCCGCCTATTCAGGACCACTGATCTTCAGCCGCCTCGGCATCGATGTCGACAAGACATTCATTCCGCATCAGGTTGCCTTGGAACAGATGCGCAAGGGCGAGATGTCGGCCGTCGTGTTCATCACATCGAAACCGGTCGACGCCTTCGTAAAGGGCCGCTGGGAGGCTGGATTCAAGTTCCTCCCGGTCCCTTACGACAGCAAGTTCGAGGACTATTATCTGCCCGCGAGCCTTGACGCCAATGAGTATCCCAATCTGATCAGGCAAGGCGAGCGGGTCTCGACCATCGCGGTGCCAACAGCGCTCGTTGCCTTCAACTGGCCGCAACGTTCGAATCGCTACCAACGCGTGGCGCGCCTTGTCGAGTACCTGTTCTCGCGAATCGACCGCCTGCAGGCTCCAGGCTTCGATCCGAAATGGCAGTCGATCAATCTCGCGGCAGAGGTTCCAGGGCTCACCCGATTCCAAGCTGCGCAGGTATGGCTGGATCGCAAGGCTCGCAGCGTACAGGCGAGGCCATGAAGACTGCCGCTCCTCCGATTGCCCTCGCCCTGAACGTCGCCTGTGGAATCGCTTACGCGCAAAACACGAGCGATCCCATGGAAACACTTCGGGCTTGTTCGGCGATGGAGGGGGCAGCCCGGCTGGAATGTCTACAAGATCTGTCCCGCAAGATTCCGCCGCCCGGCCGGCGGGCGTCGGACGATAGCTGGCTGGTCAGCGAGACCACTTCGCCGGTCGACTATTCACCGATCGTCACCGCCACCACCTCTTCCATTGGCGGCTCGGATGGCGCGGCGATGCAACTCGCAATCCACTGCCGCAAAGGCCGGACGGAAGTCATGGTCGCAGGACCGACGGTGTCGCGCAATGCAAACGAATACGTCGTCTCCTTTCAGCTCAATGCGGAGCCGCCAATGCAACTCACGGCAGCCTCGCCGTCATTCGGCTCTGGCGTTGCTTTCGGCGGCGACGTCGTGCAGTTGCTGAGGTCGCTACCCGATGACGGTTACATCGATGTGCGTCTTTCCACCCGTACTGGCGCGGTGCAAGAGGGACACTTCCTGCTCAGCGGATTCAAGAATGTGCGCAAAAAAATGGGGGCTGCATGCAAATGGCCACATGCCGTCGCCAGACCAGGAAGGTGATGGTCAGGGAACGGGAGACACGAGATGATTAATCCAAAGTTGACGATGGCAGTCATCAGCGGCCTGGCGATGCTGCTTCTCATCGGACCAAGCGCGCAGGCGCAGCAGGACAACCAGTGGCTCCCGCAGGCGAGTGCGAACAGTCACGCGAGCTACCCGAAGCATCCGGCTCGACAGAAGCCGGCGAGAAAGCCGGAGCATAACCACACAAGCAAGCAGGCCGCTGCGAACAACACGATGATGACGCAGGCAACAAAAACCGAGAGCGCCAGCAAGCCGCACCGGCTGATCCTGCAGGTCAATTCCAACGAACCTGCGATGATGAACCTCACACTCAACAATGCGACCAACGTCGCGCAATACTACCGCGATCGCGGTGAACCAGTATCGATCGAGGTTGTCACCTTTGGTCCAGGTCTTCACATGCTGCGTGACGACACCTCGCCGGTGAAGCCTCGGATCGAGGTGCTAGCGATGAGCAATCCCGAAATCGCCTTCAAGGCTTGCGGCAACACGCAGGAAAACATGCGTAAGGCGGAGAACAAGGACATAAGCCTGATTCCACAGGCCACGCTTGTCAAATCCGGTGTCGTCCGCGTCATGGAGCTGCAGGAACAGGGCTGGAGCTACGTCAAACCGTGAGGTCCGCCCGCAACCCAGGGCAATCCCATATGGCAAGCAGCATTCTTTGCGGCCCTTCCTTCGAGACCCCCCGCTTTGGCGGGCTCCTCAGGATGAGGCGGAGTGTGCGGCAGCAGTTTCAACGGGCCCGATGCCAATTAGCCTCATCCTGAGGAGACCGCTGGAAGCGGTCGTCTCGAACGACGAGGCGCTTGCTCAAGCCGCTCCAAGAGATCATATGCGACAGCCCTGCCAGCAAACCGGACCCCGCATGCATTCGCGGGCCGAGCGGATTCAGCAGCCCGCCCTTAAAACTGATATCTCCGCAAGCCCCCGTCCACCGGGATCACCGTGCCCGTGATGTAGCGCGCCACCGGTGATGCCAGGAACACCGCGAGCGCAGCGAGATCTTCCGGCTCGCCCCAATAGCCGACCGGGATCTCTTCCTCGGCAAAGCGCTCGCGATAGTCCGGCGGGTAGTTGCGGCGGATCTGCTCGCTCATGATGCGGCCGGGCGGGATGCAGTTGATGGTGATGCCGTGCGCGCCGATCTCGCGTGACAGGCCCTTGGCCCAGGCATGCACGGCGGCCTTGGCGGCGAAGGCGGCGTTCAGGCCCTCCGGCTCGGACTTGCCGGTGATATTGACGATGCGGCCCCATTTGCGTTCGATCATCTGCGGCAGCAGCGCGTGCGCGATGCGGCGGTAGCTGGTGAAATTCAGCGCGATCGCCTCGTCCCATTTGCTGTCGGGCGCATCAACGGGCAGCGGACGGCTGCCACCGGCATTGTTGACGAGGATGTCGACATGGCCGAGCTCGCTCACGGCGAAGGCCGCGATGTTCTCGGCGGCGTCCTTCGCCATCACGTCCTGCTCGAACGGAGCAATCAACCCGCCGCCGACTTCTTTCACCAGTTCGGCGAGAAGGTCGTTCCGCCGCGCCACGCCCACGACGCGCACGCCTTCGGCAGCAAGGCCCTTGGCGATGGCGCGGCCGATGCCGATGCTCGCGCCCGTGACGACAGCGGTTTTCGATTTGAGCCCGAGGTCCATGGTCACACGCTTTCTTAATTGCTTCTGGCTGTTGCTTTCGTTTCCTGCCCGGTCCTGCGGGCTTTGCGAATTGCCCGACCGGGACGAGCAGTGGTAACCAGAAGCTTCGGCGAAGGAAATACGAAAAAGAAAAGGCGCGAGCGATGGTTTGGGACCCGCAGCAATATCTGAAGTTCTCCGGCCACCGGCTCCGGCCCGCCCTAGACCTGTTGATGCGGATTCCGGATTTCGCTCCGCGCGCGATCGCCGATCTCGGCGCCGGCGCCGGCAACGTGACCAAACTGATTAGGGAGCGTTGGCCTGAGGCCACCGTGACGGGAGTCGAGGGCTCGGCCGAGATGGTCGCGGCCGGCCGCAAGACCGCGCCCGAGGTGGAATGGTCGCATGAGGATCTCGGCCATTGGCGCCCTGCCCAACAATACGACTTGATCTATTCCAATGCCGCACTGCACTGGCTGCCCAATCACGCGGCGCTGTTTCCGTCGGTGATGGAGAAGGTGACCCCCGGCGGCATGCTCGCGGTGCAGATGCCGCGCAACTTCACCGCACCGTCGCACGTGCTGATCGGCGAGACCGCGCTGAATGGTCCCTGGCGGTCCAAGGTCGCGCATCTCGTTACGCCACCGCCGGTCGAAGCGCCGGCCTTCTATCATGATCTGCTTGCACCGATGTCGGCCTATATCGACATCTGGGAGACGGAATATCTGCAGGTGCTCGAAGGCGAGAACCCCGTGAAGGAATGGACCAAGGGGACCTGGCTGACGCGCTATCTCGATGTGTTGCAGGGCGATGAGAAGGCCGCGTTCGAAGCGGCCTATGGGATGCGCGTTGCCAAGGCCTATCCGAAGAATGCGGCGGGGCAGACGCTGTTCCCGTTCCGGCGTCTCTTCATGGTCGCCCAGCGCAAAAGCTGATGGCGCTGCCGCAATGCGGCATAAGCGCTCGTTTCCTTGCACTGTAGCGGCTCCGGGTTGCGCACCCGGCTGCCGTCAAGTTAGCTTGGCTGCGGCAAATTGGGCTTAGGTCTAGTTGTTCGGGTGGCAGATTGCTGCCACTACTGACCTGAAAAACAAAAAGAACCCGGCTTTCGAGGTTGTTGGGAGGTTACTTCATGCGCAAGCTGCTTCTTGCGGTCGCCGCCACGGCCATTCTCGTGGCCTCCGCCGCTGCCCAGGCCCAGAACCCCGTCGTCATCAAGTTCAGCCACGTCGTTGCCAACGATACTCCGAAGGGCAAGGGCGCGCTGAAATTCAAGGAGCTCGCCGAGAAGTACACCAACGGCAAGGTCAAGGTCGAAGTCTATCCGAACTCCACGCTATACAAGGACAAGGAAGAGATCGAGGCGCTCCAGCTCGGCTCGGTGCAGATGCTCGCGCCGTCGACCGCGAAATTCGCGCCGCTCGGCATCAAGGAGTTCGAGGCGCTCGACTTGCCGTGGCTGTTCAAGGACGACCAGACCTATGCCAACGCGATGAAGGGTACGGTCGGCAAGTGGCTGTTCCAGAAGCTCGAGGCCAAGGGCATCACCGGGCTCGCTTATTGGGACAACGGCTTCCACATGGTCTCCGCCAACCGGCCCCTGATGAAGCCGACCGATTTCCAGGGCCTCAAGTTCCGCATCTCGGGATCGAAGATTGCCGACCAGTATTTCCGCCTGGTCGGCTCGATCCCGCAGATCATGGCGTTCTCCGAAGTCTACCAGGCGCTCCAGACCGGCGTGGTCGACGGCTGCGAGAACACGGCGTCCAACTATCTGACGCAAAAGTTTTACGAGGTGCAGAAGGACATCACCGTGTCTTATCACGCGCATCTGCAATATGCCGTCATCGTCAACTCGAAATTCTGGTCGGGCTTGCCGCCCGACATCCGCACCCAGCTCGACAAGGCGATGGCGGAGGCGACCGATTACACCAACTCGATCGCGCGCCAGGAGAACGAGGACGCGCTGGCCGAGATCAAGAAGACGGGCAAGACGACGCTGCATTACCTCAGTGACGCCGATCGCAAGGCGTGGCAGGAGGCGATGCAGCCGACCTACAAATGGGCGAAGGGCCGGGTCGGGCAGGAGGTGCTCGATCTCCTCGCCAAGGAACTCGACGTCAAGATGAACTGACGGCCGCGGCCTAATAAGGACAATAACAACGGTCGGGGGTGATCGCACTCCCGGCCGTTTCGCTCTTGAATGGACGAGCCAATGCTGGGGGGACCAAGTTGCTGCGGGTGCTGAATCGTTTTCTCGACCATCTCGAGGAATGGCTGATCGCGACGATGATCGCGGCTGCGACGTCGCTGATCTTCGTCGCCGTGCTGCACCGCTACGGGGCAGGGCTGTCGATCGATATCGCCAAATGGGCCGAAGCCCGCAACCTGGCTTTCCTCGCCGTACCCGCGCGCGCTGCGTTCGTGTGGCTTGCCTCGCTCGACCTGTCCTGGGCGCAAGAGCTCTGCATCTACATGTTCATCTGGATGGCGAAGTTCGGCGCGGCCTACGGCGTGCGCACCGGCATCCATGTCGGCGTCGACGTGCTCGTCAACATCCTTCCGGGCGGATCGCGCCGTCGCGTTATCACCTTCGGTCTGTTGTGCGGCGCGCTCTTCACCGCCATCGTGGGCTATTTCGGGGCCGCGTTCGTCGGCCAGATGTGGCAGACGGGCCAGCAGTCCAACGATCTCGAAGCGCCGATGTGGATGGTCTATCTCACCATTCCGCTCGGCTCCGGCCTGATGTGCTTCCGCTTCCTGCAAGTGGCGTGGTCGTTCTACCGCACCGGCGAGCTGCCGCATCACGACATGGCGGGCGTCGAGGGCGTCGAAGCGGATCCGGTGCATCCGGCCCCGGTCACCCCCAGCCAGGTCGCCCGGGACGAGCGCAGCCCGCTCGGCTGGATCCTGATGCTGCTGCCGATTCTGATCGTCGCCCTGTGCTTTGCGCATGCCGGCCACATCATCACGCTGCCGCAAGGCCTGCGCGTCGCCATCGTGTTCGCGCTGCTGCTGTCATTGATGCTGACGGGCATGCCGATCTCGATCGCGCTTGGTCTGACCGTGCTCAGCTTCATGTTCACGCTGACCGACGTGCGCACGGAATCGGTGGCGCTGAAGCTGTTCACCGGCATCGAGAATTTCGAGATCATGGCGATCCCGTTCTTCATTCTCGCCGGCAACTTCCTGACCCATGGCGGCGTGGCACGCCGGATGATCACGTTCGCGACCGCGCTGGTCGGCCATTGGTACGGCGGCCTCGCACTCTCCGGCGTGGTCGCCTGCGCGCTGTTCGCGGCGATTTCCGGCTCCTCGCCGGCGACCGTGGTGGCGATCGGCTCGGTGATCCTGCCTGCGATGGTCGCGCAAGGATTTCCCAAGCGGTTCGGGGCGGGGGTGATCACGACCTCCGGCTCGCTCGGCATTCTCATTCCGCCGTCGATCCCGATGGTTCTCTACGCCGTCTCCACCAACAGCTCGGTGGGCAAGCTGTTCATCGCCGGCATCGTGCCGGGGTTGGTGCTGGCCTCGCTGCTTGGGGCGACGACATTCTATCGGGCCTGGCGCAACGACTATCCGCGGATGCCGAAGGCTACGTTCCTTCAGCGTCTCGACGCATTTCGCAAATCGATCTGGGGCATTTTGCTGATCGTCATCGTGATCGGCGGCATCTATAGCGGCCTGTTCACGCCGACGGAAGCTGCCGCCGTCAGCGCGGTCTACGCCTTCATCGTCGCAGTGTTCATCTACAAGGACCTGAAGCTGCGCGATGTGCCGCGGGTGCTGCTGTCGTCGGCGAACCTATCGGCGATGCTGCTCTATATCATCACCAACGCGGTGCTGTTCTCGTTCCTGATGACCTACGAGAACGTGCCGCAGGCGCTGGCACAATGGATGATCGACCAGGGCTTGGGCTGGATCGGCTTCCTGCTGCTCGTCAACCTCCTGCTGCTGCTGGCGGGCAACGTGATGGAGCCGTCCTCGATCATCCTAATCATGGCGCCGATCCTGTTTCCGGTCGCGGTCAAGCTCGGCATCGATCCGATCCATTTCGGCATCCTGATGACGGTCAATATGGAGGTCGGGCTGTGCCATCCGCCCGTCGGCCTCAATCTCTACGTCGCATCAGGTATCGCCAAGATGGGCATCACCGAGCTCACCGTCGCGGTGTGGCCCTGGCTCCTGACCATGTTGGGATTCCTCGTGGTGGTGACGTATTGGCCAGGTCTGTCGTTGTGGCTGCCAAGGCTGCTGGGGATGTAGCTGATAGCCCTCTCCTTGCGGGAGAGGGTGGCTCGCCGCGCAGCGGCGAGACGGGTGAGGGGTCTCTCTGCGCGTGAGGCTCGCGCAATCGAGTTCGCGGCGAGAGACCCCTCATCCGGCGCTTCGCGCCGCGGTCTTTCACACAAGGGACGAAGGGAATGAGGCACCGTCCGGGAGGAGAGCAACATGGCTGAAGCCAACAACGAGTCGAAACACGCTTCTCCCTCTGTCATCGCGCAGCATGACGCCATGCTGAACGCGCTGCCGTTTTCAGACACGCGCGATTTCGACGATGCCGCGCGCGGCTTTCTCGGCACGATCGAGAACGCGACAATCACAAATCCGCAAGGGCGGACGGTCTGGAGCCTGGAGCCTTACGGCTTTCTCTCTGCTGAACGGGCGCCGCCCACCGTCAATCCGAGCCTGTGGCGGCAGTCGCGGCTCAACATGCATCACGGCCTGTTCGAGGTCGTGCCCGGCGTGTATCAGGTGCGCGGGCTCGACATCGCCAACATGACGCTGATCGAGGGCGACAGCGGCGTCATCGTCGTGGATACCCTGACCTCGATCGAGGGCGCGCGCGCCGCGCTCGATCTCTACTTCAGCCATCGTGGCAAGCGCCCGGTCGCGGCCGTCATCTTCACGCACACCCACACCGATCATTGGGGCGGCGCGCGCGGCGTGCTGGAGGAGGAGGCGCTGGCGACTAGCCGCGTGCCGATCATCGCGCCGAACCTGTTCATGGAGCACGCCGTCTCCGAGAACATCATCGCCGGACCGGCGATGCTGCGCCGGGCGCAGTACCAGTTCGGTCCCTTTCTCGCGAAGGGCGTGCGCGGGCAGGTGGATTGCGGGCTCGGCAAGTCGATGGCGGCGGGATCGGTCGCACTGCTGCGCCCGACCGATTTGATCATGGCGACCGGCGAGACGCGTGTCATCGACGGCCTCGAGTTCGAATTCCAGATGGCGCCGAACAGCGAAGCGCCGGCGGAGATGCATTTCTTCGTCCCGCGCTACAAGCTGCTGAACCTTGCCGAGAACTGCACCCACAATTTCCACAATCTGCTGCCGTTCCGTGGCGCCGACGTGCGCGATGCGCTGGCCTGGTCGAAATATCTGGGCGAGGCCCTGCTGCTTTGGGATGACAAGGCGGAGGCGATGTGCGGCCAGCATCACTGGCCGGTGTGGGGGCGGGAGCGCATCGGCACCATGATCCGGCAGCAGCGCGATCTCTACAAATTCGCGCACGACCAGACCATCCGCCTGATGAACCACGGCCTCACCGCCGCCGAGATCGCCGAGACCATCCAGCTGCCGAAGAGCCTTGAGTCCGCCTGGCACGGCCGCGGCTATTACGGCCACATCCGGCACAACGTGAAGGCGATCTACCAGAAATATCTCGGCTGGTACGACGCCAATCCGGTCAATCTCGATCCGCTGCCTCCGGTAGAATCAGGCAAGAAGTATGTCGAATACATGGGTGGCGCGGATGCCATCCTGGCGCGGGCACGGACGGATTTCGACAAGGGCGAGTTTCGTTTCATCGCGCAAGCGCTCGGCCATCTCGTCTTCGCCGAGCCGGACAATCAGCCGGCGCGCGCGTTGCTGGCGGATACGCTCGAGCAGCTCGGCTATGCCGCCGAAAGCGCGACCTGGCGCAACGCCTATCTGTTCGGCGCGCAGGAGCTGCGAAACGGCATGCCGAAGGCGCCCCAGCGCCCGCCAATGCCGCGCGAAACGCTGGCCGCATTGCGCACCTCGCAGCTCTGGGACCTGCTCGGCATCCGCCTCAACGGCCCGAAAGCGGAAGGCAAGCACATCGTGCTGAACTGGAGTGTTTCCGACACCGGCGAGACCTTCGTGCTCAATCTGGAGAACTCTGCGTTGACCTATGCCGAGGGCGTGCAGGCGGAGCGCGCGGATGCCAGCTTCACGCTGGCACGCGCGACGCTCGACGAAGTCATTGCAAAACAGACGAGCTTTCCGGAGGCGGTCGCCGCCGGCAAGATCAAGCTATCAGGCAATCCGATGCGGCTCGCCGAGCTGATGGGCCTGATGGATGAATTCCCGCGCATGTTCGAGATCGTCGAGCCGAAGCGGGCGTTGGTGAGCTAGGCGCGCGGTCTGTTGGCTCTGACCTCTTTCCTTCTCCCCTTGTGGGAGAAGGTGGCGCGAAGCGCCGGATGAGGGGTCCGTTTCCGCGGAGAGATTTTTCCTTGGCGAGGCCAACCCCTCACCCAAGCGAGTGTGCCGCGTGGGTCTTGAGCCCTCTCCCACAAGGGGAGAGGGCACTTCGACCAGCAGCGTTGCTTGAGGCGCTACTCCGCGCTGCTCACCAGCTTGATTCGCGGCGCCTGTGCCTCGGTCAGGCTGCGATACGCCGCGAGATAGTCCAGTGCCATGCGCCGCGCCGTGAAGCGGGTCTCGAACTGCTTGCGGATTGCAGTGCGGTCCAGTTGCGCGAGGCGTTTGACCACTCCCGCTGCGCTGATGACGTCCTCGACGATGAAGCCGGTGAGGCCCTCGTCGATGATCTCCGGCACCGAGCCGCGGTTGAAGGCGACCACCGGCGTTCCGCACGCCATGGCTTCGATCATCACCAGACCGAACGGCTCCGGCCAGTCGATTGGCAGCAAGAGACCGAGCGCGCCGCTCAAAAAGTCCGATTTCTCGTGATCGCTGATCTCGCCGATGAACTCGACCAGCGGATTGTTCTCGATCATCGGCCGGATCAGTTCGTCATAATAATCCTGGTCGGCGCGATCGACCTTGGCGGCGATCTTCAGCGGGATGCCGCAATGCGTCGCGATCTTGATGGCGCGGTCGACGCCCTTCTCGGGCGCGATGCGGCCGAGCACGGCGAGATATTCCTGCTTGACGGGTTTCGGCGTCAGCAGATTCTCTGGCAGGCCGTGATGAATGGTGGTGACCCAGTTCGCCTGCGGCACGGGCCGCCGCTGCGCATTGGAGATCGAAATAACCGGCATTTTCGAGAAAGTGTTGAAGACCGGCTGGTGCTCCGGCAGGTCGAGACGGCCGTGCAGCGTGGTCACGAACGGCGTTGGCTGCCGGTAGAACAGCGACCAAGGATAGTAGTCGAGGTGGAAGTGGAGGAAGTCGAACTCCTCGTCGTCACATTTCTGCCGCACGCGCTCCAGCAACACCATGTGCAGCGCATTGGGATCACGCACGGAACCATCCAGGCGGAGCGCCCGCGGCCATAATGCATCCAGCTTTGCCGAGGTTTGCGAGTCGCCGCTGGCGAACAGCGTCACATCGTGTCCAAGGGCCACCAGCTCTTCCGTCAACCAATGCACCACCCGCTCGGTGCCGCCATACAGTTTGGGTGGAACAGCCTCCGTCAACGGAGCAACCTGCGCGATGCGCATCTCACCATCTCCTCTGTGCGATCATGTATTGAAACCCCCCGCCTGTACGGCACCGGCAATGCCAGACAAGGGAACGTTCCCGCACCTGCGAAGTTCCTCCCTCCGAACGTTACATATTCGACACGTCAGGGGGACGTCTCGATGCTGCCACTACATCTTCTCAGATCGTCCGCATCCGCATGTCGTGATCGCCGGGCCCGGGAACCGAGGCGAAGTGGTCGCTGTTCACTCGACCAGTAACGAAATTGAAAATCAGCATAACGGGGCGATAGCCATATGGATCAGCTTTCTGGATACGCGCGCAGGCCATTTGCCTTTGTCTTGCGCTATCTCCGGCGTCGTCTCGCGTCACACCTGGTGATTCTGACCGCTGTCGTGGCAGCGGTTGCCTGCTCCGTGGGCACCCAGTACGGCGTCAAATCCCTGGTCGACAGCCTGTCCGCCGGGCCATCTCATGGCGGGAGCGTATGGCTGGCATTCATTCTGCTCATGTCACTGATCGCCGCCGACAACTTCCTGTGGCGGATCGCGAGCTGGACGGCGAGCTTCACCTTCGTCCGGGTCACTGGTGATTTACGCCGCGACATATTTCGTCATCTGACCGGCCACGCGCCGAGCTATTTCTCCGATCGCATGCCGGGCATGCTGACGAGCCGCATCACGGCGACTTCCAACGCGGTGTTCACGGTCGAGAACATGTTCGTCTGGAACGTGCTGCCGCCCTGCATCGCCACAATTGCGGCAATCGTGCTGATCGGAACCGTGAGTCCGTATATGGCGCTGGGCCTGATCGCGATCGCCGGCGGCATGGTGGTCGCGATGTTCCACTTGGCCGCCGCCGGCAAGCCGCTGCATGACGATTTCGCCGACAAAGCCGCGGTGGTCGACGGCGAGATGATCGACGTGATCAGCAACATGCCGCTGGTGCGCGCCTTCTGTGGCATCAGCCACGAGCATGAGCGGTTCGACGCGACGGTGAACCGGGAGCTCACCGCGCGGGGCCGCAGCCTGCGGTACCTGGAGAAGCTGCGGATCACGCATGCCGGCGTAACCGTCGTGCTGACCGTGGCGCTGATGGCCTGGGCGATCACGCTGTGGCAGAAGGGCGAGGCGACCACCGGCGACGTCGTGCTGGTCTGCACCCTCGGCCTGTCCATTCTCAATGCGACGCGCGATCTCGCGGTGGCGTTGGTCGACGTCACCCAGCACGTCGCGCGGCTGACCGAGGCGATCGCCACCCTGCTGGTGCCGCACGAGCTGCGCGATCACCCCGAGGCCGAGCCTCTGGTCAAGAGCGGCGCCGCGATCGCGTTCAATAACGTCACCTTCGGCTATCCCGGTGGTGAGAAGATTTTTGAGCGGTTCAGTCTACGCTTGCAACCCGGCCAGCGCGTCGGCCTGGTCGGCCAGTCCGGCGGCGGCAAATCGACCCTGTTCACGCTGCTGCAGCGCTTCTACGACGTCGATGAGGGTAACATCACCATCGATGGCCAGGACATTTCCAAGGTGACGCAGCTGAGCCTCCGCGAGGCGATCTCAGTCGTGCCGCAGGACATCTCCCTGTTCCACCGCTCCATCCGCGAGAACATCCGTTATGGCCGGCCGAACGCCACTGACGACGAGGTGCTGCGCGCGGCGATCGCGGCGCGCTGCGATTTCGTCGAGAGCTTGCCGGAAGGTCTCGATACTATGGTCGGCGACCGCGGTGTGAAGATGTCGGGCGGCCAGCGCCAGCGCATCGCGATCGCGCGCGCCTTCCTCAAGGACGCGCCGATCCTGCTGCTCGACGAGGCGACCGCAGCGCTCGACAGCGAGTCGGAGGAGGCGATCCGCGAGGCACTGTCGCGGCTGATGCGCGGCCGCACCGTGGTTGCGATCGCGCATCGCTTGGCGACGCTGCGCAATTTCGACCGCGTGGTCGTGCTCAAGGCCGGCAAGATCATCGAGGATGGCGCGCCCGACCGGCTGATGCAGGGTCACGGCCCCTACCGTGAGCTGGTGACGCAGGAGATGAGCCGGCTCGCGAAGGTCGCCGCGTAGATCGAGCAGTCACATTCGCGTTGGTTGCGTTTCGAATCAAGGCGCAGGGGAGCAGCTCATGGCAGCCGAAACCGTAACCCAGATCATTTCCGTGTCCCAGACGGTGGAGGCCGTCGCGGAGCAGACGTTCTACATTCCGATGACGGGACCCGCCGCCCGGCCGCGGCGGTCCCTCAAGCACGACGATACCTTCATCGTGCTCGACAGCCACGGCGACATCGGCGCTTCGGCGGGCGGGCCGGACGGGCTGTTTCACTCCGACACGCGCTACCTGGCGCGGCTGGAGCTCGTGCTCGACGATCTTCAGCCGCTGCTGCTCGGCTCGAACCTCCGCGACGACAATTCGGCGTTGACGGTCGATCTCACCAATCCCGACATCTACCGTCAGGGCCGCCTCGTGTTCCAAAAGGATCTGCTGCACATCGTGCGCACGATCTTCCTGTGGCGCGGTAGCGCTTATCAGCGCATCGGCGTGCAGAACCACGGCGACGCACGCGCCAGCTTCGAGCTGACGCTGCTGTTCGACAACGACTTTGCCGACCTGTTCGAGGTCCGCGGCGAGCGGCGCCCGCGCCGTGGCACCGGTACGAGCCGCTTGTTAGGTCCGACCGACGTGTTGTTCGAGTATCGCGGCCTCGACGAGGCCGAGCGCATCACTGGGCTGCATTTCGATCCGCGTCCGACGCGGCTGTCGGTCAATGCTGCGACTTGGCAGCTCGAGCTCGACCCGCACGAGGCCAGATCGCTGTTCGTTGCCGTCTCCTGCAACCGGCCGGTGACGGAAAAGCCGGCGCGGTTTTTCCCCGGCCTCTTGGCGCACCGCCGCGAGATGCGGCAGTCGACCATGGGCGCCGCCAGCATCGAGACCTCCAACAACATCTTCAACGAGGTGCTGTGCCAGGCCATGGCCGACCTCAACATGCTCATGACGGAGACGCCGCAAGGGCGTTATCCCTATGCCGGCATTCCCTGGTACTCGACGACGTTCGGCCGCGACGGGCTGATCACCGCACTCCAGATGCTCTGGGTCGATCCGCGCGTCGCCAAGGGCGTATTGCGGCGCCTTGCGCATTTCCAGGCGAAGGCGGTCGATCCGCTCGCCGACGCCGCGCCCGGAAAGATCCTGCACGAGATGCGCGGCGGCGAGATGGCGGCGTTGGGCGAGGTGCCGTTCTCCCAATATTACGGCAGCGTCGATTCGACCGCGCTATTCGTCCTGCTCGCGGGAAGCTATTTCGAACGTACCGGCGACGAGGCCACGTTGATCGAGCTGTGGCCGGCGATCGAGGCCGGGCTCGCCTGGATCGACGGCCCCGGCGATCCCGATCAGGACGGTTTCGTCGAATACCAGCGCGCGACGGAGAAAGGACTCGCCAACCAGGGCTGGAAGGATTCCTACGACGCGATCTTCCATGCCGACGGCCAGCTCGCGGAAGGCAACATCGCGCTCGCCGAAGTCCAGGGCTACGTCTACATGGCCAAGCAGTCGGCGGCGCGCTGTGCCCTGCAGCTCGGCAAGCCGGACCGCGCGCGCCAGCTCGAGGCCGAAGCCAAGGCGCTGGCCGAGCACTTCGAGAAGGCGTTCTGGTGCGAGGAGCTCGGCACCTATGCACTCGCCCTCGACGGCAAGAAGCGCCCCTGCAAGGTGCGGACCTCGAATGCCGGGCAGGTGCTGTTCAGCGGCATGATCCGCGAGGACCGCGCCCGTCTGGTCGCAGCCGATCTAATGCGGCCGCATTTCTACTCGGGCTGGGGCATCCGCACGGTCGCGCAAGGCGAGGTCCGCTACAACCCGATGTCCTATCATAACGGGTCGATCTGGCCGCACGACAACGCGCTGATCGCGCTCGGGCTCGCGCGCTACGGCCTCAAGCATTCGGTGGCCCATGTCTTCAAGGGGCTGTTCGACGCGGCGACCTATATGGATTTGCGTCGGCTGCCCGAATTGTTCTGCGGCTTTCGGCGCGAGAAGCGGCGCGGCCCGACGCTGTATCCGGTCGCCTGCGCACCGCAGGCCTGGGCCAGCGCGACGCCGTTCACGTTGCTGGAGGCGGCGCTCGGCATCGAGTTCGACGTGGCGCGCGGGGAGATTCGCCTGCGCAATCCGCATCTGCCGGCGTTCCTGAACGAGGTGATCCTGCGCGATGTGCGGCTGGGCGAGTCCAGCGTGGATCTGCGCGTCAGCCGCCACGCCGATGACGTGGCGCTGGAAGTGTTGCGCACGCGCGGCCAGATCCAGGTCTCGATCGTGCTGGCGCGCTAGCGGCGTGCCGTGAGGAGGGTGTGATGCGTGCCATCGTAGCGCTGATCATGGGCGTAGCCATCGTCGCGGGCCTGGCGGCTGCGCCCTCGCACGCCGCGGAGGATCCGCCCGCGAGCCAGAGCGAAGCGAATGCGCCGCCGGCACAGCCGCCGGCTTCGACCGTTCCGGTCACCCCGAAGGATGCTGCCCCGCCGCCCTCGGTGACCATCATCGGCGCGAGCGAGGCGCATGGCGTTCTTGGCCGCGACGTGCGCAGCGCCGCCGGCGAAGACATGGGCCGTATCGTCGACGTCATCGTCGATCGCACCGGCCATGTGCGCGCGGCGGCGATCGATTTCGGCGGCTTCCTCGGCGTCGGCAGCCGTAAGATCGTGGTGGACTGGAACGCGCTGCGCTTCGGCAAGATCGCCAACAAGAAGGACAGCATCACGCTGGAATTGACCAAGGCGCAGGTCGCGGCCGCGCCGGAATACAAGGAAGACACGCCGATCGTGGTGCTCGGCGCGTCCGGCAGCCTTCAACCGCTGCAAGCGATTCAGTGAGGTGCCCGGAGGGCTGACCGCCTGTGCTGTTGTCGAGAAAGCCGAAACATGCAGATCGCGACGGCCCCGTTGAGCAGGACCACGTCGCCGCGCTACCGGCTGCAGGCCTTCCGGCACCGTCGCGCCAGAGCCTGCGCGGGCTCGACTGGTTCATCTTCTTCCTCGCCGATGTGCAGACCGGATTCGGTCCGTTCATCGCGGTTTACCTCACGACGCAGAAATGGACCCAGGTCGAGATCGGCCTCGTGCTGTCGATCGGCGGCATCGTCGCCCTGATCGGGCAGATGCCGGGCGGGGCAATCATCGATGCGGCGAAATCGGAACGGCTGGTGGCCGCGCTTGCGATTGCCACCATCGGCTGCTGCGCGCTGGCCTACGCCGCGATGCCGATCTTCCCAGTGGTGGTGACCGCCGCCACGCTGCATGCGATGGCGAGCTGCGTGCTGGGGCCGGCGATTGCCGCGATCAGCCTCGGCCTCGTCGGTCCGCTCGCAATTGGCGAGCGTCTCGGCCGTAATGCGCGCTTTGCCTCGCTCGGCAACGGCGTCGCGGCGGCGGTAATGGGCACCGCCGGCTATCTGCTGTCGAGCCGCTCGGTATTCCTGGTCACCTTCCTGCTCGCGATCCCGACCCTGATCGCGCTTTCGCGCATCCGCGAGCACGAGGTCGACATCGCGCGCTGTCACGGTGAGATGCCGCCTGAGGCAGCCGATCGCGGCGACACCAATGTCTGGCACCTGATCCGGCAGCGTCCGCTGATCGTGTTCGCGCTGAGCGTGCTCTTGTTGCAGCTCGCGAACGCGGCGATGATGCCGCTGATGGCGAGCGCGGTGACGGCGCGGTCGAGCCAATGGGCGACGGTGCTCGTCGCCTTTTGCATCGTCGTCCCGCAGGCGATCGTGGCGCTGCTGTCGCCGACCGTCGGGCGCAAGGCACAACTCTGGGGCCGGCGGCCGCTGCTTCTGATCGGATTCGGCGCGTTGACGATTCGCGGTCTGTTGTTCGCAACCGTGCGCGATCCCTATCTGCTCGTGCTGGTGCAGGTGTTCGACGGCCTCACCGCGGCCGTGTTCGCGGTGATGATTCCGCTGATCGTCGCCGACGTTGCCTTCGGCAGCGGTCACTTCAACCTGGCGCAGGGCATCGTCGGCACTGCGACCGGCATCGGTGCGTCCTTGAGCACCGCGCTTGGCGGCTATGTCAGCGACAGGTTCGGCAACGCCACCGCCTTCATCGGACTATCCGGGGTCGCCGCGACGGGGCTTCTGCTGATTCTGTTCGTGATGCCGGAGACGCGGCGCGCGGGTATGACTGCAGCACCGGATCGTCCATCCTGGTGATGCTCAATTCGTTGCCGGCGTAGCGCCCACGCCGGCCACGCAAGCGTGCCAGCCGAAAGCGTCGAACAGTCGCCCCAGCACGGCCGTGCCGACCAGTCCGCCACAGAAATAGCAGGCAAGATAGGTGCCGCCGGCGATGCCGCGGTTGTCGGAGGCCGCCTGTCCGACGAAGCCGATATGGACGCACTGCCGATTGCGGCGGACTGAGAGCCTTGTTCGTCATTGTTTTGCGCGATGGCGATTTCGCAGGCGCGCGGTCCGGGCTATTGTCGCCATGTCTTCGTCGCGAGGCTTGCAATTGGTTGGTGAAAAAGATCTGGAGGCGTCGCTCGATAGGCTGCGCGCGAACGCGGCGGGACCGGTCGCAGGCGTGTTCGGTCCGGCCTCGCTGACCTGGCAGATCGACCGGGAAGCCGTCATCTTCCTCGGCGCCGGCCGTGCGCTGCTGCTGCAACTGGCGCATCCATGGGTCGCGGCGGCGATCGCCGAGCATTCGCGCACTCTTGCCGATCCGATCGGCCGCTTCCATCGCACTTTCGACGTCGTCTTTACCATGGTGTTCGGCTCGCTGGACCGGGCGCTGCGGTCGTCGCGGCAGTTGCACCGGCGCCACAGCATGATCGTCGGCGAGATGCCCGAGACCGTCGGTCCGTTCGCGGCCGGCTCGCGCTACTGCGCCAACGACATTCCCTCGCTCCGCTGGGTCCATGCGACGCTGGTCGAGACCGCGCTGATGGCGCATGATCTGGTGCTGCCGCCACTCTCGGCGGAGGAGCGCGAGCGCTATTGGAGCGAGGCCCGGCTGTACGGCGCCCTGTTCGGACTGACGGGGGATGATCTGCCGGCGGACTGGTCGGGCTTTGCAGCCTACACCAAGGCGATGGCGCAGTCGGATACGCTGACCGTCAGCCCGGCGGCGCGCGAGATCGCCGAGCAGATCTTCAGCGGGGCCCGTCCCTGGTTGCGGCCGCCGCGATGGTACCGCGCGCTCACGGCGAGGATGCTGCCGGAACGCTTGCGGGCCGGCTTCGGATTTGAGCTCGATGAGCGGGACATCACAACTGCCGATCACGCGCTGAAATGGATACGGCGTGTCTATCCGAGATTGCCCGACAGGCTGCGCTATGTCGGGCCCTATCAGGAGGCGCAGGCGCGGCTGCGCGGCGAGCCGCAGCCCGACTGGCTGACCCGATGCCTCAACAGAGCCTGGATCGGGCGGCCGCAGATGGATGCGCGGGGGAAGTAGAGTCTCAAAGCCAAGTGTGTCCGGTCGTGCCGTTCACGGGGTGCCGTTATTCCTCCGTCATTCCGGCGGTACGATGGATTCCGGGCTGGCGCCAAGAGGCGCGCCCTGGAATGACAGTGTCGCCTCACACCGACGCCAGCTTCCGGTATAGCGCGCTGTAGCTGCCGGCCGAGATGCTCCAGGAGAACGATCGTCCCATCGCGCTGCGACGCATGGTATCGAGCTGGTCCTGCGCCATGAACGCCTCGAACGCGCGGCGGACGCCGCCGAGGAAGGATTCACGCGAGGGTCTTGAGAACAGGAAGCCGGTCTCGCCGTCAGTGATGGTTTCGGCAAGGCCGCCGGTCTGGTGTCCGATCGGCAGCGAGCCGAAGCGCTGCGCGTACATCTGGCTGAGCCCGCATGGCTCGAAGCGTGAGGGCATCAGGGTGAAATCGCTGCCGGCGAAAATACGGCGGGCCTGGGCGTCGTTGAAGCCGATCACGACCCCGATGGCGTCGGGGCGGCGCCGGTGCGCGTCGATCAAGGCTTGCTCGAGCGCCGGCTCACCGGAGCCGGTGACCACGATCTGCCCGCCGGCATCGACGATCTCGTCGGCGGCCGACAGCACGAGGTCGATGCCCTTCTGGTGCACAAGGCGGGCAACGATGCCGAACATGGGACCGCGTGAGACCGCAAGCCCGAACTGCTTGCGCACGTAGTCCGCATTCGCTTTCTTGCCGACCCAGTCGCCCGCGCCGAATTGCTGGGCGAGCTGTGCGCAGGAGCGTGGGTCCCAGCTCTCGTCGATGCCGTTGAGGATGCCGGTGAGCTCGGCCGCGTCGGAGCGGACGCGAAGCAGGCCTTCAAGGCCGCAGCCGTATTCGGCCGTCGTGATCTCGCGCGCATAGGTGCCGCTGACCGTGGTGAGGTGAGAGGCATAGACCAGCCCAGCCTTGAGGAAGGAGACCTGGTCGTAGAATTCGACGCCGTCAATGTGGAACGAGCTCTCCGGAGCGCCGATCCGCCGCAGCGAGTCCTTCGGGAAGAGACCCTGATAGGCGAGATTGTGGATGGTCAGGATCGACGGCAGCTTGGCACCGCGCCAGGCGAGATAGGCCGGCACGAGCGAGGCCTGCCAGTCATTGGCATGGATCAGGTCTGCTGCCCAATTCTTGTCCAGCGTGCCCATGGCCAGCTCAGCGGCGGCCGAGGCAAGGCGCGCGAAGCGGATGTCATTGTCCGGCCAGTCGCGCCCGGATTCGTCGCCATAGGGATTGCCGGGCCGGTCGTAGAGCTGTGAGCACAACAGCACGTAGACCGGCAGGCCATCCTTGGTCGCGGCCCGTCCGAGCGAGCAGGCCGGCATCTCCGCAAATGCCGGACAGCGGCCAACGATTTGAATGTGCGTGAGTTGCTCGATGATGTCGCGATAGCCGGGCAGCATGATCCGGATATCGGCAAAGGAGCGAAGGGCGCGAGGAAGGGCCGCGGAAACGGCGCCAAGTCCGCCGACGCGGACGAAGTCGTCCATCTCTGTCGTGACGAACAAGACCCTCAAGAACAGCTGCCCTCTGCCGAGCCCGCTTGCCTCTATGCAAGAACGGGTCCAGTTGCCGTCACACTCAAATCCCCGCCCACGCGGCCTGACCGTTCGGTAAAGACTTTCCTACTCAGCCGCCGCCCTCTAGGGTCGGCGCATCAACAACAAAGAACACTGAAGGTTCCATGGGGCTCCGCGGATGCAGCTAGCAGATAAGCATGAGGGGAAGACGACAAAGGCCTTTGCGGGCCTGCGGGTCCTGGATTTTTCGACCACGATTGCCGGTCCCCATTGCACGCGGATGCTCGCCGACATGGGCGCTGAGGTCATCAAAATCGAGAGCGACGGCGGAGAGACGATGCGGACCCGACCACCGCTCCGCAAGGGTTGCAGCACCACGTTCGGCCAGCTCAATGTCGGCAAGAAGAGCGTGGTGCTCGACCTCAAATCCGAGGACGGCAAGGAGGCGGTGCGCCGGCTGGCCGCGACATCAGACATCCTCGTCGAGAACTTCCGCCCGGGGGTGATGCGCCGGCTGCGGCTCGACTACGACAGCATGCGTCAGATCAACCCAAGGCTGATCTACTGCTCGATCTCCGGCTACGGCCAGACCGGGCCCTCGGCCGAACTGCCGGCCTATGCGCCGGTGATCCATGCGGCCTCGGGCTACGACATGGCGCATCTCGCCTACCAGCCCGGCCGCAGCCGTCCCGACTATTGCGGCATCTACCACGCCGACGTCGTCACTGGCACCTACGGCTTCGGCGCGATCGCGTCCGCGCTCTATCAGCGCACCGTGACGAGCCTTGGCCAGCATATCGACGTTTCCATGCTGGAAACGATGCTGTCGCTGACGCTGACCGAGTTGCAGAGCTCGCAATTTGCCGTGAAGCCGCCGCCGCGCCCGATGTTCGGGCCGACGGAGACGGCCAGCGGCTACGTCATGATCACAATCGCCAGCGAGAAGACGTTTCGAGGTCTGATGGAGGTGATCGGCCGCCCCCAATGGATTTCCGATCCGCGCTTTTCGACCTACGCCGCGCGCCGCGAGAACTGGGCCGAGATGATGGACGGCGTCGAAGCCTGGTCACGGCAGCTCACGACCGATGCATGCCTTGCCGCGCTCGGCGCGGCCGGCGTCCCCGCCTCGGCCTATCGCACCGTGTCCGAAGCGCTGGCTGATCCGCAGCTCGCGCAACGGCAGGCGCTGTCCGAGGTGCGGGATGAAGGCGGCTCCTTCCAGGTGCTCAATTTGCCGTTCCGGATGTCGGGCGCGGACACCGCGCCAGCCGAGACGATGGCCGTGCTCGGCGAGCATACGGATGCGCTGCGCGCCGAGATCGGCCTTGCGAGCGATGCGCCAATTCCGTCAGGCAAAACCGCCGCGACGCGCTGAACGCAACGCGCCGCGGCATGCGGCGCTCGAACCCTCGTGCGTTCCTCTTGCCGTGGCGGACATTTGTCGCCAATCTCGCTCCCGAGTCATTCAACGATCCGAAACATCGGACGAGGGATCCTGGGAGGAATCATGACGAAGGCGGCTGCACTCGCACGCAAGCGCGTGCCGATTTTCCTCGTCGCGGCATTTGCTCTGGCCGCGCCTGCGCAAGCGCAGAAATCGGGCGGCAGCATCACCGTCGGACAGGAGCTGGAAATCGCAGGGTTCGATCCGCTCAAGGTCGGCGTCTACGACACCTCCACCTTCACCGCGGCCGCCGCAATCTTCGACACGCTGACGACGCTGGATGAGAAAGGGGAGGCCGCGCCAAAACTGGCGGTGTCCTGGACCCATTCCGATGATTACAAGAGCTGGACCTTCAAGCTGCGCCAGGGCGTGAAATTCCATGACGGCACGCCGTTCAACGCGCAGGCTTTCAAGGAGAATTTCGACCGGCAGAAGGACCCCGCCAACAAGTGCCGCTGCGCCTTCTACATCACCAACGTCAAGGAGGTGCTGGCGCCCGACGAGTACACCATCGTCTATAATCTCACCGATCCGGCCGTGAACCTGCCGGCGACGATAACCATCCAGAGCCAGAACAACGTCGTGCATTCGCCGACGGCCTGGAAGACCAAGGGCGACGACTATAATCGCAATCCCGTCGGCACCGGCCCCTACATGCTGAAATCCTGGACTGCGGGCGACCGCATGGTGCTGGAAAAGAACCCCGATTACTGGGACAAGGGCCGTCCCTATCTTGACCGCATCATCCTAAAGCCGCTGCCGGACGCGCAGTCGCGCTTCGCCTCGCTGCAATCCGGCGAGGCCGACATCATCTGGGACGACGAGAACGACGCCGACAACATCATGAGGGCGCAGAAGGATCCCAAGCTCACCGTGCACACCTACAAGGGCTCGGGCGCGCAGGTCTATGCCTTCAACACCAAGGTCGCGCCGTTCGACGACGTCCGCGTGCGGCAGGCGCTGGTGATGGCGATCGACCGTCCAAAAATGTCGCAGGCGATCAGCAACGGCCTGAGCCGACCCGCGAGCAATCCCTATGGCGACGGCTCCTGGGTCAAGTGCAAGGACGACGGTGCGCTGCCGTTCGATGTCGAGAAGGCCAAGGCGCTGCTCAAGGATTATGGCAAGCCGGTCGAGTTCAAGATGCTGGTGACCGCAACGCCGCGTGGTCGCATGATCGGCCAGGTGCTCCAGCAGTTCTGGAAGCGCGTCGGCGCCAACATGGAGATTGAGCAGGTCGACCAGGCCACCATTCCGTCGCGCGCCTTCGCCCGCCAGTTCCAGCTGACGCCATGGCGCATCGTCGATCTCGCCGATCCCGATCCGCAGATGTATGCGAACTTCCGCAGCGGCAGCCCACTCGCGCTCGCGGGCTTTTCAGATCCCGAGCTCGACCGGCTGCTCGATCACGCCCGCGTCACCGCTGATCCGGCACAGCGCACCGAGGATTATTGCGCGATCAGCCGCCTGATCAACAAGGAGGCGATCTGGTTCTGGACGTTCCAGAACACCTATTACGCGCTGTCGAGCGCCAAGCTGAGAGGCTTTCCGAAAATCTACAACGGCGTGATCGACGTCTCGAGCACCTGGCTGGAATGAAAGCGCGATGCTGAACTTCGTCGTTCGGCGGCTCCTTGCCATCCTACCGGTTCTGCTGGCCGTCTCGTTGCTGACGTTCCTGATTGCATCGCTGCTGCCGGGCGATCTCGCCTTGGTCATCCTCGGCGACCAGGCGACGCCGGAGAACGTTGCGGCGCTGCGCCGTGACATGGGGCTCGACCAGCCGCTGTGGTGGCGTTACCTGAGCTGGCTCGGTCATGTGTTGCAGGGCGATCTCGGCCGCTCCTTCCGCACCGGGCAGACGGTGCTCCAGGCAGTGGCCGAGCGCATCCCGGTCTCGCTCCAGCTGATGCTGATGGCGGAGTTCATCGGGCTCCTGATCGGCGTGCCGCTCGCGATCGCCTGCGCCGCGCGCGCCGGCGGCGCCTTCGACCGCTTCATGACCGGCAGCGCCTTTGCCATGCTGTCGATGCCGTCCTTCCTGACCGCGATCCTCCTGATCTATCTGTTCGCGGTCGAGCTGCACTGGTTGCCGGCGACCGGCTATGTGCCGTTCACGGAGGCGCCGCTGGCCAATCTGCGCTTCTTCGTGCTGCCCGCGCTGACGCTAGCGCTGGCGGAATGGCCGGGCATCATGCGCGTCCTGCGCTCCGACATGATCGCGACCTTGCAGGAGGACTATATCGCGTTGGCCAAGGCCAAGGGCCTCAAGCCAGCGCGCATTCTGTTCGTGCATGCGCTCAAGCCGTCGTCGCTGACGCTGGTGACGGTGACCGGGATCAATATCGGCCGCTTGCTCGGCGGCACGCTGATCGTGGAATCGATCTTTGCGCTGCCTGGCATCGGCCGGCTGCTGGTCGGCGCGATCTATACCCGCGATCTTGTCATTCTCCAGGGCGTGGTGCTGCTGGTCGCCTGCGGCTTCGTGCTCGTGAACTTCATCGTCGACATGCTCTACGCCGTGCTCGACCCCAGGATCCGCCATGGCCACGCTTGAGCTCTCGATGCAGGACGATGCAACGTCCGCGCCCGTTCGCGGCAGGCATAAGCTCGGTCTGCTGTTTTGGCTCGCGAGCGGCTGGCTCGCGATCGTTCTTGCGCTCGCGATCCTCGCGCCGGTGCTGCCGCTGCAGAACCCGACCGACATGGACATGCTGGAGCGGCGCGCGGCGTTCTCCGGAGAGCACTGGCTCGGCACCGACGGGCTCGGCCGCGACGAGTTCGCTCGCCTGATCTTTGGCGCGCGGGTGTCGCTGACAGTCGGGCTGATCGCGCCGATGATCAGTCTCGTTTTCGGCGGCGCGCTCGGCCTGCTCGCCGGCTACTTCCGCGGCCGGTTCGAGACGCTGGTGGTCGGCAGCATGGACGTGCTGCTGGCCTTTCCGCCGCTGATCTTCGCGCTGGCCGTGACCGCCTATCTTGGCCAATCCGTCCCCAATCTCACCTTGATCCTCGGCGTGCTCGGCATTCCCGCCTTCATGCGGGTGGCACGCGCGGCAACGCTGACGCTGGCGCGGCGGGAATTCGTGATTGCAGCAGAGGCGCTCGGCGCCAGCCATGCCCGCATCATCTTGCGCGAGCTGCTGCCGAACGTGATCCTGCCGCTGCTCGCCTTCTTCCTGCTCGGTGTCGCCGTCACCATCGTGGTCGAGGGCGCGCTGTCCTTCCTCGGTCTCGGCGTGCCGCCGCCGATGGCGAGCTGGGGCAGCATGATCGGCGAAGGACGCGACAGTCTCGACATCGCGCCGCGGCTCGCCTTCCTGCCGGCGGCGGCGCTGTTCCTGACCGTCCTGGCCTTCAACCTTGTCGGCGATACCTTGCGGGCGCTGACCGACCCGCGTCAGGGGGCATTGTGAGCGCGCCGCTCCTGAGCATCGAGCACGTCGCGGTCGAGCTGCCGACACCGCGCGGCAATCTGCGTGCTGTGGATCACGTCGACCTGTCGCTGGCGGCCGGCCGCACGCTCGGCATCGTCGGTGAGTCTGGCTGCGGCAAGACCATGCTGTCGCGCGCGGTGCTCCAGCTGCTGCCGAAGAAGGCGAAGCTCACCGGCCGGGTGATATTCGACGGCGAGGATCTGGTGCGGCTCGATGCGGAACGGCTGCGGCGCTTGCGTGGGCGCGATCTGGCGGTCGTGTTCCAGGATCCGATGACCTCGCTCAATCCGGTGCTCACCATCGGCACCCAGCTGATGGAGACGATCCAGGAGCATCTCGAGCTGGATGCCGCGGCGGCACGGAAGCGCAGCATTGAGCTGCTGGCGGCCGTTGGCATTCCGGCACCGGAGCAGCGGCTCGCGCAATACCCGCATCAATGCTCCGGCGGCATGCGCCAGCGCATCGCGATCGCGATCGCGCTGTCCTGCGAACCGAAGCTGCTGATCGCGGACGAGCCCACCACGGCACTCGACGTGACCATCCAGGCGCAGATTCTCGATCTCCTGGCGCGCGAGCAGCGCCGCCGTCACATGGCGATGATCATCATCACCCATGATCTCGGCGTGGTCGCCGGCCGGGCCGACGAGGTCGCCGTGATGTATGCGGGCAGGGTGGTGGAGCGCGCACCGACGTCGGCGCTGTTCAAGCGCATGCATATGCCCTACACCGAGGCGCTGCTGGCGGCGATTCCGAAGTTGGACACCGCGCCGCATACGCTGCTGCCTGCGATCTCCGGCCGTCCGCCGGACCCGACACGGCCGCTGCGTGGCTGCTCCTTTGCGCCGCGCTGCCGCTATGCCGCAGGGCGCTGTCACGAGGCCAAGCCCGAACTGAAGGGCGCGGAGATGCCGGAGCATCTCTATGCCTGCTTCTATCCGATCCGGATGGCCGAGGGGATCGGCGCATGATGCAGCTTGCCGTGCGCCCCGAGCCGCTGCTGAACGTCGACAATCTCGTCGTCGAATATGGTCTCGGCAACAAGACGGTGCATGCCGTCTCCGGTGTCAGCTTCGAGGTCGCGCGCGGCGAGACGCTGGGGCTGGTCGGTGAATCCGGCTGCGGCAAGTCGACGCTGGGGCGTGCGGTCCTGCAATTGCGTCGCGCCAGGTCCGGGCGCGTGATGTTCGACGGCCAGGATCTGACGGCGATGGAGGGCGAGGCGCTGCGCAAGATGCGCCGCCGCGTGCAGCTGATCTTCCAGGATCCGATCGCCTCGCTCAACCCGCGCCGGCGTATCGGCGACATCGTCGCCGAGCCGCTGATCATCGCCGGCGTCAAGGATGCTGCCGAGCGCAAGCGGCGCGTTCACGAGGTGCTCGTCGCGGTCGGGCTCGATCCCGATATCGTGGCGGGCCGTTTGCCGCATGAATTCTCCGGCGGGCAGTGCCAGCGCATCTGCATCGCGCGGTCGCTGGTGCTCAATCCTGAGTTCATCGTCTGTGACGAGCCCGTCTCGGCGCTCGACGTCTCCATCCGCGCGCAGATTCTCAATCTGCTGGAGGAGATGAAAGCGCGCTTCGGCCTGACGCTGCTGTTCATCGCGCATGATCTCGCGGTGGTCAAAGCGGTCAGCGACCGTGTCGCGGTGATGTATCTCGGCCGGCTCTGCGAGGTCGGGCCGTCGGAGCAATTGTTCGCAAGGCCTGCGCATCCCTACACGGACCTGCTGTTGCGGGCGATCCCGGTGCCGGATCCGGACGTGCGTCCCGCCGAGAGTGTGGCGACCGGCGAGCCGCCATCGCCGATTGCGCCGCCGTCCGGCTGCCGCTTCCGCACCCGCTGTCCGCGCGCCGATCAGCAATGCAGCGCGCAGATACCGGAGTTGCGCGAGGTCGCAATCGGCCAGTTCGCGGCTTGCCATCATCCGCTGGCCTAAACTAAGACGACTTCGGGGTTTGTCTCGTCGCGTCGGCCATGGCATGGTGGCGCGACAACAAGAACATGCCGGGAGGATGTCGATGAAGAGCTTCAAGGTCGCCGATTTCAAGGCGCCGCTGCAGGAGTTCGACGAGCCCACGCCGCAGCCGTCGGGTACCCAGGTTCTGATCAAGGTCAAGGCGGCCGGCGTCTGCCACAGCGACCTTCACATCTGGGAGGGCGGCTACGATCTCGGTCACGGTCGTAAGCCGCTGTCGCTGAAGGACCGTGGCATCAATTTGCCGCTGACGATGGGCCACGAGACGGTCGGCGAAATTTTGGCGTTCGGTCCCGACGTGAAGCCGACCGACCAGGGCGACCTCAAGCTCGGCGATGTCGGCCTGGTCTATCCCTGGATTGGTTGCGGCAAATGCGCCACCTGCCTCGGCGGCGACGAGAACATGTGCCTGACGCCGCGCTCGCTCGGCGTCTATTGCGATGGCGGTTATGCCGATCACATGCTGGTGCCGCATCCGCGCTATCTGCTCAATCTCCGGGGGCTCGATCCCGCGACAACCGCCCCCTACGCCTGCTCGGGCGTCACCACCTACAGCGCGCTGAAGAAAGTCGAGCAGCATTTCGATACGCCGATCGTGATGTTCGGCGCCGGCGGCCTTGGCCTGATGGCGCTGTCGCTCTTGAAAGCGATGGGCGGCAAGGGCGCGATCATGATCGACATCGATGCGAAGAAGCGCGAGGCGGCGGAAAAGGCCGGTGCGCTCGCGACCGTCGATCCCAAGGCGTCGGATGCGCTGGAGCAACTCGCCAAGAAGGCGGGCGGTCCGATCCGCGCCGTGATCGACCTCGTCGGCAACGCCGCGACGACGCAGCTCGGCTTCGACTGCCTGACCAAGGGCGGCAAGCTCGTCATCGTCGGCCTGTTCGGCGGCGGCGCGACCTGGGCGCTGCCGCTGATTCCGATCAAGGCCGTGACGATCCAGGGCAGCTATGTCGGCAATTTGCGCGAGACGCAGGAATTGCTCGATCTGGTGCGAACGAAGAAAGTGCCACCGATCCCGGTGACGCCGCTGCCGCTCGCCAGGGCCAACGACGCGCTGGTGCAATTGCAGCAGGGCGCGGTGGTCGGGCGCACCGTGCTGACGCCGTAGTTTCACATCGTCGTTCCGGGGCGATGCAAAGCATCGAACCCGGAACCTCGAGATTCCGGGTTCGGTCCTGCGGACCGCCCCGGAATGACATCCCTGGATCAGGAACGTCCATGTCCGCAAATAACGCCTTCCACATTGCCGTGCTGGCCGGTGACGGCATCGGACCCGAAGTCATGGCGCCGGCGATCGAGGTGCTGCGCAGGATCGAGCAGAAATCGGATTTGAGCTTCCGCTTCACGGAGGCCCCGGCCGGCGCCAACAATTATCTCGCGACCGGAAAGTCGATGCCCGACACCACGATCAAGCTGTGCGAGGAGGCGGACGCGATCCTGCTCGGTGCCTGCGGGCTGCCGTCGGTGCGCTACCCCGACAACACCGAGATTGCGCCGCAGATCGAGCTGCGCTTCATCTTCGATCTCTATGCCGGCGTGCGTCCGGCGCGGCTCATTCCGGGCGTGCCGAGCCCGATCGTCGGCGCCGAGCAACGCGGCATCGATCTCGTCGTGATCAGGGAGTCGACCGAAGGCCTGTTCGCCTCGATGGGCAAGGGCATCGTCACCCATGAGGACGCGCGCGAGACCATGGTGATCACGCGCAAGACGTCCGAGCGACTGTTCGAGTTTTCGTTTCGCCTTGCCGAGCGGCGCAGGGCGCGCGGCAAGCCCGGTGCACTCACCTGCGTCGACAAGGCGAACGTGTTTAAGGCTTTTGCCTTCTTCCGCGGCATCTTCGACGAGATCGCCAAGACGCATCCGGAGGTGAAGACCGACCGGCTCTATGTCGATGCCTGCTCGGCGATGCTGGTGAAGCGTCCCTGGGATTTCGACGTGATGGTGATGGAGAACATGTTCGGCGACATCGTCTCCGACATCACCGCGAGCCTGATCGGCGGCCTCGGCATGGCGCCGTCGGCCGATATCGGCGACAAGTACGCGGTGTTCCAGCCCTGCCACGGTACCGCGCCCGACATTATGGGGCAGGGCAAGGCCAATCCCACCGGCATGATCCTGTCGGCGGCGATGATGCTGGACTGGCTCGCCGACAAGCACGGCATCGAGAGCGCGGCTGAGGCCGGCGAGACGATCGAGCGTGCGGTGGACCAGGTCTATGCCGGCGGCATCAAGCCGATGGAGTTCGGCGGCAGCAACGGCACGGCGGACATTACGAAAGCGGTGCTCGCGGCGCTGTAGCCAAAGAAAGGGCCCCCTTGGGGCCCCTTTGTCGTTCACCAGCGGCGCCAGTGGTGGTGACGCCAGCCCCACGGACGCGGACCGTAGAAGCGCGGACCGCCGTAAAAACCGTAGGCGCGGTAATAGTTCGGACGCCACCAGCAGCGGCCCCAGGGGTTACAGACCCAGCGCACCTGTTCGACTTCAGCGGCCGGGCCGCTCGCAATCTTGTCCGCCTGCGGAATGCCGTTCGGCATTGCCGCGAGCGCGGGGCCCGAGGCGAGCGCCGCACCGCCCAAGGCAGCCAGACCAAGCACAGCAAATTTGAGTGTCATCGCAATCTCCCTCATTGGTGGCGGGAGAACTTTCGACAGATCAACTGGTTGCTGATGCATTGAAAAGCGCGAGGAATTTAATCTTCCTGAACGTCGGTTCAGCTTCAGCGCCCCTGGAACTTGGGCCTGCGCTTTTCCATGAAGGCCTGCCGGCCCTCACGAAAATCCTGGGAGTCCATGCAGGCGTTACCGATCGTCTTGATCGTGTCCATGTCGCGCTGGCTCTCGTCCTTCAGAACTTGCGCGATGGTGATCTTGGCGGCCTTGATTGCGAGCGGCGCGTTTTCGGAAATGGTCTGCGCGATTCCCATGGTCTCGCCCCAGAGTTGATCGTCGGGGATCACGCGCTCGACGAGGCCGATGCGCAGCGCCTCGGAGGAATCGATGCGCATGCCCGTGTACATCAACAGGCGCGCCCAGGACGGGCCGACCAGCGACACCAGGTGCCGCAAGCCTTCATAGCCATAGGCGATGCCGAGCCTGGCCGCGGGAATGCCGAACTGGCTGTCGTGCGAGGCGATGCGGATGTCGGCAAGCATCGCGACCTGCATGCCGCCGCCGAGGCAAAAACCCTGGATGCAGGCGATGGTCGGCTTGGGATAATCAGCGAGCAGCGCGCGCTGGGCGGCGCTGCGCTTGGCGTACTCCTCGGACGCCGCCGCGTTGTGCCGCGTCTTCTCGAACTGGCTGATGTCCGCGCCCGACACGAACGCCTTGCCGCCGGCACCGCGGAGGATCACGACGCGCACGGTCTCGTCGTCGCGCAGGCTGGTCAGCGCCTCGCCAAATCCCTCCCACATCTCCAGCGACATCGCGTTGCGTTTGTCGGGATTGTTGAAGGTGATCACGCCGACGCCGCCGGTCGTGTGCTTGAGGATCTTGCGGTCGGCGTAAGCGGTTTCTGTCGTGTCGGTCATGTCGGACATCGCGCGCTCGCTGTCGTTGGCGAGGCAATGTGCGGCGCGGGCGCCGCCGCGGTCAACCGGGTAGGGCGAGGTGTATTGCATCCGCCTGTGCTGCGATCGCATGGCGCGGCGAGGGGGCAGCAAAACCCGCGGGCGAGTGGCAGTAATTGCATGAAAAAGGAGCGGTCATGCCGCCCCGAGAAGGCCGCGCGCACCCCGCGCGGGCTCAGATACAGCCAATCCGCTCGTTCAATCCGGCCGCGCCCCGTGACGCGACGGATTGAACATCGGCCGTTGAGGCCAGAGCGTCGATCGAATCAGGCTTCGTTCGCTGCGATCGATTCCATCAGCGAGACGAGCTGACGCTGCACCGTCTGGTCCTTGATCTTGCTGTAGGCGCGCAGCAGCCGGAGGCTGAAGGCGCTGTCGAGGAAGAGCAGGCTCTCCACTTCGCGCGCCTTGTTGTCGCCGTCATAGAAGAAGGTCACAGGCACGTCGAGGGCGGTGGCGATCTGCTGAAGCCGCGCCGCACCGACGCGATTGACGCCCTTCTCGTATTTCTGGACCTGCTGGAAGCTGACGCCAAGCTTCTCGCCGAGCTCGGCCTGCGAGATCTTCATCTCGACGCGCCGCAGACGGATCCGCTTGCCAAGCTCAATGTCCGGCTTGCCGGCACTGCGCTGCTTCATTCTCTTCGCCGCTGTTTTCATACTTCTCACCGTTGTTCTTCGGTTGAAAATCCCCCGAAGAGCTGGGTCAGGGGTTCGCCCATATACGAGTCGTTGAATTCATGCGGATGCACGAACTCTTCCTTAAACCACGGGAAGCGAGCCGGATTGAAAGCCTCGATCAGCCAGTCAATCATGTGCCGCACGCGCGGAATCCGGCCGCTACCGGGATGGTAGGACAGCCAGATGTCCAGCGGTCGGTTCAGCTCGACCTCCAGTGGAATCAACTTCCCGCCAAGCGCAATGGCGTAGCTCGGAAATACGCCGATTCCGGCGCCATTCGCGACCGCCCAGTAGTTAGCGCTCGAGACGTTGGTCTTCATGACCAGAAGGTCACGCTCCGACACGCCCGGGAAGAAACTCTCGAAAGATTCCTTGGCGGCGAGCTGGTCGGCGAATTGGAGCACCAAGCGGTGCTTGATCAATTCAGCTGCCGAGCGCGGCGCGCCATGTTTTGCGATGTATTTCTCCGAGGCCCAGAACATCAGATGCATACGGCCGAGCCGCACCAGCTTGACGTCGAGGGCCGAGGGACGCGACAGATGGATGGCGACGTCGGCCTCGTGGCGGGAGACGTCGGCCGAACGCATCGCGCAATGCAGGTCGACCAGGATCTTCGGATAGGCTTGCTGGAATTCAACCAGCCGCGGTGCGAGCCAGAACGTCCCTAGTCCCTCGGTGACGGCGACGCGGACTTCGCCGGACAGGGCATTGGCCGTCGAATCGCTGGTCCGCAGCACGTCGAAGGCCGCCGCCTCCATGCGCTCGACGGCGGAGACCACCGTCGCACCTTCGTCGGTCAGATGGGTGCCGTGGACGTCGCGGGTGAACAGGGTGGTGCCGGTCTGACGCTCGAAATCATCGATCCGGCGACGGACGGCGTTGATCGACAGCGACAGGCGTTCGGCCGCCGAGCGGAAACTTCCACATCGGACGACTTCCAGGAATATGCGGGCCGCGTCCCAATCGGAGAGGCCGCTGATATTTGTTTTTGGGCGTTCTTCCAGCGGAACGCCCCTTTCCGCCAAGGAGTGCATACAATTCCCTTCGGTTTGCTAAACTGGCAGAATCTGGCGCAAACTACAACCACGGCGGGTTGCGGGGTGATGAGTTTTGAACGTCATCCTTACTGCGACGCGAGCGGTATTTGAGTGCTGCCGGGGTTGGAATCGGGCAGACTGTTGCTCGTTTGAGGGGTCATTGCGTGAGTTCCGTTGCGAGCCTTGAGATGGCTGCGGGATTGTCGGAGCTGTCCGCAATGGACGTTCATGCGCGCGAGCCGTTGCCATCGTCCCGGATGGATCAATCGCTGCACACCAGACGTTTGGTCCCGGATCGCTCCGATGGTTGCCGGTGGCGTCGTGGGACGATGTTGGCGGGAACCGCGGTTTCACCGCAGAGACACACTGAAATCGTGTTCAGAGGCTCAGAGGCCTCATGTTATCCTTGTCGCTCCACGGGGGCCGAAGGGGTCGTCACAACCACGTCTCGCAGGCCGATTTAACGGAAAGAACGCCGGTGTCGCATTCAGACGAACATTTGCAGTCGGTGCTGGAAACGCTCGAGGAGTGCCGCAGGGTTCTCAATGCGAGCAACAGCCGCGAGTCGGCCGAGCTGCTGTCCATTGTCATTCTCGACGTCAGGATGAAGCTAAAAGGCATTGACGATGCCGATCTCAAGGCATTGTGCGACGAAATGCTGCGGAGCGCTGCGAGCGAACCGCCGTCCCCTTCCAAGCAGACGCAGGTCCAGCCCCGGCGTCCGCTGCTCCGCGTGGTGAAGTAGCCGCGCCGCCGAGTCTCGCTTTTCGGCGAGATTTGAGCGCATCCCGATGCCGCATCTGTGATCAGGGGCGGCATCGGGAGGAGCCCTGGATTTCGCGCACCTCTGTTGCGCATTCTTAGCCATCGGTTACACCAGAGCCGGTTCGCTCCGGTCCGCGCGCGTTCCCCGCGCCTCGTGCCGGGCCTGAGATGGCTCCGACTGCATCATGCAAAATGTTTCGATTCCGGCGGCGCTGATTGCCGGCCTGGTCAGCTTCCTCTCGCCGTGCGTCCTGCCTTTGGTCCCGCCCTATCTGATCTATCTTACGGGCGCCACGATCGAGCATGTCGAAAGCGACCAGCCGGCCGCGGCGTCCAAGCGCGCGATCATGATGTCGGCACTCCTGTTCGTGCTTGGCTTCTCGACCGTGTTCGTGGCGCTCGGTGCCAGTGCCTCGCTGATCGGAGGCCTGATCCGCGCCTGGTCGGCCGAGCTGTCGATTCTCGCAGGCATCGTCATCATCATCATGGGCCTGCACTTCCTGGGACTGACGCGGATCGGCCTGTTGATGCGCGAGGGCCGGCTGCCGATCCCGAAGCCCGTCGGGCTCTGGGGCGCCTACATCATGGGGCTCGCCTTTGCGTTCGGCTGGACGCCCTGCATCGGCCCGATCCTCGCCGCGATCCTGTCGATTGCCGCGGCCGAAGCGACGGTCACCAAGGGCGCGGGCCTGCTCGCTGTCTATTCCGCGGGCCTCGGCATTCCCTTCTTGATCGCCGCCCTGATGATCGAGCAGTTCTCCGCGCTGTTCGCACGGATGAAGGGCCAGCTCGTCAACGTCGAGCGCGCCATGGGCGTATTGATGGTGATCACCGGCATCGGCTTCCTCACCGGCGCGGTGTCGAACGTGAGCATCTGGCTGCTGGAGACGTTCCCGGCGTTGCAGACGATCGGGTAGATTGGCTATTTCTCGCTGCAGGTCAGGCAACCGCCCGACTGATGAAAGCCTGACATCAGCTCTGTGAACATGAAGACGGCGCTGAGACGAAGCAAAGACGCTACGGAGTTTGTACGATCCGAGCGTTTTCGTTTTCGCGCTTCTCAGCAGGGGTCGCAACGCTCTGATCAACAGAGCGAGGACGCCCGCCAGGCGGCGAAAGCTTTTGCTTCGAGGATCTGCACATGGTTGATTCTCATCGCCGATGCCCCTTCATTCCGTTCACCGCATCTCATCCAGCGCGCACGTCACCGTGCAGACGACGCCGCGCGGCAGGAAGTCGACGGTTGCCTCGCCGCCGAGCTGGTCGCGCGCGCTGCGCTCGATCAGGCGCGAGCCGAAGCCGCGTTGCACTGGGGCCGTCACCGGCGGTCCGCCGATCTCGGTCCAGATCAGCCGCAGCCGCGGCTTCGGCGCATCGGCGATGACCTCCCAGTCCAGGGTCACCCGGCCGGTCTCGTTGGACAGCGCGCCGTATTTCGCGGCGTTGGTGGCGATCTCGTGCACGATCATCGACAGCACCACGGCGAGCCGCGGCGACAGCGGCACAGCCGGGCCGGCCATGCGGATGCGGTCGGGCTTGGCGAGCAGGAACGGCTGAATTGCGCGGGCAATAACGCCTCTCAGCTCCGAGCCCGCCCACTTCTCCTGGCTCAAGAGATTGTGCGCTTCGGCCAGCGCGCCGAGCCGTCCCTCGAACTTGGTCCGCTCGTCCCGGCTGGCGCTGCGGAAGGTCTGCACCGCGATCGCCTGCATCAGGGCCAGCGTGTTCTTGACCCGGTGGTTGAGCTCCTCAATCAGCAGATTGTGCAGCATCTCACCGCGCGCAATCGTGGTCGCCATCCTGACTGCGAAGGTCAGGCCGGTCAGCAGCAGGATGCCGCCGATCAGGCTGGTGATGGCGATGTTGTGCCAGAGCGGCGCGATCAACGAGCTCTCGGCGACGCCAGCCACGACCGTCCAACCGGTTAGGTGCGACCTGGTAAAAGCTGAGGAGAGCGCGATCCCGTCGAGCGAAACGGTCGAAAGGGCTGCCTCCGACGTCCGAGACATCGCATCGTATAGCGCGCCGGAAGCCTGCTTGCCGACCGTCTCGGCAGGGTTCGGTGCGCGCGCGAATACGACGGCCTTGGTGTCGAGCAGGGCCACTGTCCAAAGCCGGTCGGGGCGCTGCTTCTCCAGCAGCTCCTGAAAGATGCTGATCGGCGGGCTGAAGCAGAGATCGTAGATCACCTCGCCATCGCGCAATACCGGGACCTCGACGGTGAGCACCTGCCGCCCGTTGATCGCGCCGGTGAACAGGTCGGAATATTGCGGCGACCTGGTTGCGAATACCTTTTCGATGATCTCCAGATTGCCGCGCCGCGGCAGGCTCGCGATGTCGTCCGTCGTCGAGGAGAACAACAGCCGGCCCTTGCGGTCGGAGATCAACACGAGACCGCCCTTGCCATACTGGTCGAGGAAGCCGAGCGCGATGCGGCGGAAGTTCTGGAAGTCGTCGTTGCGCAGCGAATTCGTCAGCGCCAGGACCTGCAGGCCGCCGGTCATCCGCTGCACTTCGGAGTCCAGCACAAGGCGCATGCTGCGCACGTTCTCCAGCACGCGGCTGGTCGCGTCAGTTCGATCCTGCTTGTAATTGTAGACGGCGATGCCGACCGCGAAAATGATCAGCGGCAACATCGTTCCCGCGACCAGGAGAGCGAGCCGGACCGGCAGGGTAAGCTTTGACAAACGCGGGCGTCCCGATTCCAGCGCAGCGGCGCTAGATTATGGTTTTGGCAAGACCATAAGGGCAGCACTTCTCCGGCGCCACGATTTTTCGCATCCGCGAGCAGGCCGGGAGATTTTGGGATGCAGCCGGGGCGGGGGTCAGATCATCGCGATCGCGGTCAATAGCAGGCACGTGGCGTAGACAGCCGCCAGACTGAGCCCGGCGATCCGGGCCTCTCGATGCGATTTCATGCGGTCAACTCCAAGTGGGCGGCCGCCGCTGGCGACAGCCGCCGGAGGTCACGTCGTGATCAATCGATTTCCTGAACGACCGTGCGTGAACCCGGATCCACCAGCATCACGCGATCGCCGAAATAGACATAGCGGTACTTCGTCAGCGACGGCCCCCAATCCGCCGGAACGGCCTCAAGCTCGACGTCACCCGGCACCGTCGCGCCGACGACAATCTTTTCCTTCGTCGTCACCGGACGGACGCGGTGCTCGGTGATGTAGGATTTGATCTTGGTCCGGTATTGCGGCTCGATCTGAACTGTCGCCGCGTGACCGGTTCCGGTGGTGGTCACCACAGTGGACTGCGCGAAAGCGCTGGTCGAAATCAGGACCGCCGCAGCGGACAGCAGGAACAGTTTTTTCATCTCGTTCTCCTCAAAAGAATTAAGTGTGCCACCAACAACTTGGGGTGAGCGAGGTTCCCAGCCCAGGGAACAAGTTGCCGCTTTTTCCCGTTGTAAATTGACCGGGCCAAACTGCCCGGAAGTTGGAGGAGGAAAACATGAAGCTGAAGATTGCGACCGCAGCACTGATGGTTGCTGCTTTCTCCATGCCAGCGTTCGCGGCCGACGAGTTCTACGTCGTCCAGGACGTCAAGACCAAGAAGTGCACTGTCGTCGATAAGAAGCCGACAGACGCCTCCATGACCGTCGTCAGCCCTTCGGGCACGGTCTACAAGACGCGTACCGAGGCTGAGAGCAGCATGAAGACCGTCAAGGTCTGCACATCCAATTAGGGAGAGTGTTGATGCCCGTATTTATTCTCTGGGCCGTGCCGGCGATCGTTGTGATCGGCGGCGGCATCTATCTGATTGGCCACATGCACTAGGCCTCTCGCGGGAGGCGGGCGGACCTCTGCGTGCAGCGCACAGGCCCGCAAGCCTTCCGCTTTTACGAGAGCCGGAAGTGGCGCATGCGGCCTTGCGCCAGCAGGAACGCGAGTTGCAGTGCAACAGATCGCGCAGGCGCAGCTCTGCGACGAAGAGGAGCGACAACGTACGCGAAATGACTTCCGTCCCGCCGTAGTTTTTCATACGCTCCCCGAACGCCGGCCGTAAGCCGGCCGCGCTCACGCCCCGGCCACAGGGGCGGAGCATCAAAGGGAGGGGAGACGATGAAGCGAAGGTCATTTCTCGCTGGTATCGGTGCGACCGCTGCGGCGGCTACGATCGGCATGCCGTCGATCCTCAGGGCGCAAGCACCGATCACGCTGAACGGCGCCGTCCAGTTCAACGACGATCATGCCTTCAACCGGGCGCTGATCCGGTTCGAGGAGCTGGTGAGGAAGTACTACGGCAAGCCCGTCAACTTCACGCTGCACAAGAACTCCTCGCTCGGCCTCGAGAAGCAATATTTCGAGTATATGTCGCAGGGCAAGGCGGTCGATTACGGCATCGTCTCGCCGGCCCATATGTCGACCTTCGCCAAGGCGGCCCCATTCATCGATGCGCCCTTCGTGTTCAAGGGCATCGAGCACATGAACAAGGTCGTCGAGGCCAATATCCTGACACCGATCGCCGACGAGGTCGCGGCGAAGGCCGAGGTCGTTCTGATCGGTTATGCCGGCGGTGGCATCCGCAACATCTTCGCCAACAAGCCGCTCAAGAATCTCGCCGATCTTAGGGGTCTCAAGGTTCGCGTGCAGGGCGCGCCGATCTGGTCGAAGACGTTTGCGGCGGTCGGCATGAGCCCGACGGTGATCGCCTATAACGAGATCTACAACGCGATTCAGAATGGTGTGATATCGGCCGGCGAAAACGAGGCGGCCGGCGTCGAAGCGATGAAGTTCTATGAAGTGGCCCCGCATCTCAGCCTGACGCAGCACGCGGTGTCGATCCGGCCGATCTGCTTCTCGGTGAAGACGCTGAAGACCTTGCCGAAGGATCTGCAGGACGCGATCATGAAGGCCGGCAAGGAGGCAGGCGACTACGGCCGTCAGCTCGAGTCGAGCGAAGAGGTCGTCAAGCTCGACACGCTCGAGAAGGCCGGCAAGCTCAAGCGCGTTCCCTTCGAGGAGCGCGACGCCATGAAGAAGCTCGCCGATCCCGTGATGGCCACCTACGCCAAGGAAATTGGTGCCGAAGCCATTTTCGAGAAGATCAACGTCGTCTGAGGTCGCTCTGTCCGCCGACATTAGTCCGGGCAGGCCCCGCTTCTTGCCCGGAAGGCGGATGAACTGCCGCAGGGAGCCCCAATGTCTGAAATGCCCGTCCCGTCCACACCGTCGTTGTGGCGTCGCGTCACGGCGGCCTATGGGAAGCTGCTGGAATTCCTGCTGGCCGCCAGCGTCGGTATCCTGGTTCTTCCGGTCACGCTGCAAATCATCTCGCGCTACACGCCCTTCATTCCTTCCTACATCTGGACGGAGGAGATGGCGCGGTTTCTCTTCATCTGGACGATCATGATCGGGGCCATGGTCGGTGTGCGGGAAGCGCAGCATTTTGAGGTCGACGTGTGGCCCAATCTGTCGCGGCGATCGGAGGCCGCGGTGCGGATCCTCGCCCGTCTCGGCGTGCTGGCATTGGCGCTGGTGTTCCTATTGGCCGGCATGGAGTTTACCCGCTTCGCCTGGAACAGAACTTCGGAATTGGCCGATCTGCCGCTTTGGTTGATTCACATTGCCTGGCCCGTGACCGGCGCGACGTGGATCGTCTTTGCAGGCGAACAGATCATTGATGAAATGCGCGTTCTGGTTGGGGCGGGGCGATGAGCGGCAATGTACTCTCTGCTGGACAGGCCGCGATGGTGCTGTTCGGGGTTTTCATCGGCCTGCTCATCGTGCGCGTGCCGGTCGCTTTCGCGCTCGGCCTTGCCTGCGTGCCGATCCTGCTGATCGAGCCGCACCTGTCACTGATGACGCTCGCGCAGGAGACCTTCAACGCGTACAATTCATTCATCCTGCTCGCGGTCCCGTTTTTCCTGCTGACGGCGAATCTGATGAGCATCGGCGGCATCACCGACCGCCTGGTGGCGCTATCGCGATCGTTGGTCGGGCACTGGCCGGGATCCCTGGCGCAGATCAACGTCGTGCTGTCGGTGTTCTTTGCAGGAATCTCCGGGTCCTCCACCGCCGACGCGGCGAGCCAATCAAAGATCTTCATCGATGCACAGACCAAGGAAGGCTACGATCTCTCCTTTTCCATCGCCATCACCGCGGTTTCTGCGGTGCTGGCTGTCATCATCCCGCCGTCGATCCTCATGATCGTCTGGGGCGGGCTGATCTCGACCTCGATCGCGGCGATGTATCTGGCCGGCATCGTGCCGGGCCTGCTGATCGCGGGCGCGCAGATGGCAACGGTGCACGTCTATGCCGTGCGCCGCGGCTACCCGACCTATCCGAAGGCGACCTGGGTCGAGATGCGATGCGCCATTTGGCGGTCGATACCAGCGCTGATGACTCCGTTCATCATCGTCGGCGGCATTCTGCTCGGGTGGTTCACTGCAACCGAGTCCGCCTGCGTCGCGGTGCTCTATTCCGTCGCGCTCTCGGCGTTCTTCTATCGCGAGACAGGCCCGCGCGAATTATACAAGGCCCTGCTCGATACCGGGCGCCTTTCCGGCGTGGCGCTGTTTTGCGTCGGCACCGCGAGCGCGTTTGGCTGGCTGCTTGCCTATTACAGGATCCCGCAAGAGCTGCTGGCCAACGTCTCGACATGGGGCATGGGCAGCGTCGGGGCCGGCTTCTTCATCGCCTTCTGCTTCCTGGTGGTGGGCTGCTTCCTCGACGCCATCCCGGCGATCATCATCGTCGGCACGGTGCTGGAGCCGCTGGCTAAATCCGTCGACCTCCATCCGGTCCAGTTCGCGATCATCTCCATCGTCTCGCTGGCCTTCGGACTGGTGACGCCGCCCTATGGTCTATGTCTGATGATCGCCTGTTCGATCGCGGGCGTGCGGCTGCGTTATGCTCTGAAGGACACGGTGATCATGCTGATTCCGATGCTGCTCGTGCTGGCGGCGCTCATCGTTTGGCCGAGCGTGTCGCTGTTCTTGCCGCGTCTGATCGTGCCGGAGATGCTCAAATGAGCGTCTGATGGCGCGATCCCGCGGCCAAGGCCGCGGGATCCATTCCATCCCTTACAGATTGCTCTCGGTGATCGCGGCGTAGACCATGCTGCGCAGCTCGCGACGGATCGGATAGGCGCTCGAGGGCAATACCTGCGTCATGAAGATCGTGATCAGCTCTTCGGCGGGGTCGATCCAGAACGAGGTCGTCGCCGCGCCGCCCCAATTGTATTCGCCGGGGCTGCCGGCGATCAGCGTGTCGGCCGGGCGCATGGTCACGGCAAAGCCAAGGCCGAAGCCGATTCCGTTATAGGCAGCTTCCGAAAACAGCGAGCGTGACACCTCGGGCAGGAAGCGTCCGCCCGGAATGTGGTTGCTCGTCATCAGCGCCAGCGTCTTCGGCCCGATCAGCCTGACGCCGCCGAGCTCGCCACCGTTGAGCAGCGCGCGGCAGAAGGTGAGATAATCGGCGACCGTCGAGCACAGCCCGCCGCCGCCGGAGATGAAGGAGGGCGGCGACAGGAACGAGCTGGTTGCCGGATCATCCTGGAGCGTCAGGCCCTCGCGCCGCTGGCCGGCATGGAACGTCATTCCGCCGCCTGGATCGGCGGAATAGCAGGCCGCGAAACGATGCGCCTTCGAGGCTGGCACGTGGAAGTCGGTGTCGGTCATGCCGAGTGGATCGAGGATGCGCGCTTTCAGGAACTGCTCGAACGGCATGCCTGAAATCTTGGCGACGAGATAGCCGAGCACGTCGGTCGCGACCGAGTAGGTCCAGGCCTCGCCCGGCGAGAACTCCAGCGGGATCTTTGCAAGGCTCTCGATCATGGTCTGGAGCGTGCCGGACTTCTCGACCTCCCCGATCTTCTCGGCGCGATAGGCGGCATCAACATTGGAGCGCTGCTGGAAGCCGTAGGTGAGGCCGGAAGTATGGCGCAGGAGGTCGACGATCAGCATCGGCCGGGACGGCGGCCGGGTCAGGAAGGCCGGGTAGGTGCCGGCGACGAATACGCCGAGATCCTTCCATTCCGGAATGTACTTGGCGACAGGCTCGTCGATCGCGACGAGACCTTGCTCGACCAGCATCATGAAGGCGATGCTGGTGAGCGGCTTCGTCATGGAATAGATGCGGTAGATGGTGTCGTCCTTGACCGGCACTTTGCGCTCGACGTCGGCAAGGCCCTGAACCGAGCTGTGTGCGACCTTGCCGCGGCGGTAGACGAGGAGATGCGCGCCGGGGAACCGGCCCGCGTCGATGTACCGGTTCTTCAGATGCGTATCGACGCGGTCCAGTGCGGTCTTAGACATGCCGACGCATTCGGGCGAGGCGGGTGTGGGCGCGAGCATCTGTTCCTCCGGGCAGTTTTTGTCGCTCCGTTGATAGCCGAAATGGCGGGCTCATTCCAAGCTGGTCGCGCTTAACGCCGGGCGGCCGGTTAGTGTAGGCTCCAACCTGGAACGCCTCCAAGCAGCCCAAGAGATCCCAACGGGCCAACGAGAAAACGCAGGCAAACGCACCATGACCCAGTTCAACGAGACCGAGCTCACCGAAGCCGTCGTCCGGAGCTTTGACCAGACACCCGACCCGCGCGCGAAATTCCTGCTCCAGGAATTGGTGAAGTCGCTGCACGATTACGTGAGCAAGACCGGTCTCACCTTCGAGGAGTGGGAATACGCCATCGATTTCCTGACCCGCACCGGCCAGAAATGCACCGACACCCGCCAGGAGTTCATCCTGCTATCCGACGTGCTCGGCGTCTCCATGCTGGTCGACGCAGTCAATCACCGCGACCGCGAGGGCGCCACCCAGACCACGGTGCTCGGCCCGTTCTACGTCGGCGAGCACAAGGTGACCGCGCACGGCACCGACATCTCGCCGAACAATCAGACCGGCGAACGGATGTTCGTGCAGAGCCGCGTCACCGATCTCAAGGGCAAGCCGCTCGCGAATGTCCCCGTCGACGTCTGGCATGCCGACGATGACGGCTTCTACGATTCACAGAAGCCGAACTATGACGAGGTCGGCGCCTCAGCGCGGGCGCGCTTCATCACCGATGACGACGGCCGGTTCTTCTTTCGCACCATCCTGCCGTGCAGCTACCCTATCCCGACCGACGGTCCGGTCGGCGAGATGATCATGCAGACCAACCGCCACCCGATGCGCCCGGCGCATGTCCATTTCCTGGTCAATGCAAAGGGTTATGAGCCGCTGATCACCCACGTCTTCATGGATGGCGACAAATACCTGGATTCCGACGTGGTGTTCGGTGTGAAGGACGATCTGGTGGCCAAGGTCGAGCCGCGCAACGACCTTGAGATGCCCGACGGCACCAGGGCGAACGGGCAGTGGCACCTGATGAGCTATGAATTCCACCTCAAGCCGGGCGGCGGTATGGCGCCGAAGCCGCTGGGGACGAAGGCGGAGGAGCCGGCCTGACGGTCAGGCGCGAGCAGCGCGCGCCGCCTCTCAGCGCCCGATGAAGGCCGCCAACTCGTCAGGCGTCCCCATCGGAAAGGCTTCTTTCATGAAGTCGAGGAAGGCGGATACGCGCGCGCTCAAGAGCCGCCGCGATGGATAGAGCGTCCACAACGCGATCTCTGGTCCGTCGATGTTGCCCCAATGCACCAGCGTGCCGGCAGCCAGGTCGTGACTGACCAGTGACACGGGAAGGCGCGCGGCGCCGACGCCCGCCCGGACTGCATCGCGGACCATGACGAGCGATGACAGGCGAAGGACCGGATCAACCGTGATGCGCGATCGTCCGCCTGGCACCGTCACCTCCCAGGTTGTTAGCTGGTCGCCCGCTCCGCGCATGACAGCCGGCACAGCGATACCGTCCCGCGGTCGCTTCAAATCCGGGCTCGCCACGACCACTAGCCGGTCGCGCAGAAAGATCCGGCCCACAAGGCTCTCGTCCGGAGCCGGATTGACCCGAATGACGAGGTCATACCCTTCCTCCACCATGTCCACGGAGCGATCTTCCGTCGTGACCTCAAGACGGACCTCCGGATATCTGAGCGCGAACCCGGCCGCGAGATTCCCCATTGCAGTTTGCGAAAACAGCAAAGGCGCGCTGATCCGCAGGCGACCCCGCGGCCTGTCCCCACCCGAAGCGATTGCCGCGGCCGTCTCGTCGAGCTCGACGAGCAATGCCCCCGTCCGCTCGTAAAGGGCGCGTCCTTCCTGCGTGAGTTTCAGGGCGCGCGCGCCGCGCTCGAACAGGCGCAGGTCGAGCGCGGCCTCCAGCTCGGCGACCCGTCGGGACAGGGTGGCTTTCGGGCGCCCGGCGGCCCGTGCGGCGCGTCCGAACCCGCCGTGTCGGGCGACGAGGTTGAAATCGGCGAGTGCGAGCAGGTCCATCGTTCCACCAGTGAGACGGTCAGTCTACATATATCGTCTATCGGTTCAAATGTGGATCACTAATTTCCCTTGTGTCTTCTGCACCCAACCCGGAGTGATCCCATGACCATCCTCGTTACCGGCGCAACCGGCACCATTGGCCGCCACGTCGTCGAACAACTCGTCAAGCGCGGCGCCGATGTCCGTGCTCTCGCCCGCGATCCTGCAAAGGCAAACCTCCCGACAGGCGTCAATGTCGTGCAGGGCGACCTGCTCGATGTCGACGCGCTCCGCGGCGCGTTTAGCGGAGTCTCGACCCTGTTCCTGCTCAACGCAGTGGTGCCGGATGAATTCACGCAGGCGCTGATTGCGCTCAACGTGGCCCGCGAGGCCGGCGTCGAGCGGGTCGTCTACCTCTCGGTGATCCACAGCGATCTCTACGTGAACGTGCCGCACTTTGCCGGCAAGTTCGGTGTCGAGCGGATGATCGAGCAGATGGGCTTCAACGCCACCATCCTGCGCCCCGCTTACTTCATGAACAACGACGTCACGATCAAGGACGTGGTGACCGGATACGGCATCTATCCGATGCCCATCGGGAGCAAGGGACTCGCCATGATCGATGCACGCGACATCGGCGAGATCGCCGCCATCGAACTGATCCGTCGAGAGCGAGCCGCAGCCTCGCTGCCGCTCGACCGCATCAATCTCGTCGGTCCCGAAACGCTGACCGGCGCGAAAGCCGCCGCCGTCTGGTCGGAGGTTCTGGGTCGCACCATCGCCTATCCCGGCGACGATACCGCCGGCTTCGAGAAGAATCTCAGGCAGTTCATGCCGAGCTGGATGGCCTTCGACATGCGGCTGATGAGCGAGCGTTTCCTCACCGAGGGAATGGTGCCCGAGGCCGGCGACGTCGAGCGTCTGACCGCGCTGCTGCGCCGTCCCCTGCGCTCCTATCGCGACTTCGTCTCCGAGATCGCCGCCTCCGCCTGACGATACGGCACGCCCCAATCCTCACAAGGAATTCGATCATGATCGCTTCGACCGGCGCCGTTCCGGCGAATCCGGAGGGCGCAGCGAAGATACTGGTACTTGGCGCCACCGGCGCCACCGGCCGGCTGATCGTCAGCCAGGCGGTGGCGCGGGGGTACGAGGTCACCGTGCTGGTGCGTTCCGCCGAAAAGGCGAGTGACATCACGGGGGCGAGGAGACGCCCGCGACGAAACAGTTTTGCTCGAAGCCCTCGAAGGCCGTGACGCCGTCGTCAGTGCGCTGGGTACACCGGTAAGCCCGTTCCGCAAGGTAACGCTTCTCTCGAGCGCGACGCGCGCGCTCGTGAGCGCGAGTGAAGGCCAAACATGTCTCCCGTCTGGTTTGCATTACGGGGATCGGCGCCGGCGACGGCGCCGGGCACGGCGGCTTTCTCGCCGACAATGTGATCTTTCCGCTCCTCCTGAAGAAGGTGTACGCCGACAAGAACCGGCAGGAAGCCATCGTCAGAGACAGCGGGCTGGACTGGGGTCCTGGTTCCTCCTTCCGCCCTGAACAACAAGCCCGGCCGCGGCTCGGTGCGGGCCCTGACGGGTCTTTCGGACTTCCATGGCGGCAGCATAGCGCGCGCAGACGTCGCAAAATTCGTGCTGGATCAGGTGCGCGCCGATGCATGGCTGCATCAGTCTCCGCTGATCACGTGGTGAGCCCTGCGAGGCCACGCCCCTGATCAGCGCGCGTGCAATATCGCCAGCAGCACGACGACCGCGCAGGCGAGCGCCGCCGTGGTCAATTTCCAGAACATCAGCGGACTGCGCTCCAAAAGCGGCGTGATCCGCGTGTCGAGATAGACCGGATTGGGCGTGCGGAGCTCGTAGACGAATTCGGACAGATCCTCGTGCCGCTTGTAGGGATCGGGATGTAGCGCGCGCCTGAGCGCGCCGTCGACCCAGGCCGGCACATTGCGGTCCTCGTCGGCCGGGCGATACTGAAGTCGCCGCACGTCCGCCTTGCGCCGAATTCGGGCAACCTGGGTGCCATAGGGCAACTTCCCCGTCAGCATCTGGTAGCAGATCACAGCCAACGAAAACATGTCGGAGCGCGGCGAGCCGCCTTCGCCGAGAAAGTACTCCGGCGCCGTGTACTGGACCGTTCCCAGGATGTCGTCGGCCTCGTCTCGCGGCGCCGCTTCCGCGACGCCGGCCACCCTGACCGATCCGAAGTCGATGATCTTGGCGGTGCCGGTCTTGTCGATCAGGATGTTGTCCGGCCTGAGGTCCTGATGCAGCATCTCCATGCGGTGGAAGGCGCGTAAGCCCGCGGCGACCTGCTCGATCAGGCCGCGGACGGTTTCGAGATCGGGGCGTGGATTGTCGGTCATCCACTGCTTCAAGGTCTGGCCTTCGACGAATTCGGTCGCGATGTAGAGATAGCTGCGCCGTCTCGACTGTGACCGCGGCTTCAGCACGTGCGGGCTGTCGATCCGGCGCGCGATCCATTCCTCCATCAGGAAGCGCTTGAGATAGGCGGCGTTATCGCGCAGGTCGACCGACGGCAGCTTGAGCGCGACCGGCTCCTCGGTCTCGGTGTCGACGGCAAAGTAGATATGACTGCGGCTGCTGCCGTGGATCTCGCGGATGATCCGGTAGCCGTCGAAGATCGCGCGCGGTTCCGGCAGCGGAGGCAGCGGCAATTGGGACGTCTGATTGAAGATGCCGGCCGGCTCGCGCTGGGGCACTGCATCGATGCGCAGGATCTGGACCGTGATGTTGTCGTCGCTGCCGCGCCGGTAGGCTTCCTCGACGATGGCCTTGGCCGCCGCGTCGAGCTCGCCTGCGTGCTCGTTCAGCGCGCTCGTGACGAAGCGCGCGTCGACGAATTCGTAGGCGCCGTCGGTCGCCAGCAGAAAGGTGTCGCCCGCCTCGATCTCGAAGGCCTGATAGTCGATCTCGAGCTGCGGATTGATGCCGAGTGCGCGGCCGAGATAAGTCTGCTCCGACGACACGATGATCCGGTGATCGTCGGTCAGTTGCTCGAGCGCCTTACCGGCGACGCGGTAGACGCGGCAGTCACCGACATGGAAGATATGCGCGGTGGTCGCCTTGATGACCATGGCGGTGAGGGTGCAGACATAGCCCTTGTCGCGATCATAGGCGTATTGACTCTTGCGCGTCTGCGCGTGCAGCCAGGAATTGGTGGCATCCAGCACGCGGCGGGCAGACGTCTTCACCGTCCAGGATTCCGACGTGCAGTAATAGTCCATCAGGAAGCTCTTGACCGCCGACTCGCTGGCGATCTGGCTCACCGTGCTGCTCGAAATGCCGTCGGCGAGGACGGCGGCGATGCCCTTCAGGCTGAGCAGCGGCTCCTCTGGAATGAGGACGCCGTGAAAATCCTGGTTGAGGGGCTTGCGACCCTTGTCGGAGTGCTGGCCGACCGAAATCAGGAGTCCGGGGGTCATCGTCGTCACCAGGAAAGAGGAGCCTCACCCTGCGCAGGCGAGGCTCCTCTGTCGAGACGTATTCGATCAGGCCGCAACGCGGGGCTTCGTAGCCTTGCCGACCTCGCGCTTCGGCAGGGTCATGACGTGCGTAGCGTAGAGGGTCATGCCGGTGAAGGCGAGGCCGCCGACGAGGTTGCCGAGCACGGTCGGGATCTCGTTCCAGATCAAATAGTCCAGGATCGAGAACTTTGCGCCGAGCAGCAGTCCTGACGGGAACAGGAACATGTTCACGACCGAATGCTCGAACACCATGTAGAAGAACACCAGGATCGGCATCCACATCGCAATAACCTTGCCGGGGACCGAGGTCGAAATCATCGCGCCGACGACGCCGGTCGAGACCATCCAGTTGCAGAGCATGCCGCGCATGAACAGCGTCGCCATTCCGGCCGCACCATGCGCGGCGTAGCCGAGCGTCCGGCTTTCGCCGATGATCCCGATGGCGGTGCCGACCTTGTCAGGCGGCTGTGTGAAGCCGAAGGTCGTGACGAAGGCCATCATGAAGGCGACCGTGAACGCGCCGGCGAAGTTACCGACGAACACCAAGCCCCAATTGCGCAGCACGCCGCCGAGTGTGACGCCGGGACGCTTGTCGATCAGGGCGAGCGGCGAGAGCACGAACACACCGGTCAGGAGATCGAAGCCCAGGAGGTACAGCATGACGAATCCGACCGGAAACAAGAGCGCGCCGACCAACGGCTGGCCGGTGTTGACGTTGATCGTGACAGCGAACCATGCGGCGAGCGTGAGGATGGCGCCGGCCATGTAGGCGCGGATGATGGTATCCCGGGTGGACATGAAGATCTTGGACTCGCCCGCATCCACCATCTTGGTGACGAATTCCGAAGGCGCGAGATACGACATCAATGGATCCTTTTGCTTCGTAAGTGAGATCGACACACCCTCATGGAGAGCGCGCTGAACGTCTTGGCGTCGTGCGGGCTGGCCTGCCGCGCACGAGGGCTATGGAGTTGGAAGCCTTGGGAATCGCGTCACGACGAGCGAGAGGACCGCGAAGCAGTTGAGCTTCCGGAATGCAGCCGCCAGAGGCTGCAACCATGCGGCAAGCCGCAGTCTTCGTTGACGCCCAAGTAAATGCAAGTTGCGTGCCGCTCGTGCGCGGAGGAAAAATGAAGCGATATCAGCGGGATGTGTCTCTGCTCAAACGGTCCCCGAAGCGCCTGTCGGCCTCCTGCTTGAGCTGCTGCACAAGGTTTGTGCGTCGCACAAAGATTGAGCAGATCGCAAGTTTCACATGCGAAGCGGTGATGCGGCAGCCTGCCGCAATTCCAATAACATGTTGATTGTTCTTACCTATTATGGCCATCAGGCTTGGCACGAAGCTTGAATAGTTCCGTGCCGACGCCATTGAAGCCGTCCCGCGAGACTTCTCATCCGACTTGCCGACGCCACCGGACGGGGGTTTCCCCGGTCGTGCGTTCGCATGCGCCAAATACGGCGCCGCCGGACGGACGGGCTGATCGTGTGCACTGAAGCCATCAATTCTGCAACGACGCAAAGGACGACCTGCCTATGACCAAGCGCACCCGCCGGCCCTCGGATAACGGGCTTAGCCGCCGCCAATTGATGAAGGCGACCGGCGCTACCGCCGCACTTCTCGCCGCCGCAAAACTGAATTTTCCCGCCGGCGTCTTCGCGCAGGAGGCAGGCCCTGAGGTCAAGGGCGCCAAGCTCGGCTTCATCGCGCTCAGCGACGCTGGCCCGCTGTTCGTCGCCAGGGACAAGGGGCTGTTCGCCAAGCACGGCATGCCCGACGTCGACGTGCAGAAGCAGGCCTCCTGGGGCACGACGCGCGACAACCTCGTGCTCGGCTCCGAAGGCAATGGCATCGACGGCGCACATATCCTCACCCCGATGCCGTATCTGATCTCGGCCGGCAAGGTGACGCAGAACAACCAGCCGACGCCGATGTACATCCTGGCCCGGCTCAATCTCGATAGCCAGTGCATCTCCGTTGCGAACGAATATGCTGACCTCAAGCTCGGCGTCGATGCGACGCCCTTCAAGGCTGCGCTGGACAAGAAGAAGGCGTCCGGCAAGGCCGTGAAGGCGGCAATGACCTTTCCCGGTGGCACGCATGATCTCTGGATCCGCTACTGGCTCGCCGCCGGCGGCATCGATCCCGACAAGGACATCGAGACCATCGTCGTGCCGCCGCCGCAGATGGTGGCCAACATGAAGGTCGGCACCATGGACTGCTTCTGCGTCGGCGAGCCCTGGAATCTGCAGCTGATCCATCAGAATATCGGCTACACCGCGGTAACGACCGGCGAGCTCTGGAATAAGCATCCGGAGAAATCCTTCGGCATGCGCGCCGCCTTCGTCGACAAATACCCAAAGGCCGCCAAGGCGCTATTGATGGCGGTGATGGAAGCCCAGCAATGGGCCGACAAGGCCGAGAACAAGGCCGAGCTTGCCGCCATCATGGGCAAGCGGCAGTGGATGAACTGCCCGGTCGAGGACGTGCTCGATCGTACCGCAGGCAAGTTCGACTACGGCATCCCCGGCAAGGTGGTGGAGAACTCTCCACACATCATGAAGTACTGGCGCGACTTCGCCTCGTACCCCTTCCAGAGCCACGATCTCTGGTTCCTCACCGAGGACATCCGCTGGGGCAAGTACGAGGCGAATTTCGACACCAAGGCGCTGATCGCCAAGGTCAATCGCGAGGACATGTGGCGCGATGCGGCCAAGACGCTCGGTGTCGCGGCCTCCGAGATCCCGGCCTCCACCTCGCGCGGCAAGGAAACCTTCTTCGACGGCAAGGTATTCGATCCGGAAAATCCGGCTGCTTATCTGAAGTCGCTCGCGATCAAACGTGTCGAAGTCTGATGGGGGCCAGCGGCCGCCTTTGCGCGGCCGCATCGTCTTTTGAAGCCGGAGAGAGATTGCAATGAATATGTCCGCCGCCAAGATTGAGATTGAAACGGCGACGCCTGCGGCCAGCGCCGCGCCGGTCGTCGCGATGACGCCAAAGCGTCCCCCGCGCACCGAAGCTTACGCACGCATGGCGCGGCAGACGGCCGCGCGCGTGATCCCGCCGCTGGTCGTGATCGCGCTGCTGACGCTGGTCTGGGAGCTGGTCTGCCGCCGCGCCGGCTCGGCGCTGCCGCCACCATCAAAGGTGTTCAAGGACACCAAGGAGCTGATCCTCGATCCGTTCTTCGACCATGGCGGTATCGACAAGGGCCTGTTCTGGCATCTCTCCGCAAGTCTCCAGCGCGTCGCCTTCGGCTATTCGCTCTCAGCGATCGCCGGCATCGCGTTGGGCGTGCTGGTCGGACAGTCGGTCTGGGCGATGCGCGGGCTCGATCCGCTATTCCAGGTGCTGCGCACCATCCCGCCGCTCGCCTGGCTGCCGCTCTCGCTCGCCGCCTTTCGCGACGGCCAGCCCTCGGCGATCTTCGTCATCTTCATCACCTCGATCTGGCCGATCATCATCAACACCGCGGTCGGCATCCGCAACATCCCGCAGGACTATCGCAACGTCGCGGCCGTGGTGCAGCTCAATCCGCTCGAGTTCTTCTCCAAGATCATGATTCCGGCGGCCGCGCCCTACATTTTCACCGGCCTGCGCATCGGCATCGGCCTGTCGTGGCTCGCGATCGTCGCCGCCGAAATGCTGATCGGCGGCGTCGGCATCGGCTTCTTCATCTGGGACGCCTGGAACTCCTCGCATATCAGCGAGATCATCCTGGCGCTGTTTTATGTGGGCATCGTCGGCTTCGTGCTGGACCGCCTGATCGCGGGCATCGGCAAGTTCGTCACCCGCGGCACCGCGCAGAATTGAGAGGAGGGCACATGACCGCCTATTTGAAGCTCGACCACATCGACAAGGTCTTCACCCGCGGCGCGGCCACCACGGAGGTGCTCAAGGAGATCAACCTGACGATCGAGAAGGGCGAATATGTCTCGATCATCGGTCATTCCGGCTGCGGCAAGTCGACCCTGCTCAACATCATCGCAGGCCTGACCGGCGCGACCACCGGCGGCGTGCTGCTGGAGAATCGCGAGGTCAACTCGCCGGGGCCCGATCGCGCCGTCGTGTTCCAGAACCACAGCCTGCTGCCGTGGCTGACCGTCTACGAGAACGTCAGGCTCGGCGTCGATAAGGTCTTTTCCAGGACCAAATCCCGCGCCGAACGCGACGCCTGGGTGATGCACAATCTCAGCCTGGTGCAGATGGCCCACGCCAGGGACAAGCGTCCTTCCGAAATCTCCGGCGGCATGAAGCAGCGCGTCGGCATTGCGCGGGCGCTGGCGATGGAGCCGAAGGTGCTGCTGCTCGACGAGCCGTTCGGCGCGCTCGACGCGCTGACCCGAGCGCATCTCCAGGACTCCGTGATGGCGCTGCATCAGAAGCTCGGCAACACCATCCTGATGATTACTCACGACGTGGACGAGGCGGTGCTGTTGTCCGACCGCATCGTCATGATGACAAATGGGCCGAGCGCGCGCATCGGTGAGGTGCTGGAGGTGCCGCTAACGCGGCCGCGCAAGCGGCTCGAGCTTGCGACCAGCGCCACCTACTTGAAGTGCCGGCAGCGCGTGCTCGAATTCCTCTACGAGCGCCATCGCTTCATCGAGGCCGCGTAACCGAAGCGTTAACGCGCGACATGCGCGCGCCTAATTAATTGACATGTCGCTCAATCCTTGTGCGTCGCACAAGGATTGAGCGAATCGCAAATTTAGCGTGCGGAAAGGCCTTGCAAGAAATTCGGGCAATACGAATAACGTACTGAAATCCCTATATTTCCAGCGTGCGCGCAACTGGCACGGAAATTGAAATGTGATTGCGCGACGCCAACGACGACGTCCCTCAACATCATCAATCAGCATCGTGAACTCGCCACCGGGGTGACGCCTCGGAGCGTGCCTCCGTGGCCGGAGGCTGAGCCTGCAACGACGCAGCGGTGAGCCTAGAAGGGATACTCAATGACGAAGAATCCAACCTGGATTTCAGACTGGCGCCCCGAAGATGAGGCGTTCTGGAATACGACTGGCAAGACCATCGCGCGACGCAACCTGATCTGGTCGATCGTGGCCGAGCATATCGGCTTCTCGGTCTGGCTGATCTGGAGCATCGTCGCCACCAAGCTGCCGCAGGCGGGCTTCCACTACACCACCGACCAGCTGTTCCAGCTCGTCGCCGTGCCGGGCCTGATCGGCGCCCTGATGCGCTTCCCCTACACATTTGCCGTGACGACCTTCGGGGGCCGCAACTGGACCGTCTTCAGTGCAGCGATCCTGTTTATTCCGACGCTGTCGCTTGCCTATTTCGTGAGCCAACCCGACACGCCGTTCTGGCTGATGCTGCTGGTTGCCTCGGCCGCGGGCCTTGGCGGTGGCAATTTCGCCTCCAGCATGACCAACATCTCCTTCTTCTTCCCCGACCGGATGAAGGGATGGGCGCTCGGCCTCAACGCCGCCGGCGGCAATATCGGCGTCTCCAGCGTGCAGCTCTTGACCCCGATCTTGATGACGCTCGCGGTCATCAACCTGTTCCAGGCCACGCCCGTCGACGGCGTCTTCCTCCAGAACGCCGGCCTGATGTGGGTGCTGCCGATCGCGATCGCGGTGTTCGGCGCCGTGTTCTTCATGAACAATCTGACCTCGGCGAAATCGTCGGTGAAGAACCAGCTCGCGATCGTCAAGCGCAAGCACACCTGGATCATGGCGTACCTCTATATCGGCACGTTCGGATCCTTCATCGGCTACTCCGCCGCGTTCCCGCTGCTGATCAAGACGCAATTCCCGGCCGTGACGATCTCGATCGCGTTCATGGGACCGCTGGTCGGCTCGCTCTCGCGCCCGCTCGGCGGCTGGCTTGCCGACAAGATCGGCGGCTCGATCATCACCTTCTGGAACTTCATCATGATGGCGGGCGCCACGGTTGGCGTGCTCTACTTCGTGGGACAGAAGGATTTCATCGGCTTCCTGTCGATGTTCCTGATCCTGTTCGTGACGACGGGCATCGGCAACGGCTCGACCTATCGCATGATCCCTTCGATCTTTCGCGAGGAGAATCTGTTCAAGGTGCGCGGCAAGGGTGATACGGCGCGCGCACTCGCGCTGAAGACGGCGAGCATCGAGAGCGGCGCGGCGGTCGGCTTCATCGGTGCGATCGGCGCGGTCGGCGGCTACCTGATCCCGACCGGCTTCGGCAAGTCGATCGCCCTGACCGGCGGACCGCAGCTCGCGCTCGCGATCTATCTCGCCTTCTACGCCTCCTGCCTCGCTCTGACCTGGTGGTTCTACCTGCGTCGCAGCCCGCAGGGTGAAGGCGCGTCGAGCCTTGCGGAAGCAAGAGTGTGACACTCGGTACGAAGCTCGCTTCTCCCCGTACGCGGGGAGAAGCTCCACCGCAGGCTATGGAATAGGGAATTGCCATGAGTGAACCGCTCGTCATTGTCGGTAACGGTATGGCGGCCGCGCGACTGGTCGATGAGCTCGCCAAGACCGCGCTCGGCCGCTACGCGGTCGCCGTCATCGGCGAAGAGCCGCGGCTCGCTTACAACCGCGTGCTGCTCTCATCCGTGCTGGCTGGCGAGACCGGCTCGCACGAGATCGAGCTCCGGCCGGCCGATTGGTGGCGCCATCGCGGCGTCACGGTGCGCTACGGTTATCGGGTCACCGAGATTGATACCGGCCGCCGCGAGCTCAAGATCGCCGGTGAGGAGAGCATGGAATATTCCAAGCTGGTGCTCGCCACCGGCTCGACGCCGCTGCGGCTTAACGTGCCGGGCGCCGATTTAGCCGGCGTGCACACTTTCCGCGATACGCGCGACGTCGATCTGTTGCTGACGCTAGCTGCGGCGAAGAAGCGCGTCATCGTGGTCGGCGGCGGCCTGCTCGGTCTCGAAGCGGCGTATGGACTTGCCAAGGCCGGCGCGCCGGTGACGCTGCTGCATCTGATGGACCGGCTGATGGAGCGCCAGCTCGATGGGCCGGCCGCCGATCTGCTCAAGACGCTGGTCGAGCGCAAGGGCATCCGGATCCTGCTCAATGCCTCGACCGCCCGCATTCATGGCGAGGGCCGTGTCGAGGCCGTCGAGCTTGCCGATGGCAGCCGTATCGAGGCCGACGCCGTGATCTTCGCCGCCGGCATCAAGCCGAACGTTGCACTGGCCGAGGACGCCGGCATCGCTGTCAACCGCGGCGTCGTCGTCAACGATGTGATGCAGACGGCTTCGCCCGACATCTTCGCGCTGGGCGAATGCGCCGAGCATCGCGGCATCTGCTATGGCCTGGTCGAGCCGGCTTACGAGCAGGCGCGGGTGCTGGCGCGGCATCTGGCCGGCCGTCCGGCCGCCTACCAGGGCAGTGTGGTCTCGACCAATCTGAAAGTCTCTGGCGTCGGCGTGTTCTCGGCCGGCGACTTCATGGGCGGCGAGGGCAGCGAGAGCCTCGTGCTCACCGACCGCAGGCGCGGCACCTACAAGAAGCTCGTCATTGCTGACGGCCGGCTCACCGGTGCCGTGCTGATCGGCGATACCGTCGATGCGCTCTGGTATCTCGAACTGATCCGCAATCGCGACAAGGTGGCGGCGATCCGCACCGACATGATGTTCGGCCGCGCGCTAGCGCGTCCCTCCAAGGCGGCTTGACAAGGCGGCTTGATAAGGCAGTTCGATATGACGGCGATCGATCCCGCGCTCCGCACGACCAAGACGACCTGTCCCTATTGCGGCGTCGGCTGCGGCGTGTTGGCGACGCCGGACGGCAAGGGCGGCGCGGCTATCGCGGGCGACCCCGAGCATCCCGCCAATTTCGGCCGGCTGTGCTCGAAGGGCTCGGCGCTGGGCGAGACCGTCGGCCTCGAAAGCCGTCTGCTCTATCCGATGATCCGCTGCAAGGGCGTGCTCGAGCGCGTCGCCTGGAGCGATGCGCTCGATCACGTCGCCCACCGCATGCAGCACATCGTGGCGCGCGACGGCACCGACGCAGTCGCGTTCTATCTCTCCGGCCAATTGCTTACCGAGGACTATTACGTCGCCAACAAGCTGATGAAGGGCTTTGTGGGCACCGCCAATGTCGACACCAATTCGCGGCTGTGCATGTCGTCCTCGGTCGCCGGTCATCGCCGCGCCTTCGGCGCCGACACTGTGCCCGGCTGCTACGAGGATCTCGACCAGGCTGACCTGCTGGTCTTCGTCGGATCGAATGCGGCCTGGTGCCATCCCGTGCTGTTCCAGCGCATGCTGAAGAACCGGCAGGAGCGTGGTGCGCGGATGATCGTGATCGATCCGCGCCGCACCGACACCGCTGATGACGTCGATCTGTTCCTCGGCCTCAAGCCCGGAACCGACACCGCGCTGTTTTCCGGCTTGTTCATCCATCTCGCCGACAACGGCGCGCTGGATCAGAACTACATCGCGAACAACACCTCGGGTTTCGACGATGCGCTGGCTCGCGCGCGCAACATTGCTGGCAGCGTCACTGCGACCGCGCTGGCCACGGGCCTCTCCGAACAGGATGTTGCGGCCTTCTTTCAGATGTTCCGCGACACGCCGCGCGTCGTCACGCTCTATTCGCAGGGCGTCAACCAGTCGGCGCAGGGCACCGACAAGGTCAACGCGATCCTGAACTGCCATCTTGCGACGGGACGCATTGGCAAGCCGGGCGCTTCGCCGTTCTCGCTCACCGGCCAGCCCAACGCCATGGGCGGCCGCGAGGTCGGCGGCCTCGCCAATATGCTTGCCGCCCATATGGGCTTCACGCCGCCCGACATCGATCGTGTCAGACGGTTCTGGAAGGCGCCGCGCATCGCCACCCATGAAGGATTGAAGGCAGTGCAATTGTTCGAGGCGATCGACTGCGGCGAGGTCAAGGCGCTTTGGGTGATGGGCACCAATCCCGCGGTGTCGCTGCCCGATGCCGACTTCGTGCGCGAGGCGCTGAAGAAGCTCGAGCTGTTCGTGGTCTCCGAGAACGTGCTTTCCAACGACACGGTTGAGGCGGGTCCGCATGTGCTGCTGCCGGCGCTCGCCTGGGGCGAGAAGTCGGGCACGGTGACCAACTCCGAACGCCGCATCTCGCGCCAGCGCTCGTTCCTGCCGGCGCCCGGCGAGGCGCGCCCCGATTGGTGGATCCTGAGCGAAACCGCAAAACGTCTCGGCTTCGGCGACAGCTTCAACTACAGATCGGCCGCCGAGATTTTTCGCGAGCACGCGGCGCTCTCGGCCTTCGAGAACGACGGCAGCCGTGATTTCGACATCGGCGCGCTGACCTCGCTGTCGGACGAAGCTTTCGATGCACTCAAGCCGGTGCAGTGGCCGGCGCGCCAAGGCGAGGCGCCCGGCGCGCGCTTCTTCGCGAATGGCGGCTTCTTCACCAATGACGGCAAGGGCCGCTTCGTCGCGCCGGAAGTGCCGGCGTTGCGCAGCGAGACCGGCGCCTCGCGTCCCCTGAGGCTCAACACCGGACGCATCCGCGACCAGTGGCACACCATGACGCGCACGGGCCTCAGCCAGCGGCTCGGCGCGCATCTGCCCGAGCCGTTTGTCGAGATCCACCCGGACGACGCCAGCAAATACGGCATCGTCGATGACGGCTATGCCCGCGTCAGCACTGATTACGGCCAGTGCATCCTGAAGGTCGCTGTCACAGAACGCCAGCAGCGCGGCACGCTGTTCGTTCCGATCCACTGGAGCGCGATGAATGCCTCGCATGGTCGCGTCGGGGCGTTGGTGCAGTCGTTCACGGATCCGTTCTCCGGACAGCCCGAGTCCAAGGCGACGCCGGCCGCGATCGCGCCTTACGAATACGTCTTTCGCGGCTTTGCGCTGTCGCGACAGCAGCTCGATCTGCCGCCGAACCTGTTGTGGACCCGCGTCACGGTCCCCGGCGGTTTCGGCTATCTGCTCGCCGACAATGCGGATCTATCGCGCTGGCCGGCCTGGCTCGACGGCGTCGCCGGCGAGGACGTTGTCGAATATCGCGATTTCGGCGGCGGCATCTATCGCGCAGCCTCGTTCGCGGGCGATCGCATCGAGGCCTGCCTGTTCGTCGGCCCCGGGCATGATGCCGGCGATTGGGAAGTGGTCAGAAATGTCTTTGCCTCCGATCACGTCACCGACGAGCAGCGCCGCATGCTGCTGGCAGGCAAGTCGACGGAGGGCGCGGCCTCGACCGGGCCGATCGTCTGCGCCTGCTTCGGCGTCGGCCGCGGCACCATCTGCGACACCATCGCCGGCGGGGCGCGCACCGCGGTCGAGATCGGCGCCAAGCTTAAGGCCGGCACCAATTGCGGCTCCTGCATCCCCGAGCTGAAGCGGTTGATTGCAACGACGGAAGTGCCGGCGAAGCAGGGCAAGCTTGCGGGGGCGGCGGGGTAGCAGCGCGCTGCTTCCATCTCATCGCGCGCGGAACGGAACTGTCGCCACGGTCTTCTGTAACAACATCTCCCTGTGGTAATGGTCCTGCTTTCGTCAGGACGACATAGGCAGCGGAGATAGGATTGCAGATGAAATCAAACCCGTTCGGCACGACCGACGCCAACGTCTCCGTCATCGGACAGGGCACCTGGTATCTCGACCATGGCGACCGCAAGCGCGCCGTTGCCGCGCTTCAGCGCGGGCTCGATCTCGGCATGACCCACATCGACACCGCCGAGATGTATGGCGATGCCGAGCTCGTCATTGCGGATGCGATTGCGGGCCGTCGCGATGAAGTGTTCCTCGTCTCAAAAGTGCTGCCGAGCAACGCCTCGCGCCGCGGCACGATCACGGCGTGTGAGCGTTCGCTGAAACGGCTGAAGACCGATCGGCTCGACTGCTATCTGTTGCACTGGCGCGGCTCCTATTCGCTCGAGGACACCGTCGCCGCGTTCGAAGAGCTGGTGAAGACCGGCAAGATCAAGTCCTGGGGCGTCTCCAATTTCGACGCTGAGGATCTTGACGAAATCCTCGCCGTTGGGGGCGAGGGGCGGATCGCATGCAATCAGGTGCTCTATCATCTCAAGGAACGCGCGATCGAGCATGCCGTGATTCCCTGGTGTGAGCGGCATGGTGTCGCCGTGGTCGCCTATTCGCCGTTTGGTCATGACGATTTCCCGGACACGCGCAGCAAGGGTGGCGCCGTGCTCGGGCGCATTGCGGAGGCGCGTCGCGTGACGCCGCGTCAGGTCGCACTAAGCTTCCTCACCCGTGCAACTACGGTGTTCGCGATTCCGAAAGCCTCGTCTGCGGAACATGCCGGCGAAAATGCGGCTGCCGGCGATCTCGTGCTGACGAAAGACGAGATTGCGGCGCTCGATGCGGCGTTTCCGCGCGGGCCGAAGCCGCGCAGCCTGCCCATATTGTAATGCACAAACGCTCATTATTAATGGAGTATTGACGCGCGCGGGCGTCAGCGCATATCGGCATCCTGTTTTCGGAAGTTGCGGGCGCGGCGCATTTGTCGTTTTTTACGAGCGTTCTCGATTCGCATTTTCCCGGGTTCCAGCCGTGACACCGCCGCCCGCCGCAGCCGCAAGGCTCGACAATATTCCCATGCCCGTGCCGGAGAAGAAGCAGGAAGTTCGCCGCGCGCCCGCGCGCGTCGATCATCCCTTCAAAGGCATTGCGCTGGTGTTGGTGTCGACGGTGTTTCTCGGCACATCCGACGTCACAGCGAAATATCTCTCGACCAGCCTGCCGTCGATCGAGATCACCTGGATCCGCTTCGTCACCTTCGCGCTGATGTTCACGCCGGTGATGCTGCCGGGCTCGCCGCTGCATGCGATGCGCACCGAGCGCCTCGGCTTGCAATTGATGCGCGGCGCCGCGCTGCTCGGCTCCTCCCTGTTCTTCATCACCGGTCTCCGCTTCCTCCCCATTGCGGAAGCCTCCGCCACCGGCTTCGTCTCACCGCTGTTCGTCACCGCGCTGTCGATCATCTTCCTGAGCGAGAAGGTCGGACTGCGCCGCTGGATCGCCACCGCGATCGGCCTGACCGGCGTGATGATCATCCTGCGCCCGGGCTCCAGCGCATTTCATGCCGCGGCGTTCTTCCCGATCATCTCGGCGTTCTGCTGGGCTGCCGCGCTGATCCTGACGCGCATGATGAGCGGTCGCGAGGCGGTTCTCACCACCATGGCTTACTCGGCGCTGACGGGCGTTGCGATCCTTTCCGTGATGGTGCCGTTCGTCTGGGTCACGCCGAGCTGGACCGCGATCGGGCTTGGCATCGTGATCGGAGTTGCCTCTACCGTCGGCCAGTGGATCATCGTGCTGGCCTATCGCTATGGCGATGCCTCGGTGCTGGCGCCGTTCTCCTACACCCAGCTGCTCTGGGTCAGCATTCTGGGCTTCTTCATCTTCGGTGAGGTGCCTGACCTCTGGACCATCGTCGGCGCGGCCTTCATCGTCGCGAGCGGCCTCTACATCGCTCATCGCGAGCGGGTGCGCCGCGCCCAACTCCTGGTGCTGGAAGAGCGCTCTCCGAACCCCTGACGCAAGATCGCGCGTCGCGCGTCGTGGTACCAATGGCTCCAACACCACGGGAGGAGCCGGATGCGCGCTGCGATTTTCAGGAACGGTGAGATTGTTGTCGACCGGATGGCGGAGCCGACGCCGGGTCCCGGCCAGGTTCTGGTCAAGACGCTCGCCTGCGGCATTTGCGGGTCCGATCTGCACGCACGCCAGCACGCCCATCGCATGGTGGAGATGGCGCGGAAGACCGGCCGCAAGCCGATGGACCTCAGCCGCGACGTCGTGTTCGGTCATGAGTTCTGCTGCGAGATCGTCGACTACGGACCGGGCACCGAACGCAAACTGAGGCCGGGGACGCGAGTTTGCTCGCTGCCGGCCCTGGTGACGCCGCAGGGCATTGAAGGCATCGGCTATTCCAACGACAATATCGGCGGCTATGCCGAGGCGATGCTGCTGAGCGAGCCGCTGCTGCTCGAAGTGCCCAATGGCCTTGCGCCGGAACATGCTGCGCTGACCGAGCCGCTCGCCGTCGGCGTTCATGCCGTCGCAAAAGCCAATATCCGAGGCGGCGAGGTGCCGCTGGTGATCGGCTGCGGCCCGGTCGGGCTTGCGGTGATCGCTGCGCTCAAGCTCAAGGGGCTGCATCCGATCGTAGCCGCCGACTATTCGCCGGCGCGGCGCGCGCTTGCGGCCAGGCTTGGCGCCGATATCGTGGTCGATCCCCGGATGTCGCAGCCTTATGCGACCTGGGCCGAGCACGCCCAGATGTCGGAGGCCGAGAAGGCGGCGCGACCGCCGTTCCAGGCCATGCTGCCGGCGCTGAAGCCTGCGATCATTTTCGAATGCGTCGGCGTACCCGGCCTCTTGCAGCAGGTGTTCGAAGGCGCGCCGCGTGATGCGCGCGTTGTCGTGGTCGGCGTCTGCATGGAAACCGACAAAAGCGAGCCGATGCTGGGCATCATGAAGGAGCTCAACGTCCAGTACGTGCTCGGCTACACCCCGGACGAGTTCGCAGCGTCGCTGCGTCTCATCGCGGAAGGGCAGGTGGATGCGGCGGCGATGGTGACGGCGGAGGTCGGTATTGACGGCGTCGCAAAAGCGTTCGCCGATCTTGCCAATCCCGAGGCGCACACCAAGATCATCGTGCAGCCGTGGCGGTGATACGCTACACCGGCAGCGCGATCGAATACTTCACCTGGCTCAGCGCAAAGCTCGATTCGATCGAAGCGATGCCGTCGAGCCGGGTCAGCTTGGTCTTCAGGAACGTCTCGTAGGAGGCGAGGTCGGCGGCCACCACGCGCAGCAGATAGTCGCGATTGCCGGTCATCAGATAGCATTCCAGCACCTCGTCCCATTTCGAGATCGCGCGGGCGAAGCGGTTGAGGTCTTCCTCCTTCTGCCGCGCCAGCTTGATCGAGATGAAGACGCTGACGTGTAGCCCCAGCGCCTTCTGGTCGACGGTCGCAACGTAGCGCGAGATGACGCCGCGTTCCTCCAGAAGCTTGACGCGGCGGTGGCAGGGCGAGACCGAGAGCCCGACCTTGTCGGCAAGCTCCTGCATGGTCATGCGGCTGTCGGTCTGGAGCAGCGCGAGGATTTTTCGATCGATGGTGTCGAGCTCGGGCATTGGGATCAAACCTGTATATTTGGCCTTCCGTTGGTAAAGTATCCCAAGACAAGCGGGTATGGCGCGAAAAATTGAGAAGTCTGGCGCGGCCGGCAGGCGTATCATCGGCCGACCTGTTTCCGGGAGCATTGCCATGCCCGTTGATTCCGCCCGCCTCGACATCCTGACCGCCCTTAGCCGCAAAGCGCTGTGGCTCTCGTCTTGGACCATCCACCACGCCAACCACATCCGCCCGAGCGGGGACGGCCTCAAGGTCGGCGGCCACCAAGCCTCATCCGCCTCGCTCGCCACCATCATGTCGGCCCTGTATTTTAGCGTGCTGAGACCTGAGGATCGCGTCGCAGTGAAGCCGCATGCGAGCCCGGTGTTCCATGCCATCCAATATCTGTTCGGCCGGCAGACCCGCGAGAAGCTGGAGAATTTTCGCGGCTTCAAGGGCGCGCAGTCCTATCCCTCACGCACCAAGGATGTCGACGACGTCGATTTCTCCACCGGCTCGGTCGGCCTCGGCGTCGCGCAGACGCTGTTCGCCTCGCTGGTGCAGGATTACGTTAAGGCGCATGGCTGGATGAAGGATCGCCGCGAAGGGCGGATGATTGCGCTGGTCGGCGATGCCGAGATGGACGAGGGCAACATCTTCGAAGCCCTTGCAGAAGGCTGGAAGCACGGCCTGCGCAACACCTGGTGGGTGGTCGACTATAACAGGCAGTCGCTCGATGCCGTCGTGCGCGAAGGGCTCTGGGAAAAGTTCGAGACCATGTTCCGCAATTTCGGCTGGGACGTGGTGATCGTGAAATATGGCCGGCTAATGCGCGAGGCCTTTGCCGAGCCGGGTGGCGAGGCGTTGAAGCGCTGGATCGATAATTGTCCGAACGCGCTCTATGCGGCGCTGTGTTTTCAGGGCGGCGCGGCGTTCCGCAAGCATCTGCACGATGAGATCGGCGACCAGGGCCCGATCACCAAGCTGATTGACAAGCGCAGCGACGACGAGCTCTTGGCGCTGATGTCGAATCTCGGCGGCCACGACATGGCGAGCATGCTGGAGGCGTTCGAGTCCATCGACCACGATCACCCGGTCTGCTTCATCGCCTACACCATCAAGGGCGTCGGCCTGCCGTTCCAGGGTCACAAGGACAACCACGCGGGGCTGATGACGGTCGCGCAGATGGAGAAGTTTCGCGACAGCCAGAACATCCGGCCCGGGCATGAATGGGACAAGTTCGAGGGGCTCGCGCAAGACCCGGCCGAACTCGAAGATTTTCTGGCGCGGGTGCCGTTCAACCAGGATGGCCGTCGCTTGAGCGCGCCGGTGGTCGAGGTGCCTCAGCAGCTCGCGTTCAAGCCGTCACCGCAGATGTCGACCCAGCAGGGCTTTGGTCTCGTGCTGAACGAGATCGCGCGCAGCGACAGCGAGCTCGCGAAGCGCATCGTCACGACCTCGCCTGACGTGACCGTCTCGACCAATCTTGGCCCCTGGGTCAATCGCCGCGGCCTGTTCGCCCGCGCGGAGAAGGCGGACTTATTCCGCAGCGAGAAAATTCCTTCGACCTATAATTGGGATGCTTCCCCCAAGGGGCAGCATCTCGAGCTCGGCATCGCCGAGATGAACCTGTTCATCATGCTCTCGGCGCTCGGCCTGTCGCATCAGATCAACGGCGAGCGGCTGCTGCCGGTCGGCACGCTCTACGATCCCTTCATCGAGCGCGGTCTCGATGCGCTGAACTATGCCTGTTATCAGGATGCGCGCTTCATGGTGGCGGCAACGCCATCGGGCATCACGCTTGCGCCCGAAGGGGGCGCACACCAGTCGATCGCAACGCCGTTGATTGGGATGGCGCAGGATGGGCTCGCCTCATTCGAGCCGGCCTTCGTCGACGAGCTCGCGGTCATCATGGCTTTCGGTTTTGAGCACATGCAGCGCGAGGCCGGCGAGGGCGGCTCGATCTATTTGCGGCTGTCGACGCGCAGCATCGAGCAGGCGCAGCGCATCATGACTCCGGAGCTGAGGCAGGGCATCACCGAGGGCGCCTATTGGCTGCGCAAACCGGGGCCGAATGCCGAAGTCGTGATCGCCTATACCGGCGCAGTCGCGCCGGAAGCGATCGAGGCGACCGGCTTCATCGGCGAGAGTCGCCGCGATGTAGGCCTGCTCGCGATCACCTCGGCCGACCGTCTCCACGCTGGCTGGACCGCCGCGCGAAGATTGCGGCGCGACCGCCGCGGCGTGCAGCATCTCAGCCACATCGAGAAACTGCTGGCGCCGTTGCCGCGCGACTGCGGCATCGTGACCGTGATCGACGGCCATCCCGCCGCGCTCGGCTGGCTCGGCAGCGTCCGCGGCCAGCGCGTCGAGGCACTCGGCGTCGAGCAGTTCGGTCAGACCGGCACGATCGCCGACCTCTACCGGCACCACGGCATCGATGCCAACGCCATCATCGATGCGGCCGAAAGCCTCACCACCGGCGCACCGGTGCTGCACCGGAAGATGGCGGTATAGTTGAGTTGACTCCGCTGTCATTCCGGGGCGCACGTTAGCGCGAACCTCAGGTGCGCAATTGCGCACCGGGGAATCTCGAGATTCCGGGTTCGGCTCTTCGAGCCGCCCCGGAATGGACGATCGAGAGAACCTTGCCACGTTCCCACCGCCGGCTCATATAGCCTCAGTCCGCCGCAACGCTGGCCCCGCATATGGCGGGTTCAATTGCCGGCGCTTTCGTGCAAGGATGCCTGCCGAAACGCCCCCTCCAAGCCCCCAAGAAGAGGTTAACGATGGTCAATCGCATGCAATTCTATATCGACGGCGCCTGGGTCGATCCCGCCGTCAAGAAGTCCACCGCCGTGGTCAATCCGGCGACGGAAGAGGCGATGTACGAGGTTGCGCTGGGCTCCAAGGCCGACGTCGACAAGGCCGTTGCCGCCGCCAAGCGCGCCTTTGTAACGTTCTCCCAAACCAGCCGCGAGGAGCGCGTCGCGCTGCTCACGAAAATCATTGAGATCTACAAGGGCCGCCTCAAGGAGATCGGCGCCGCCGTCTCTGACGAGATGGGCGCGCCGCTGCCGATGGCAGAGAAGCTCCAGGCCGGCGCCGGCCTCGGCCATCTCATGACCACGCTCGACGTGCTCAAGAACTACCATTTCGAGGAGCCGGTCGGCACCGCCATGGTGCTGCGCGAGCCGATCGGCGTGGTCGGCATGATCACGCCCTGGAACTGGCCGCTGAACCAGATCGCCTGCAAGGTTGCGCCTGCGCTCGCCGCCGGCTGCACCATGATCCTGAAGCCGTCGGAGTTCACACCGACCTCGGCGCTGATCTTCGCGGAGATCCTGCATGAAGCGGGCGTGCCGAAGGGTGTGTTCAATCTCGTCAACGGCCTCGGCCCCGAGGTCGGCGCCGCCATGAGCGAGCACCCCGATATCGACATGATCTCGTTCACCGGCTCGACCCGCGCCGGCATCGACGTGGCGAAACGCGCAGCTCCGACCGTCAAGCGCGTCAGCCAGGAGCTCGGCGGCAAGTCGCCGAACGTCATCCTCGAAGGCGCCGACCTGCAGAAGGCGGTGACCGGCGGCGTGATGCATATGTTCAACAACTCCGGCCAGTCCTGCAACGCGCCCTCGCGCATGATCGTGCCGCTGTCGAAGATGAAGGAAGTCGCCGCGATCGCGAAGGCTGTCGCCGACAAGACCAAGGCAGGCGATCCCCGCGCCGAAGGCACCACCATCGGTCCGGTCGTCAACCGCGGCCAGTGGGACAAGATCCAGGCGCTGATCAAGAAGGGCATCGACGAGGGCGCGACGCTCGTTGCCGGCGGCCCGGGCCTGCCCGAAGGCGTCAACAAGGGCTTCTATGTCCGCCCGACCATCTTCGCCGACGTCACCAGCGACATGACGATCGCCCGTGAGGAAATCTTCGGACCGGTGCTGACCATCATCGGCGCCAAGGACGAGGCGGATGCGGTGAAGATCGCCAACGACACGCCATATGGTCTTGCCGGCTACGTCTCGGGCGCGACCGTCGAGGACGCCAAGCGGGTGGCGCGTCAGATCCGCGCCGGCAACGTCAACCTTCAGGGCGTGCCGAACGACCGCACCGCGCCGTTCGGCGGCTACAAGCAGTCCGGCAACGGCCGTGAGTGGGGCAAGTACGGCCTGGAAGACTTCCTCGAAGTGAAGGCCGTCGCCGGCTTCAACGCGGCGTAACCTTTATCGTCTGAACCAAATTTGACGCCGGAGCGGGAAACCGCTCCGGCGTATTTCGTTTCCGTCATTGGGAGGAGCCCTTGCGACGAAGCAATCCAGGCCGTCTCCGGGGAAACAGTCTGGATTGCTTCGCGGAGCCTGTCATCGGGCCGCGCTGCGCGCGGACCCGTTGGCTCGCAATGACGACCGGAGCACCTATCCCCCGAGCGCACCTTGCGTGTTCACGTACAACGCGTAGATCGACTGGCTCGCCGCCATGAACAGGCGGTTGCGCTTGACGCCGCCGAAGCAGAGATTGGCGCAGCGCTCGGGCAGCGCGATGCGGCCGATCATGACGCCGTCAGGCGCGAACACGACCACGCCGTCGAGCTCGGGATCCCCCATGCCCCAACCGCACCAGAGATTGCCGTCGATGTCGCAGCGCATGCCGTCCGGCGTGCCGGGACCTGCATCGATGTGGACGCGCTTGTTGGCGACCGTGGTGCCGTCCGCCGCGACGTCATAGGCGAGAATCTTTCGATTCGGCACGCCGCGCGATTCCACGACGTACAGAATCTTCTCGTCCGGCGAGAAGCACAGCCCGTTCGGTCCGAGCACGCCTTCTGCGACGATGGTCGCCTTGCCGCTCGCAGGATCGAGCCGGTAGACGTTCGGTTCGATCTCGGGCTCGGCCTTGTAGCCCTCGTAATTACCGAGCAGGCCGAAGGTCGGATCGGTGAACCAGATCGAGCCGTCGGACTTCACCACGACGTCGTTCGGCGAGTTCAGCCGCTTGCCATTGAACGAATCCATCAGCACGGTGATGGTGCCGTCATATTCGGTGCGGGTCACACGGCGGCCGCCATGCTCGCAGGTGACGAGCCGGCCCTGGCGATCCCTGGTGTTGCCATTGGCGAAATTCGAGGGTTTCCGGAACACGCTGACGGTGCCGGTTTCCTCCTCCCATTTGATGATGCGCTGGTTCGGGATGTCGCTGCACAAGAGGTAGCGCCCGTCGCCGAACCACACCGGCCCCTCGGCCCAGCGCAGGCCGGTCGCCAGCCGCTCCACCGCCGAAAGTTTTAGCCAGTATTTTTCGAAGCGGGGATCGAGTGCACGTATTGCCGGATCGGGGTAATAGGTCGCCGGCCGCCAGCCTTGTGTGTGGGACGATGCATCGTTCATGTGCAGGTCTCGTTGTTGCGTTCCCTCTGTGCAAGTCTGCTAGCATCAGATATCTACGGCCGCAAATCGGTCGCTACATACGAGGAACGACATGCCGCGCATTTTGATGACGGGAGCTTCGGGCGGGATTGGTACGCGGCTGCGGAAATTGCTGCCGCCGATTTACCCGGACCTGCTGCTCAGTGACATCCGCAAGCCTGCCGATCTCGGCCCGAATGAGCAGTTCAAGGCCGCCGACCTCGCCGACATTTCGCAGGTCGAGGCGATCTGCGAGGGCGTCGACGGCATCATCCATTTCGGCGGCTATTCGGTCGAAGGCCCCTGGGACGACATCCTTCAGGCCAACATCATCGGTTGCTACAATCTGTTCGAGGCCGCGTACCGCAAGGGCGTCAAGCGCGTGGTGTTTGCCTCGTCGAACCATGCCGTAGGCTTCTATCCGCGCCACCACAAGATCGGTACCGACGTCACCCCGCGCCCCGACGGCCGCTATGGCGTCAGCAAGGTGTTCGGCGAGGCGGTCGGCGCGCTCTACGCCGACAAGCACGGGCTGAAGGTGACTTGCCTGCGCATCGGCAATTTCGGCGACATGCCGCTCGACCATCGCCGGCTCGCGATCTGGCTCAAGCCCGACGACCTCGTGCAGCTCTGCCAGATCGGGCTCGAGCATCCCGACATCCATTTCGAGATCTTCTACGGCGTATCCCTGAACGAGCGCGCCTGGTGGGACAACCACCGCGCCTACGAGTTCGGCTATCGCCCCACCGGCCGCTCTGAGGATCATGTGGCGCACGCAATGGCCGAGCAGGCCAAGCTCAAGCCGGATCCGATCGGTGATCACTATCAAGGCGGCGCCTTCTGCAGCAACGAGTTTGACGGCGACGCGAGCCGGATCATCGACTGGAATAAGCGGTAGACGGGTTTCCCATGCCTGACATTTGCTGCAGTCGGACCAAGCGCCCGGCTGCGGCTCAAGGCGGGCAATTGTAGCCGATCAACGCATGTCCGCGAGCGCCGCGGGCAAATCGTTCGTGACGTGCTCGAACAAGGCGGAGCCCGTGTGATCGCATGAGCTGGCCCACGTCATTTTGCAACCCGCGCTTCCTGTTTCTTGGTCACATGCCAGAGCACCACATGGTAATGCGGCACATCCACGCCGGGGTGACCCGCGTTGAAGTAGAGGCTGACATGATCAACCGGTGCCGCGGACCCCGCCCCGTCCAATGACTTGTGATCTTCGACGTCCTTGTTCGGGACCATGTACACGGTCGCCACCAAGCGATCCCTGCGATCGAAGCACAGGAACGGCCCCAGCGGTAAAGTGTCGGGCTTGACGAAGATGATGCCGAGGCCCGGAAAGAACTTCGGGAAGTTCACGAGATCGCTGACCCGCTTGTATCCGTTTCTTTCGGCGACCTTCCGCTGATTTGGCGGCCGACGAACGACTTTGTGCTTCTCCTCGTGCTTCCTATCCGCCTTGCTGCTTCGGTGAGGGGCTGTCCTGGTTTGCTCGGTCGTGTCGGCCGGCGGCGCGGTGGTCGGTGCGAACGTCTGCGGCGCTGGCGGAAAGAAGGGAGCAAATTGGGCTGCAGGATGCCTCACGTCGGCGATCAAGGCGAGCAACGCAGCCAAGGCTGCGCTCACAAGCGCGTTGCGCATCGACACCTCCCGAAATTTGCCTGCCAAATTTTGGCTCATTTATCCGGATTGCGTTCTCGCCAGCGCAGGAAGTCCCGGAACAATTCTTCGCGGTCTGGCGGATTGGCGGTTGGCTTTCCCTCGAGGAACCGGCCGAACGCCTTGCGAAGCGCGGCCTCGCCGCCGGATTGCTGCTGGAGCCAGCGCTCTGCCGGTCGGAATCGTTGCCATCCCGGGAGCAGCGCGGCCAGGTTGACCTCGCGCCATTTGGGGTGATGTGCGTCGCCGAGAAATTCAGGAAAACGCGTGAACAGTGTCTGGACGAACAATTCCAGCAGCCGAAACCGTTCGCTGCGTGGCGGCCAGTTGTAGGCGAACAGAGCGGATTTGATCGCGATCGTGTCCACAGCTGCATTGAACCCGATGAGATCTGGGTAATCCTCGTGGCGAAGCGTCGATGGCAGATAGTTTTGCTGCAGCAGCTCGTTGGAATAGGGGATGGGCAAGAAGTGAATGCCCTTGGCCTGCCCGGCCCATGCGAGGAAGCTGACTGGTTTTCCTGAGACCAGTAGGGCGGCCGAGATGTCTCCCTTCCGCATCCCCTCCAGCGCGGCGTCCGGCCCCAGGTTCGATTCGCTGATCTTGACGCCCAGACGGTTCAGCACCTCGCGGCCAAGCACGGCGCCCGCACCGCCGTCCTCGCCAAGATTGACCCTCTTCCCCGCAAGATCCGTCAGGCTTGCGATCTCCGGCCGTGCGAGGAGATGGAACTCTTCGACATGGAGCGAGGCAATGTAGGCAAGCTTATCGGAGATGTCTCCGAACGTCTTTGCCTCCCGGAGCCGGTCGACCAGGATAACAGGTGCGATCGCCACGTCGGCACCTGCCAGAGTGAGCACGTCGAGGATGCTGCGGGTGCCGCCGTTTCCCACGATTGGCACGACCCGCAAAGCGACTTCGCCATGCGGACCCGTCTCCTGGCCACTGGCCAGTGTGGTCGCAATGTCCTGAGCTATTGCGAATTCAGTGCATTGCGGCGTACCGGTGACGAAGCCCACCGTAAATGGGTCCGCAGGTCGTCTCGTTTCTTTCCGGGGGGCGCTTTCTTTTCGCGGAGACGCTTTCCCGGATTCACTCGGAGACGCGGAAGGTTGCCGTTGTGCGAGGGACTCCTGGACCTGTCCGCCGAGCCAGGCCGCTGCAATCAGTGCGAAGAACAAACCGGCCCGCATCGCTCCGCAGACCCTTATGTTCAAACCTGTGCGGTAGCCAGCCCTCCCTTGGGCTGACATGTTCCGATCGATCGTCACCCGGCTACGCGCGCGAATGAATCTCGCTCGAGCCTTCCAACGCGCCCCGGCTAGCGGCGTTCCTTTTTGGACGTATACGGCTCGTTCGTGGCAGGTACTTGCTCACCTAGAGTCCGGCCCCATCATCGGCGATGCGCTTGAGGTAATCTTTCTTGCTGAACTGCATGTGATCCACGCAGAGTTGCGCGAGCGCCCAACTGTCGCGGCCCTTGAGCAGCTCGATCATCAGTTCGTGCTGGCGCCGCGATTGTGCGAGGCCCTCGCGATCGGCGAGGTTCTTCGCGCGCATCGGCAGCGTCAGGTTCATGTAGTCCTGGAGCGAGCGCACCAGATAGGGATTGCCGCAGGCCGAGAACAGCGCAAGGTGGAAGGCGTCGTTGGTCTCGTGAATGCCGCGCAGATCCTGCGCGTCGGCCCTTGCGCAGTATTGCCGTTGCAACGCGGAGAGTTCGTCGATCAGGCCTTGCGGCGCGGGCAGGGGGATCATCAGCGCAGCCTGCCGCGTCAGCATCTCCCGCACCTCGTAGATCTGATGGACTTCCTCGGCCGAGTAGAACCGTACGGTGGCGCCGACATTCTTCTCACGACGGATGATGCCGCGCCGCTCCGCATCCAGCAGCGCTTGGCGCACGAAGTGCCGCGAGGTGGCGTAGCGCGACATCAGCGCGTCCTCGGTAAGGCGCGCGCCCGGCGCAAGGCGGCCGAAGATGATGTCCTCTTCCAGGCGCGCGACGACGTCGTCCGGATCGTCGCGCCGGACCGGTATTGCCTCAGCAGTGCGAATGTCGGACATGCCCTTAGCCTCCCGACGGTCGGCCGGTTGGTCCTGTGGAGCAGGAGAGGCTTGGATTGTCAATAATCTGTGCCCCAAGCGGCGCCAAAAGCCAGAAGTGCGACAATATTGGCCAATCTTATTGACAATCCTGGGCGAGGCTGTACCACGATGGCAACTCGGAAGGAGTGGCATGATGACGAGTGGCCTGCGCAAGGGTTTGACGAGCTATGGCGATGCCGGCTTCTCGCTGTTCCTGCGCAAGGCGTTCATCAAGGCCATGGGCTATTCCGACGATGCGCTGGAGCGCCCGATCGTCGGCATCACCAACACCTATAGCGACTACAATCCCTGCCACGGCAACGTCCCGCAGATCATCGAAGCCGCCAAGCGCGGCGTGATGCTGTCCGGCGCGATGCCGTTCGTATTCCCGACCATCTCGATCGCCGAGAGCTTTGCCCATCCGACCTCGATGTACTTGCGAAATCTCATGGCGATGGACACCGAGGAGATGATCCGCGCCCAGCCGATGGATGCGGTGATCGTGATCGGCGGCTGCGACAAGACTCTTCCTGCGCAGGTGATGGCGGCGATCAGCGCCGATTTGCCGACCGTGGTCATCCCCGTGGGGCCCATGGTGGTCGGCCATCACAAGGGGGAAGTGCTGGGCGCCTGCACCGATTGCCGCAGGTTGTGGGCAAAATACCGCGCCGGCGACATGGGCGATGCCGAGATCGAAGCAGTCAACGGCCGCCTCGCGCCGTCCGTCGGCACCTGCATGGTGATGGGCACGGCCTCGACCATGGCCTGCATGATCGAAGCCATGGGCCTGTCGCTGCCGATGAGCGCGACGATCCCGGCGCCGCACGCCGAACGTTTCCGTCTTGCGGAGGCCAGCGGCAAAGTCGCCGCCGAGATGGCAAAGACGAAGGGGCCGAAGCCGAGCGAGTTGCTGACGCCGGCCTCGTTCCGGAACGCGCAGGTCGTGCTTCAAGCGATTGGCGGCTCGACCAATGGCCTGATCCATCTGACCGCAATGGCGCATCGCTCGCCGTACCGGCTCGATCTCGAAGTGTTCGACCAGATCGGCCGCGAGGTGCCGGTGCTGGTCGATCTCAAGCCGTCCGGCGAACATTACATGGAGCATTTCCATCACGCCGGTGGCGTGCCGAAACTGCTGGCGCAGCTCGGTGATCTCGTCGATCTCGATGCCGGGACGATCAGCGGCCAGACGCTACGCGACGTCGTGGCGAATGCGGAGCACGTGCCGGGCCAGGACGCGATTCGTTCGCGCGACAATCCGATCAAGAAGGAGGGCGGTCTTGCCGTCCTGCACGGCAATCTCGCGCCGCGCGGTGCGGTCATCAAGCAATCGGCCGCCAGTCCAAAGCTGTTGCAGCACACCGGGCGCGCGGTGGTTTTCGAATCCGTCGAGGACATGACCCTGCGGGTCGACGATCCCGACCTCGATGTCACGGCCGACGACGTGCTGGTGCTGCGCAATGCCGGCCCGAAGGGCGCGCCGGGCATGCCCGAGGCGGGCTATCTGCCGATCCCGAAGAAGCTCGCGCGGACCGGCACCAAGGACATGGTGCGCATTTCGGACGCACGCATGAGCGGCACCGCGTTCGGCACCATCGTGCTGCACATCACGCCGGAATCTTCTGTCGGCGGGCCACTCGCGCTGGTGCAGAACGGCGACATGATCCGCCTCGATGTGGCCAAGCGCAGCATTGAGCTGTTGGTCGATGCCGCCGAACTCGAGCGGCGCCGCGCCGCGTTGAAGCCGGCCGCAGCGCCGGAAGAGGCCCGGCGCGGCTACGCTTGGTTGTTCAATGAGACCATCATGCAGGCCGACGAGGGCTGCGACTTCGATTTCATGCAGAGGACTGGACCAAAGACTGAGAAGGAGTGAGGGACCAGCCCCACGGCAGCTACTTGCCCTTGCTGGTGAACTTCTTCACGGCGGCGCGGAACTCCTCCGTGTTCATCGCCATGATGATCTTGTGCTCCTCGGCATCCAACTGCTGCTTCACCGGCGTGGTCGCGGCCTGGTAGACGAGCGATTTGGTGCCGGTGATCGCCGCCGGCGGGTTTTGCGCGAGACGCTCGGCGAGTTTTTGCGTGGCTGCTTTCAGATCAGCGGCGGGAACGATCTTGGCAACCAGGCCCCACTCGTAAGCCTGCTGCGCGGTAAAATTATCCTCGGACAGGAAGATTTGTAGCGCGCGGCGGGAGCCGACCGTGCCGACGATGCCGACCGTGGAGCCGCCGTCCGGCGACACGCCGATCTTGGTATAGGCCGGCGTGAACTTGGCGTCGTCGGCGGCAATACAGAGATCGGTGACGAAGGCGAGCCCCATGCCGGCGCCGGCGGCAGAGCCGTGGACGCTGGACAGCGAGATCTTTGGCATGCGGCGGATGATCTCGATGAAGGCGTGATAGTGCTTCAAGAGCTCGCCGACCACGGGCGTCACCGTGCCTGCTTCGGCGGCTGCCCCGATCGTCTGAAGATCGCCGCCGGCCGAGAAGGCGCGGCCTTCGCCTTCGAGGACAACGACCTTGAGGTCGTCCGCGCCTTCGATATAGGCCGCGAGCTGCTCGAGCTTCTGCGCGATCGCCAGGTTGATGGAGTTGAACGCGGCAGGGCGGTTGAGCGTGATGGTCGCGATCGGGCCGTCGATCCGCAGCAGGGCGGGATCATCGGGCTGGGAGATAGGAGCTGGCATCTGAGAAAATCCCCGGCAAGAGGTTCGTTGCTGCAACTAAATCGCAGAAGGCGAGGGGTGACAATCCCCGCCCGCCGCTCTTGCGCTGGGCGGAACGATAGGCTCAAATGGGCCCGCCTTCGCCAAGGAACGGACACGAGCGCCGGCTCCTCGTCAGGCCAGCAAACCAAAATCAGCGAGAGAGGAGACGACATGGGTCACGCTCGTGTCTTGCGGAAGTGGGCTGTCCAATGACGGATGGTCCGGTGATCATCGTCGGGGCCGGCCATGGCGGCTACCAGGTCGCGGCATCCCTGCGCCAGGCGGGCTTTTCGCAGCGCATCTGCCTGATCAATGACGAGGCGCATCTGCCCTATCAGCGGCCGCCGCTGTCGAAAGCCTACATCAAGGGTTCGGCGGGGCCGGAGAGCCTGATGTTCCGGCCGGAGAAGTTTTACCAGGACCAGAAGATCGAGCTGATCGCCGGCCGCGCCGTCTCGATCGACCGCGCCGACCGCAAGCTGCATCTGGCCTCGGGCGAGACGCTGCCTTACGGTCACCTCGTGCTGGCCACGGGCGCGCGCAGCCGCCTGCTCGACCTGCCCAACGCCAATCTGCCCGACGTGAAATACTTGCGCATCCTCGACGACAGCGAGGCACTGCGCAAGGTCATCCCGTCGAAGACACGCGTCGTGGTCATCGGCGCCGGCTTCATCGGCCTCGAATTCGCGTCCACCGCGCGGATCAAGGGCCTCAAGGTCGACGTGCTCGAGCTCGCCCCGCGCGTGATGGCGCGCGCGGTGACGGCGGAGGTCTCCGAATATTTTCAGGCGCGGCATCGCGGGGCCGGCATCCGCATCCATCTCGGCGTACAGGCCACTTCCATCGAAGCCGAAGGCGGCAAGGTTACCGGCGTCTCCTTGAGCGACGGACGGCATCTGCCCGCCGATCTCGTCGTGGTCGGCGTCGGCGTGCTGCCGAACATCGAGCTCGCGGCTGAAGCGGGCCTTCCCGTTGCCGCCGGCATCCTCGTCGACGAATATCTTGCGACGGCTGATCCCGATATTTCGGCGATCGGCGACTGCGCGCTGTTCGCAAGCCCGCGCTTCGGCGGTTCGCTGCGGCTGGAATCGGTGCAGAACGCCACCGATCACGCCCGCTGCCTCGCGGCGCGGCTGACCGGCGACAGCAAGCCCTATGACAGCCATCCCTGGTTCTGGAGCGACCAGGGCGAGGACAAGCTCCAGATCGCCGGCCTCACCACCGGTTACGATCGCGTCGTGCTGCGCGGCAACCCCGCGAGCAAGGCGTTTTCGGCGTTCTGCTACAAGGGCGAGACGCTGCTGGGCATCGAGTCGATCAACCGCGCCGGCGACCACATGTTCGGGCGCCGATTGCTGGCCATGGACCGCTCGATCACACCGGAGCAGGCCGCGGACGAGAGTTTTGACCTGAAGAGCGCACTGGCGTGATCAGCTTGCGTCGATCACGGCAGCCACTTCCTTTGCCGTCGGCATCGACGGCCCCGCGCCCATCCGCTGCACGCTGATCGAAGCGGCCGCGTTGGCAAACGTGAGCGCGTCGCGCAGTGTCGCGCCGTCAGCCAGTTGCGCCGCGAGCGCGCCGACGAAGCAATCGCCGGCGCCGGTAGTGTCGACCGCCTTCACCGTGCGCCCCTGCACCGAAATCTCCTCGCGCCCCGCCAGCGCGAGCACGCCGCGCTTGCCGAGCGTGACGCAGATGGTCTGGTCCCGCCGCCCCTGAAGTTGTCGCGCGACGTCGATGATCCGCGCGGCCTCGTTGCCGTCGGAGAGCTCGGTCCCGGCGAGCAAGCCGAGCTCGGTCTCGTTCAGCACGAGGATATCGACCAGCGCGAGCAGCTCGCCGGGCATGGTTTGCGCCGGTGCCGGGTTGAGCAGCGTCGTGGCTCCGGCGGCGCGTGCCCGCTGGAAGAACGCGGCAATCGCCGGCAGCGGAATTTCGAACTGGCTGACCGCAACGTCGCCCTCCAGCAGCGGCACGACGCTGACGTCATCAGCGTCGACCAATGCATTGGCGCCGGGGATGACGACGATGGTATTGTCAGCCTCCGCCACCGTGATGATGGCCGTACCGGTGTGCGCGTCAGCCGTCTGCTGCACGTAGCCGAGATCGATGCCCTGACTGCGAAGGAAAGCCTTCAGCTCGGTCCCAAACGAATCCTTTCCCAGCCGCCCGATCAGCGTGGTCCTGGCGCCAAGCCGCGACGCGGCGACCGCCTGGTTCGCGCCCTTGCCACCCGGAAAATACAGCACCTGCTTGCCAGCAACGGTCTCGCCGAGGCGTGGATGGCGGTCGGCTGTTGCCACCACATCCATGTTGATGCTGCCGGCGACGAAGACGCGACCCATGACACACCCTTTGCGAACGCTAGACCCTGACCTCGAATTCGTGCCTGACCTTGGCGATGTCGACGAGCGTCGGCAGGCCGGCCTCGTTGCCGAGGCGCTGGATCTTGAAGGTGGAGGCGGCGCGGGCGAAATCAAAATGCTCGCGCCAGCTTTTGCCGGGATGGGCGAGGTAGGAATAGACATAGGCGCCGTGGAAGACGTCGCCGGCGCCGTTGGTGTCGATCACGCGCTCGCGCGGGATCGGCATCGCCGGCATCACCTGCACCGTCCCGGTCTCGTCGTACCAGAAGAGGCCCTTCTCGCCCATGGTGACGCCGCCGATCTTGCAGCCGCGGCTCTTGAGGTAATCGAGCATCTTCTCGGGCGTCAGGTCCATCTGCTCGCACAGCCGCTCGGCGACGATCGCGACATCGATGAACTCCAAGAGCTCATGGGTGTTGGTGCGCAGGCCGCCGCCGTCGAGCGAGGTCAGGATGCCGGCCTCGCGGCACACTTTTGCGTAGTGGATCGCGGCATCCGGCTGATGGCCGTCGACATGCAGCGCGCGGCAGCCGCCGAGATTGAGCATCGGAAACGGATGGATGTGCTCGTCGTCGCGGCAGCGGACGATGGCACGCTTGCCGTCCTTGGGCATGATGAAGGAGAGCGAGGACTGGTTCACCTTCCGCCCGTGCAGCGAGATTGCGTATTTCGCGCACATGTCCTGGAACATGCGCCCCAGCCAGTCATTGGCGACGGTTGCGATGAGATCGGGCACGATGCCGAGCTTGGCGCAGCAGAACGCCGCCGTCACCGCGTTGCCGCCGAACGAAACCGCGTAGTCCGAAGCTACGTGCTTCTCGTCGCCGGTCGGCATGTGGTCGGTGATGAAGACGACGTCGATATAGGTCTGTCCGATGAAGAGAGCCTGCATTGCTTGTCCGTGATGCGCTTGTGGTCCCGGCCGGCGCGTTTACTCTAGCACCGGTTCCGCTCCGGAGGGACGCTGAAATTATTCGCAAATCTGCCGCCCGGAGCGCTTGAGGTCAGCATGGTGCCGGAATACGACCATGACAGGCCAATGCCAAGCCCGGACAAACGCCGTCTTTCGGCCCAGGGGTTCCAGGTCAATTAAGAGTCGGTAAAGGGGGGAAGATGATCATCGGGCTCGATCACGTCGTCGTCCTGGTCAGGGATATCGCTGCGGCCAAAGCGGCCTATCAGATGCTGCTCGCCCGCGCGCCGGCCTGGCAGAACTCCGGCGAGGGCGCCGACCGGGTCCTGTTCACATTGGACAACATGACGATCGAATTGATGGCGCCGAGCGGCTTCAGTGTCGCCGCCGACCGCATGCGCGCGCTGCTCGACGATCAGGAGGGCGTGCTCGCCAGCCTGTGCTTTCGCGTCGCAGACATGAGCAAGACGCACCGCCGGCTGGAGCGCGTGGCCCTGAGACCGGATCCGGTCGCGGAGGTCGAAAGCAGCGATGCCGCATCCGATGCCGTGCTGCACTGGAAGCGCACGCGTGCCGCCACGGAGCTCACGCGCGGCGTGCGCATTTTCTTCCTCGAGCTCGCCGACGAGCGCCCCAAGTCCGTTGCGACCGACATCGCGCCGATCGAGGCGCTTGATCACGTCGTGATCACCACGGAGGATTCCGAGCGCGCCGCCGCTCTCTATGGCGCGCGGCTCGGGCTCGATCTGGCGCTCGACCGCTCCCACCAGGATTGGAGCCAGCTGATGTTCTTCCGCTGCGGCGATCTCATCGTCGAGGTGGTGCGCCGCCCGGTGGCAGGCGGCGATGCCGCGCACGACCTGCTCTGGGGCCTGAGCTGGCGGGTGGCCGACATCGACGCCACCCGCGCCCGCCTGATCGCTGCCGGTCTCGAGGTCTCCGAGGTCCGCAACGGCCGCAAGCCGGGCACGCGGGTGATGACGGTGCGGAACGGCACCTGCGGCATCCAGACCGTGCTGCTGGAGCGTTCGCCGAAGCCGGTGGATTGAGGGACGTCTTTCCTCCGTCATTGCTAGCCAACGGGTCCGCGCGAAGCGCGGCCCGATGACAGGCTCCGCGAAGCAATCCAGAAGCCCTCCGCGGTGGCAGTCTGGATTGCTTCGTCGCAAGGGCGCCTCGCAATGACGACTTCCTCGTGGTACACGCTGATCTGAGACCACCCAGCGAGCAACCGGTTTGGCGAAGGCAAAGCGAACTCTGAAATGGCAGCGCGATCCCGAGGGGATGCGGCTGCGTATTCTCGAGGCCGCCAAGCAGGAGTTTGCGGCCCACGGGCTCGCCGGCGCGCGCGTCGACCGCATCGCCGCCAAGGCTGGCGCCAACAAGCGTATGCTCTACTACCATGTCGGCAACAAGGACGAGCTCTATCTCGCCGTGCTTGAAGGTGCCTATGACAAGATCCGCAGCGAGGAGCGCGGGCTCGATCTCGAGCATCTCGACCCGCCCGAGGCGATCCGGCGGCTGATCGAATTCACCTGGAATTACTTCCTGCGCAATCCCGAATTCCTGTCGCTGCTCCAGACCGAGAATCTCGCGCGCGCAAAGCACCTGAAGCGCTCGACCAAGGTCAAGTCGATGCACTCGCCCTTCGTCGAGATGATCCGCACCGTGGTGCGCCGCGGCGTGGACAGCGGCGACTTCCAGGTCGCGGTCGATCCGGTGCAGCTCTACATCTCGATCGCGGGACTCTGCTTCTTCTATCTCTCGAATTCGGCGACGCTCAGCGTGATCTTCGGCCGCGATCTGCTGGACAAGAAGGCCAAGGACGAACGGCTGGCGCACATGGTGGGCCTCGTGCTGGCTGCGCTGACGGGTCAGTCCCTGGCGCTGTTCGAGATCGCGAAAGCGCCGAAATCGCGCAGCGTGGTGGTTCAGACAGCGTAGCTGCGCGTCCCCGCGCCCTGGCGGATTTGGCATTCGCCGTTCCTCAATCTCCGCTGTCATTCCCCGCTTTCGCGGGGAATGACACCGAGATTTTTCCCGGCAGTCCCGCTACGCGGCCCTTCACACGACATCCTTCACGTTCAGCGACTGGAACCCGCCCAAAAGGTCACAGGGAAAGCTCTGGACAGTATTTATCCAACGGGTTAATTTCTCCGCCAACGACAAAGATTGCCGGGAGTGAGACGTGGCTGAGTTGAAGCCGCAGAGTGCGGTGTCCAAGATGCTGAATGCGGCCTGGGTTCGGCCGTTTTTGTTCCTGGTCTTCATCGTCGTGGCTTGGGATCTGGCGATCCGGCTGTTCAAAATTCCCCCCTACCAGATCCCGTCGCCTGCCGACGTCGTGGCGGTGCTGCGCACCGAATGGCCGGAACTGCTGCGCCAGTCTTGGCCGACCACCTATGCGACCGTGTGCGGCTTCGTGCTGTCGGCGCTGTTCGGCATTCCCGTCGCAATGCTGATTGCCGGCTCCAAGACGGTGGAGAGCTACGTCTATCCGCTGCTGGTGTTCTCGCAATCCGTGCCGAAGATCGCGATCGCGCCGCTGTTCGTGGTCTGGTTCGGCTTCGGCATCATCCCGAAGGTGATCTCGGCGTTCCTGCTGGGCTTCTTCCCCGTCGTGGTCTCGGCCGTGCAGGGCTTTAAATCGGTCGATCCTGATATGGTCGATCTCGCCCGCGCCATGCAGGGCAGCCGCTTCCAAGTGTTCCGCGCGGTGAACCTGCCGCATGCGCTGCCCGCGATCTTCTCCGGTCTCAAAGTCTCGGTGACGCTCGCCGTGGTCGGCGCGGTCGTCGGCGAGTTTGTCGGCTCCAATTCCGGCATCGGCTACGTCATGCAGCGCTCGATCGGCACCTTCGACCTGCCGACGATGTTCGCTGCCCTCGTGATCCTGGCACTACTCGGCGTGGTCCTGTTCTGGATCGTGGACCGGATCGAGAAGCTGGTCATCCCCTGGCATGTGAGCCAGCGTGAGGACGTGATTTTCGCCTCTTAAGTAATTTTCGGCTCTGAAGTGAAGCAACGAACGGCCACCAACGGCCGACGCAATAACGACAAGCAAGGGAGAGTAACGATGAAGCGGTGGATAGGGGTCGTCTCGGCAGCGCTGATGGTGTTTGCGGCGATGCCGGCACAGGCGGCCGATAAGGTCGTGCTGATGCTGAACTGGTACGTCTATGGCGAGCACGCGCCGTTCTATTACGGCAAGGCCAAGGGCATCTATGCGGCCGAAGGCATCGACCTCGAGATCCAGGAAGGCCGCGGCTCGGCTGCGACCACGCAGGCCGTCGCCGCGAAGACCGCCGATTTCGGCTATGTCGACGTTCCCACCATGATGCGCGCCGCGATCAAGGGTGCGCCGGTGGTTGCGACCGGCGTGCTGCTCCAGACCAGCCCGATGTCCGCCATGGGCTTCGTCGACAAGAACATCAAGAAGCCCGAAGACATCAAGGGCAAGACGGTAGCGATCACGCCGGCCGATTCCATGACCCAGATCTGGCCGCTGTTCCTGAAGAAGACCGGCCTGAAGGAGAGCGACTTCAAAACCGTTGCCGGCGACGGCCAGACCAAGCTCAACGCCGTCATCAACGGCCAGGCGGATCTCTTGCTCGGCTACGTCATGGACCAGTCGATGAAGATCAAGGACGCCACCGGGAAGGACGTCTATCCGATCAAGTTCGCCGATTACGGCATCAACATGGTTTCGTCAGGCATCATCGCCAACACCGACTATGTGAAGGCCAATGCCGATCTGGTTCGCCGCTTCATGTCGGCGACGACAAAAGCGGTCGAGGCCGCCGAGAAGGAGCCGAACGCCGCGGCGCAATCGATCCTCGATGCTAATCCCAAGGGCGGCAAGATCGATACGCTGACACAGGGCTTCGAACTGACCATCCCGCTCTACCGGACCGCGGACACCAAGAGCAAGCGGCCGTTCCAGGTCACCGACCAGAACATGACCGAGACCGTCAATCTTCTTGTCGAATATGGCGGCCTCGATGCCAAGGCCAAGGAGAACCCGAAGGCGTTCTACACCAACGACTATTTGCCGAAGAGCGGATCGTGAAGATAACAACACCGTCATTCCGGGATGGTCCGAAGGACCAGACCTCAGGTGCGCAATTGCGCACCGGGGAATCTCGAGATTCCGGGTTCGGCCTTCGGCCGCCCCGGAATGACGGCTCACATTGTCGAGTGGACTTGACGAGATGACCCCAGCAACGAAGGTGGTAGGTGACGTCCAGCCGGCCGCGCATCTGCGTCTGGTGTTAGGCCGTGCCGGCGAGGCGTCGGGCATCAAACTGTCCGGCGTGTCCAAGACCTACCGGACGCGCGACGGCGATGTGCCGTCGCTGCGGCCGCTCGATTTCAACATCAATGATGGCGAGTTCTTCGTCGTGGTGGGCCCAAGCGGCTGCGGCAAGTCCACGCTGCTCAAGCTGATCTCGGGATTGCTGCCGCCGACCACGGGCGAGATCCTGGTCGAGGGCGAGAGGGTGACGACGCCGCACGGCAATGTCGGAATCGTCTTCCAGAACGCGTTGCTCCTGCCCTGGCGCAACATCCTCAACAACGTCATGCTGCCGATCGACATGAAGCGGCTGGCGCGGGCCAAATATCTCGCCCGCGCCAAGGATCTGTTGAAGCTGGTCGGGCTCGAAGGCTTCGAGAAGAAGCTGCCATGGCAGCTCTCCGGCGGCATGCAGCAGCGCGCCTCGATCTGCCGAGCGCTGGTGCACGATCCCAAGATCATGCTGATGGACGAGCCGTTCGGCGCGCTCGATGCGCTGACGCGCGAACGCATGAACGTCGAATTGATGCGGATCCAGCGCGAGACCAGGAAGACGGTGCTGCTGATCACGCATTCGATTCCGGAAGCCGTCTTTCTCGCCGATCGCGTACTGGTCATGACCGAGCGCCCCGGTGCGATCGCCGCGATCTATGATGTGCCGCTGCCGCGTCCGCGCTCGCTCGACGTGATGGCCGATCCCGTGTTCACCGATCTCGTGCAACGCATCCGCAAGCATTTCTTCTCCCAAGGTGCATTGGACTGAAGCCATGGGATATCTCGGTCGCGACCACCAAGCCGGTGCGCTCCCTCCCCCGCCTGCGGGGGAGGGCTGGGGAGAGGGTGTCTTGGCTGGCAAGAACCCCCAAGAGGATAGAACCCTCACCCGGCGCTTCGCGCCGACCTCTCCCGCAAGCGGGAGAGGCGCGTCGCCCGCGGCCATACCGCTCGCACCAAGTTCAACTCGTTTTGTCATTACACCATGTCACCCCGTCTGAAGCTGCGAGATATCGCATTCTTCGAACGTCCCGTGCATTTCGCGCGGCCGTTCCGCTTTGGCGCGATTGCCATCAGCGCGACGCCGCAGCTGTTCGTGCGGGTCGAGATCGAGGTCGAGGGCAAGGGAAGCGCGGTCGGCGCCAGCGCCGAGCTGCTGGTGCCGAAATGGTTCGACAAACGGCCGGAGCTGTCGCCGGCGCAGACGGTCGATGGTTTGCGACGCTCGCTGGAGATTGCGCGCGGACTTTATCTGGCGCGGACTGGATATTTGACGGCGTTCGATCTGCATGCCTCGTGCATCGGCACCCAGGTCGCGACCTGCGCGAAGAAGAACATTCCGGCGCTTGCCGCGGTCTATGGTCCAGCGGAAATCGACAAGGCGATCCTCGATGCCCTGCTCCGCGCCGCCGAGACCAGCTTCTTCGATGGGATGGCCGCTAATATCGCGGGCATCGATGCGCGGCTGTCGCCTGACCTGAGCGAAAGGGACATCAGAACGTTTCTCTCGAGCCGGAAGCGGCTGGAGCGTGTTGCCATCAGGCATACCGTCGGCCTTGATGATGCCGTTGAAGGTGAGGGCGGAGTTGCCGACTCACGCGAGAACGCCGGTGCTCGCTATTTCAAGCTCAAGCTGTCGGGCGATCCCGCCGCCGACGCGGCGCGGCTGGCGCGGATCGGCAAGGAGCTCGATACGCTCGGACATGATTACAAGGCGTCGCTCGACGCCAACGAGCAATACGCCGATCTCGCCGCGTTGCAGGCGCTGGTGGATCGCCTCGATCATGATCCCGCGTTGCGGCCGATCGCCGCGCGCCTGCTCTATGTCGAGCAGCCGATGCCGCGCGACATCACGAGGCAATCGCCACTGGGCTCGCTCGGCGCGCGCGGTTTCATCATCGACGAAGCCGACGATAGCTACGATGCGTTCCCCACAGCGCGGGCCCTTGGCTATCGCGGTATCTCCTCGAAATCGTGCAAGGGTCTCTACAAGGCCCTCGTCAACGCCACGCGCGCGGCGAAATGGAGCGCGGAAGGCGAGGCGTTCTTCGTCACCGCCGAGGATTTGACCTGCCAAGCCGGCCTTGCCGTGCAGCAGGACCTTGCGCTCGGTGCCCTGATCGGCGTCACTCATGCCGAACGCAACGGCCATCACTATGTCGACGGCTTTGGCGATACGCCCGCCGCTGAAGCTGCGGCCTTCGCGGCGTTGCATCCCGATCTCTATGCCGATGCCGGGCAGGGCATCCGTCTCTCCGTTCACGACGGCGATCTCCTGACGGGATCGCTTCATGCTGCGGGCTTCGCCACCTCGGTCCATCCGGACTGGTCGGCGCTTCGCCCGCTCGAACAGCCAAAATCACTTCAGGAGCAATTGGCATGACCACTCAACGCCTCGGCCTCATCATGAACGGCGTCACCGGCCGCATGGGGCTCAACCAGCATCTGATCCGCTCGATCGTCGCGATCCGCGACCAGGGCGGCGTCCGCTTGAAGAACGGCGACCGCGTGATGCCCGACCCGATCCTGGTCGGCCGCAGCGCCGACAAGGTCGAGGCCCTAGCCAAGCGCTACAACATCACGCGCTGGACCACTGACCTCGACGCCGCGCTCGCCGACAAGAACGACACCATGTTCTTCGACGCCGCGACCACGCAGGCCCGGCCGGGCCTTCTGACCCAGGCCATCAATGCCGGCAAGCATGTCTATTGCGAGAAGCCGATTGCGACGAATTTCGAGGCGGCCGTGGAGGTCGTGAAACTCGCTAACGCAAAGGGCGTCAAGCACGGCACGGTGCAGGACAAGCTGTTCCTGCCCGGCCTGAAGAAGATCGCCTTCCTGCGCGACTCCGGCTTCTTCGGCCGCATCCTCTCGGTGCGCGGCGAGTTCGGCTATTGGGTGTTTGAAGGCGGTTGGCAGGAGGCGCAGCGGCCGTCCTGGAATTACCGCGACGAGGACGGCGGCGGCATCATCTTGGACATGGTCTGCCACTGGCGCTACGTGCTCGATAATCTCTTTGGCGAGGTCGAGAGCGTGAGCTGCATCGGCAACACCGACATTCCCGAGCGCTACGACGAGCAGGGCAAGAAATACAAGGCGACTGCGGACGACTCGGCTTACGCGACGTTCCAGCTCAAGGGCGGCGTCATCGCCCACATCAATATGTCCTGGGTGACGCGGGTCTACCGCGACGACCTCGTCACTTTCCAGGTCGACGGCACGCTCGGCTCCGCGGTCGCAGGGCTCACCGATTGCGTGATCCAGGCCCGGCAGGCGACGCCCCGTCCGGTGTGGAATCCCGATGAGAAGCGGCTGCACGATTTCTACGGCGACTGGCAGAAGATGCCCGACAACGTCTCCTACGATAACGGCTTCAAGGAGCAGTGGGAGATGTTCATCCGCCACGTCTACGAGGATGCGCCATACAAGTTCACGCTGCTCGAAGGCGCCAAGGGCGTGCAGCTCGCCGAGTGCGCGTTGAAGAGCTGGAAGGAGCGGCGCTGGATCGACGTCGCCCCGATCACGGCCTGAAGTCGAGTCCTAGTGTCAGTTGAGCCGTCATTGCGAGGAGCGAAGCGAAGCAATCCAGACTTTCTTTGCGGAGACGTTCTGGATTGCTTCGCTTCGCTCGCAATGACGGAGAGAGGTCAAAAATCATGAACAAGCCCGTCCAGCCCAAGCCTGCGCCTTCAATGTCGTCATTGTCGCTCAAGCTGCCGAAGGCCGATCGTTCGATCGAGACCTACCGGCTCGCGGCCTCGCGCACGTTTCCCGCAAAGCTCGAGGGCCCGCTGAGCCGCATCGCCTTCTCGGCCGTGCACACGGTCGCCGACCCCTTCGCCGACAACGATCCCTGGCTTTCGGTCGCTGTCGACTGGGACAGGACCATCGCCTTCCGCGAGCACGTCTGGGACCTCGGTCTCGGCGTTGCCGAGGCGATGGACACCGCGCAGCGCGGCATGGGGCTGGACTGGCCGACCTCGCTGGAGCTGATCACACGGTCGGTCGCTGCCGCCAAGCGTCGCAACGCACTGGTGTTCTCCGGGGCGGGCACCGACCATCTCGCGGTCGAGGATGCCAAGACCATCGACGACGTGATCCGCGCCTATGAGGAGCAGATCTCGGCGGTCGAGAAGGTCGGCGGCCGCATCATCCTGATGGCGTCGCGGGCGCTTTCCAAGCTCGGCCGCAATGCCGATGATTACGCCAAGGTCTATGATCGCGTGCTCTCGCAGGTCCGAGAGCCCGTGATCATCCACTGGCTGGGCGATATGTTCGATCCGGCGTTGACGGGCTATTGGGGTACCAAGGATCTCGACAACGCAATGGATATTGCGGTCGCCATCATCAACGCCAACGCTGCCAAAGTCGACGGCGTCAAGGTCTCGCTGCTCGACAAGCAGCGTGAAATCGATATGCGCCGACGCCTCGACAAGCGCATCAAGATGTACACTGGCGATGATTTCAACTATGCGGAGCTGATCGCCGGGGACAGCGAAGGCTTTTCGCATGCGCTGCTTGGCATCTTCGACGCCATCGCGCCGGCAGCATCCTACGCGCTGTCGCGGCTGGCGGCCGGCGATGAAGCCGGCTTCCACGACGTGCTGGGACCGACCGTTCCCTTGTCGCGCCACATCTTCAAAGCGCCGACGCGCTTCTACAAGACCGGGGTGGTGTTCATGGCTTATCTCAACGGCCACCAGGACCACTTCACCATGGTGGGTGGCCAGGAGAGCGCGCGCTCGATGCTGCATCTGGCCGAGCTGTTTCGCCTTGCTGACCAAGCGGGCCTGCTCGCCAATCCGGAACTCGCGACACAGCGGATGAAGTCTGTGCTGGCCTCGCACGGACTTGAATCCTGATGCGCGATTTCTCGTCCGACCATCGCTGGCTGTCGCTGAACACGGCGACGGTCCGCAAGCAGGGTGACCTCATCGAGATCATCGATGCCTGTGCGAAGCAGGGCATCCGCGCCATCGATCCCTGGCGCGACCAGGTTGCTTCTGTCGGGCTCGACCGCGCGGTACGCGCCGTGCGCGACGCCGGCCTCGATCTCTCAGGTTATTGCCGCGGCGGCATGTTCACCTCGGATTGTTCGCGCCGGGGCGAAGTGCGCGACGACAACCGGCGCTGTGTGGATGAGGCGAAGGCGCTCGGCGCGCCCTGCATCGTACTCGTGGTCGGCGGCCTGCCGCAATATTCGCGGCCGGGCAGCAAGGCCTCGAAGGACATCGCCGCAGCGCGCGGGCAGGTCGAGGAAGCGCTGGCCGAGATGCTCGATTACGCCAAGCAGGCAGGCCTGCCGTTGGCGATCGAGCCGTTGCACCCGGCCTATGCAGCCGACCGCGCCTGCGTGAACACCACAAAACAGGCGCTCGACATCTGCGACCGGCTCGACCCCGGCCGCAGCGGCATGCTCGGCGTTGCGCTCGACGTCTATCACATCTGGTGGGATCCGGAGCTGATGGGCCAGATCGCGCGCGCCGGCCAAGATCGCCTGCTCGCCTTCCACGTCTGCGATTGGATGGTGCCGACCAAGGACATCCTCAACGACCGCGGCATGATGGGCGACGGCGTCATCGACATCAAATCCGTGCGTCAAGCGGTCGAAGCGCAGGGTTTTGCCGGCTATTCGGAGATCGAAATCTTCTCCAATGACTGGTGGGCCAAACCGATGGACGAGGTGCTGCGCACCTGCATCGCGCGGCACAAGACGGTGGTGTAGGTCACGCGCGCGCTGCCCTTACGGTCCTGCAACCTGTTGCAGCGTGTTGAAGCGCGCCTTCTGCTCGCTGCTCAGCGTCGCGTAGAACTCGTCCAGTGCGGGTTGCACCAGCTTGGCGGCGGCGAGCATGGCTTGGAGACGATCCGCCATGGCTTCCAGGCGTCCGACTGGTGTCAACGGCACACTGTCCGGGCAGACGGCTTGCAGTGCTGCGACTGCCTGCTTCGTCGCATCGTCCAAGCGCTCGAGCGCATCCTTCTGCTTGCCTGCCGGACGGACAACGGCGTCGATGCGTTCGATCGGCAACTGGGTCAGGCCGGACTTCGGATCGCCGCAACCCTCGGCACTGGCTTCCTGCTGCTGTGACGAGCGGTCGCCGACAGGGGGCCCAAGCGCGTTGAAGCGCGCTTGCTGTTCGTCGCTGAGCGAGTTGTAGAATTTCTCCAGTGCCGGTCGCACGATCTTGACCGCTTCCAGTGTCGCGCTGATGCGATTCATCATCGCGCGCAGGCGGCCAGGCGGCGTCAATGCATAAGTCTCCGCGCAGGAATCCTTGAACACGGCGGCCGCGTTGGCCGCCGCGGTCTTCAACTCGTCGAGCAGCGCGCGTTGCTCCGGCGTCGGCTGCACTGCTTTCGCGATATCGGCAAGCGGCCAAGCCGTCACGCCCTTGTCTGGTGTGCCGCACAATTGCTGTAGCGTCTGCGGGCTCACGCTGGCGCGCGGGCGCGCCCGGCGGCCGCCGCCGGCTTGCGGATAGTCATACGGGTTGGTGCTGGCATAGGCGGAATAGGGGCCGTCACCGCCCCAGAACACGGTGTCGACGAAATCGTCATACGCGTACGCCCAATAGCCGGGCTCATAAGCATAGGACCAGAACGTGTAGTTGAAAATGTCGGAATAGGCGTATGGCCAGAACACCGGCCCAAGCCACGCCACGAAAGCCGCGGGATGGCGGTGACGCCAGGCCTGCCGGGGAGCCCAGCCGCTCTGGCGGGTGAGGAGGGCCGCTTGGGTCTGCGGATTGGCCTGCTCACGGAAGCGCGCGGCAAACCGCCCGCGCTCAGCAGCCTGCGCGGTGGTCGTGGTGGTCGGGGTGCGCGCGGCCGGGGCCTGGAGGCCAAGCCGCTGCTGGCGCGCCAGGTCGCTCTGCTGCGCGCGCTGCTCACGATCAAGCAAGCGGTTCTGCGCCTGGAGCGTCCTTTGCTGCAGGCGTTGCGCCCGCACGGTTTCCGGCTTTTGCGATTGCAATTGCTGCACACGCTGCTGGAGTCGTTCGATACGGGTCTGACGCTCCGTCGTCTGGCGGGACAGCATCTCGCGCTGCCGCTGCTGCACCATCTGCTCACGCTGCTGGACTTGCTGCTGGCGCTGTTGCGCGCGCTGTTCAATCTGATCCCGCCGCGACAGCCGCTCGCTCGCGGCCGGCGGTCCGCTGGGGCGCGATGGGGCCGCGATGTGCGGCATCGGCCGAGGCGCCATGGCCGGACGTTGCGGTGCTGCCGGCGCCCGATGGAATTCAGGCCGCGGTGTCGCCACGTGCGGGGCTGCCCGCGGCGGTGCAGCGAAATGTGGGGACGGGCGCGGTGGCGGTGAGGCAATACGCGGCGCCGGATGTGGCGCCATGGCTGGTCGCTGCGGCATGGCCGGCCGCTGCATGGCCGGGGGATGATGGAAAGCCGGCGCTGCGGGGCGTGCCATGGCTGGCGGCGCCGCCGGATGGGCCATGGCCGGTGGTGCTGCTGGCCGAGCCGCCGGTGCTGCGGCCGGACCGGGTGGTCCGCCCCTTCCGTGTCCGAGTCCTTGGGCGAAAGCGCCGGCGCTCGTCGCCAGCACCGAGACACCAACTAAAAAAGCCGTAAGGCAAACGCAACGCGGAAGCATGGTTCTAGCTCCCAGCTCGTCATCGCCCACGACGTTCAACGCACAGATGGCGGGATCGTTCGTTCTTGACCGCGGCCGGCATTGCGATCTTCCGACGCAGGCAGCCTCAAGAGAAATCCTGGGTCAGGGTGGTGGCGAGCCGCTCCAGCGCCCAGTCGACCTGGTCGCTGGTGATCACCAGCGGCGGGGCGATGCGGATCGTGTATTCATGAGTATCCTTGGCGAGGATGCCCTTGCCCTGGAGCGCCTCACAATAACGGCGTGCTCCCCCGGCCTCTGGATGCAGCTCGACCGCCAGCATCAAGCCGCGTCCGCGCACCTCGCGGATCGTGTTGGCACGGATGCCCTTCAAGCCTTCGAGAAAGCGCGCGCCCTGCCTGGCCGCGTTCTCGATCATGCCTTCCTCGACCAGCACGCGCATCGCCGCGCGCGCCACCGCGCAGGCAAGCGGATTGCCGCCAAAGGTCGAACCATGCTGTCCGGGTCTCAGCGTCCCGAGCACGTCGTTGTTCGAGAGCACGGCCGACACGGGGTAGAAGCCACCGGACAGGGCCTTGCCGAGCAGCGTCACGTCCGCCTCGATTCCCTCGTGCTGTTCGGCGAGCAGCTTGCCGGTACGGCCGAGCCCGGTCTGGATCTCGTCGAGCACCAGCATCACGTTATTGACGGTGCAGAGCTGGCGCACCTTCGTGAAATAGCCGGCTGGAGGAATGACGAGACCGGCTTCGCCCTGGATCGGCTCGACCAAAAAGGCGACGGTGTTGGGCGTGATTGCGTCTTCCAGCGCCACGGCATCGCCGAACGGGATGATCCTGAAGCCAGGCGCGAACGGACCGAAATGTGTGCGTGTCTCGGGATCGGTGGAAAAGCTGACGATGCCCAGCGTGCGTCCATGGAAATTGTTGGCGCAGACGATGATCTCGGCCTGGCCGTCCGGCACGCCCTTCACCTCATAGCCCCATTTGCGGACCGACTTGATCGCGCTTTCGACCGCCTCGGCGCCGCTGTTCATCGGCAGCACCTTGTGCGAGCCGGTGAGCGCCGCGATTTCCTCGTAGAACAAGGCGAGCTGGTCGTTGTGAAAGGCGCGCGAGGTCAGCGTCAGCCTGTGCGCCTGTTCGACCAGCGCTGCCAGGATCTTGGGGTGGCAATGGCCCTGGCTGACCGCCGAATAGGCCGAGAGGCAATCGAGATAACGGTTGCCTTCGGTATCCCACACCCAGACACCTTCGCCGCGGGACAGGACGACCCCGATCGGCTCGTAATTGTGGGCCCCAAAGCGTGCTTCTGTTGCGATGAAATCAATGACCGACGCACTCATCTGTCGTCACTCCAAGGCCGCGCACGGGGGCGTCAAGCGACTGCACCGCCGGCGGCCCTCAACTTGATCTGGGTATCAGCTTGCCGCACCGGAAGCCTTCATGCGTCCGATGGCTGGCCCTCCCGATTTGCCAGAAATATCAGAGGTTCCCTACTGTGCATGGGGTTGTTTTCGTCATTTTTGTTTGGAGGCTTCATCCGATCGCGCAGGGCACGCTCAAAAAGCCGCGAAACCGGACCCGCCCGCCCCGCACCGGCTGCCCGGTCACGGCATAGTTTGGGAAGCGCGCCAGGAAGCGCGAGATCGCGATCGCGCCTTCCAGCCGCGCCAGGGCCATGCCCGCGCATTGATGCGCGCCCGTGGCGAAGGCGAGGTGCCGGTTCGGCGTGCGCGCGATGTCGAAGCGTTCGGGCTCCGGAAACTGTGCGGGGTCGCGGTTGGCCGCGCCAATGCACAGCGTCACCGAGGTGCCGGCGTCGAGCATGACGCCGCCGAGCTCGACCTTCTCCGTGGTCATCCGATTGCCGAGCTGGTTGGAGCTCTCGTAGCGCAGCATCTCCTCGACGGCGGTCTTGATCATGTCGGGGTTGTCGATCAAGCGCTGCTTCTGGTCCAGATTGCGGTGCAGCGCGACGAGGCCGTTGCCGATCATGTTGGTGGTGGTCTCGTGGCCGGCATTGAGCAGGAAGATGCAATTGTGCAGCAGCTCCTTCTCGGTCAGCCGCTCGCCGTTCTCCTCGCCGTTCCCTTCTCCTTGGATCAGGCGCGTCAGCACGTCGCGCTCGGGATTGCCGGGCTTTCGGCGCCGGCGCGCGACCAGCGTCTCGAGATAGGCGAGGAAGTCCTGCACCGCTCTGTTGCCGCGCGCGGCCGCTTCGGGCGACACCACCGGTTCGAGCGCCCCCAGGATCGCCAGCGACCAGTCGCGCAGCGGCGCGCGTTCCTCGTGGGGCACGTCGAGCAGATTGCCGATCACCTCGATCGGAATGGAGGCGGCAAAGTCCTCGATCAGCTCGCAAGCTCCCTTGGCGGCGATGGCGTCGAGCAGGCCGTCGACCAGCTTGACGAGGTCGCCCTCCATGCCGGCGATGGCGCGAGGCGACAGCGCGCCCATGATCAGGCGGCGCACACGGGTATGGGAGGGCGGATCGTTGAAGACGAGGCTCGTGGTGTGATGCTCGTAGAGCAGGCTGTCGCCGTATTTCGGCGCGAACTCGCGCTTCTTGTCCGAGCTGAACGATTTGGTGTTCTTGTAGGTGGTGACGAGATCGTCATAGCGGGTCAGGAACACGGTGCCGTTCGGCAGGCGTTTGACCGGTTCGTTCTCCCGCAGTGCACGGTAGGTCGGATAGGGGTTGTCGTAGAACTCGGGCGTCAGCTTCTCGAGATCGAAGCTTGCCGCCAGCTCCTTCGCATCTGCGTTCATCCCGTTATACTCGCCGGTTAAAGCCGATATGCCGTTTTTGTTGTTCTGGCCGACGCGCGCATGCGTCTACAGTCGCGCCGTCTTTGCTATCTGACCGGACAGGAAAATGCACGCGCGCGCTGACGCTCCCGACACGGCCCCGGAAGCAAGTGTTCTTTGGCCCGACGATATTTTCGCGACATTGCAGCGCTTCGACGTCCGGCAGGTGCCGTACGTGCCCGATGCCGGTCACTCGAAGCTGATCCAGCGCGTGCTGGCTTCCTCCACGATGCGCGGCATTCCGCTGACAACGGAGGAGGAGGGCGTGGCACTTCTCGCCGGCGCCTGGGCGGGCGGACAGCGCGGCGTGTTGCTGATGCAGTCGAGCGGTGTCGGCAATTGCATCAACATGCTGTCGCTGATCCCGATCCTGCGCTTTCCGTTCCTCACGCTCGTGACCATGCGGGGCGAGTGGGGCGAGTTCAATCCGTGGCAGGTGCCGATGGGGTCGACCACGCAGGGCGTGTTTGAGCTTTCCGGCGTCAAGGTGCTGCGCGCCTCGAACGCGGCCGAGGTGCCGGCCGTGCTGGAGGCGGCCGCAGCGCAGGCCTATAACGCACTCACTCCCACCGCCGTTCTTCTGTCGCAGCGCCTGATCGGTGCCAAGGTTTTCACCAAATGAGCAAGGCCAATCTCCTCGACCGCCGCCAAGTGGTGTCCACGCTGCTCGCGGAGCGCAAGGATGTGATCGCGATTGGCGGCTTGGGTGCCTCCACCAACGACATGTGCGCGGCCGGCGACCACGCGCGCAACTTCTATCTCTGGGGTGGCATGGGCGGAGCTGCGATGATCGGGCTCGGGCTCGCGCTGGCGCAGCCAAAGCTTCCGGTACTGGTCATCACGGGTGATGGCGAGATGCTGATGGGCATGGGCAGTTTGGCCACCATCGGGCTGCAGAAGCCGGGCAATCTCTCCATCGTCGTGCTCGATAACGAGGCCTATGGCGAGACTGGCGGCCAGACCAGCCACACCTCTGCGGCCGCCGACCTCGTCGGCATCGCCCGGGCCTGCGGCATCGAGGACAGCCGGGCCGTCACGACCATGGCCGAGGTCGAGGCCTTCGCCAAAGCCGTCCACGACGTTTCCGCGGGGCCACGCTTTGCCAATGCGAAGATCGACAGCGCCAGCGTTGAGCGGATCTTGCCGACCCGGGACGGGACCTACATCGTCAACCGGCTCCGGGGCGACCTGGGCTTCCGGCCGATCTAGGGCCGGCCTTGCCGATGGCGTCGTCCTGCTCGTGCGCCGTGTGGGCGAGCCAGTTTCGACCCAATCTAGAGGTTGCGGTGCAGCATAGTGCTTGACTTTTGCGTGGGTGAGTGCTTACTCACTAGCATGAGCTCATTGCGTATGACGAGCGACCTGAGGCGTCAATTGATCCTCGGTGCCGCGAAACGTTGCTTTGCCCGACACGGCTATAACGGCACCACGACCAAGAGCGTGGCGGCCGCCGCTGCTATCTCCGAGGCGCTGCTGTTCAAGCATTTCCCGTCCAAGGCGGCGCTCTACGCCGAGATCCTGAGCGACGAATGCGAGGCGGATCCGGCCCTGATGGAGCTGCTCGAACGGGAGCCCTCGACTGCCACCCTGGTCGAGGTGATCCGCGGCATGGTCGAGCATTTCCTTCACATCGCCGACGGGCCCGACCAGGAGGAGGCGCAGCGCCTGCGACTGATGGCCACGAGCCATTTGGATGATGGCGAATTCGCCCGTTTGCTATATGCCAAGATCGAGACGCTGATCGGGGCTGTCTTCGTCGCCTCACTCGAGCGCGCGGTTGCCGCGGGGGACGCACGGCCGTGCACTGGCGATCCACTCAACCTGTTCTGGTTCGCGCATCATTCGGTGATGACGGCGGCGCTGACCAGGCTGCCGGCCACGCCCTGTCTCGCTTACGGCAAGGCAAACGATCTGGAGCGGCAGCTCTGTGAATTTCTCCTGAGAGGTATCGGACTTAACGACGCCGCAATTGCTGCGCATCTGGGCCACAATCAGGCCGCGAATGCCGGCAAGACGGCGATTGCAGAAAGTGCATGACATGAACATCGTAGCCGAACACAAGATTTCGGGCCAACCGATCGACAACAAGGCTCCCAAGCGTCCGGTCCGGCCGGTGCTGTGGTTCATCATCGTCGGCGCGCTTCTCGCCGCGCTCGTCGGTGGCCTCGTCTGGTTCAATTATTTCCGCGGCCAGATGATCAAGCAGTTCTTCGCCAACAACAAGCCGCCGCCGACCGCGGTGAGCGCGGCCGAGGCGAAGTCGGAGGTGGTGCCGAACCTGCTCACCGCGGTCGGCAGCCTTGTCGCCGTGCATCAGGTCGACGTCAGCGCCGATGTCAATGGCCGCGTCACCGAGATCAAGTTCGAGCCCGGTACGCGTGTCGAAGCCGGCACGCCGCTGGTGCAGCTGTTCGACGCACCGGAGCAGGGCGATCTCGCCAATTACAAGGCGCAGGCGACCGTCGCGCAGCTGTCGCTCGACCGCGCCAAGCAGCTGGCCTCGCGCCAGTTCGGCCCGCAGGCGACCGTCGATCAGGCTCAGGCTGCCTACGACCAGGCGCAGGCCGGCATCGCCAAGACCGAGGCGCTGATTTCGCAGAAGCTGGTCCGCGCGCCGTTCTCCGGCGATCTTGGCATGCGCAAGGTCGAGGTCGGACAATATCTGACGGCCGGCACGGCGATCGTCTCGCTGACCGACTTGTCCGAGCTGTGGGCCAACTTCACGGTGACGGAAAAGGACTCTGGCAGCCTGAAGGTCGGCCAGACTGTCCGGCTCAGGGTGGATGCCTATCCGGGCCGCACCTTCGAGGGCAAGATCACCACGATCGAGCCGCAGATCGCGACCGATACCCGCAACATCCGCGTGCAGGCGACCATCGCCAATCCGGAGAAGATCCTGAAGCCCGGCATGTTCGTCACCACCACGGTGGTGCTGCCGGAGAAGCCGGCCGTGATCACCGTTCCGGAGACAGCGGTCGACTACACGCTGTACGGCGACTCGGTGTTCGTGATCACCGAGAAGAAGGAAGAGGACGGCAAGACCAGTCTCTCTGCGGTACGCACCTTCGTGCAGACCGGCAATCGGGTCGAAGGTCGCGTCGAGATCGTCAAGGGTCTGAAGCCGGGCGACAAAGTCGTCGCCGTCGGCCAGCTCAAGCTGCAATCGGGCGCGCCGGTGTCGATCTCGACCGACCCGGCCCCGGCAATCCCGGCGCAGCCGCCGCGCTACTGACCCATTACATTCGCGTGATCCGGCTCGGCCGGATCACGCTTCTTGAGACATAGAAATCGAGATCGCCGCGATGGCCTTTACCGACATTTTCATCAAGCGACCGGT
>NZ_JADPKE010000081.1:0-191652 GCF_023073795.1 Bradyrhizobium sp. 159 | reverse complement strand
CGCCACCCGGCAATACCGTCATGTGGCGCGGGCTGTCACGCCTCACCGACATAGCGCTAGGTGTCGTGGTCGGAGGAGAATTTGTGGGTAATTGAAAGCAAGACCGTATGCTTACGACTGAGATCGCTTGACTGCTCGCGGGAAGGCCATCCGATGCGATCTGATCGCGATCGAGAGCTTCCGAACGACTCAGGAAGTCAGGGGTTTAAGCAGTTTTGCAAGTACGTAGCGAACCTGAGCGAAAGGGGGACAAAGGTGGATCTTTGCACACTGATTGAGCGTAACGCGTCGTTTACTCCCGACAAACCCGCGATCCACTTCGACGGGGGCACCCTAAGCTACTCCGCCTTCACTCAAAGGATCGAGCAAATCGCTCGTGCTCTAAAACATCAGCTCGGCATCGAGAGAGGCGACCGCGTCGCGATCCTTGGCCTCAACCGGCCCGACTACCTGGCCCTGCTCTATGCCTGCGCGCGACTCGGCGCAATGCTCGTTCCATTAAATTGGCGGCTTACGGTCGCGGAACAGTTGTTCATCCTCTCCGACGCCGGTCCCAAAGTGCTAGTTCTAGAACAGGCCTTTGATGCGCTGCTACCAGCTCTGGCGGGGCAATTGCCCGAAACCTTTGTTGCGGGTTTGGACTTTTCGCCTCTCGGCGGGAGTAAGTGGGACTGCCTGGTAGACCAGGGCCGAGGCGACGATCGCAATCAGCACACGGACCTGTCTTGCCCGCTTCTGATTGTCTATACTTCGGGTACCACAGGGCGGCCGAAAGGCGCTGTGCTGCGTCAAGACGCGTTGCTGTGGAATGGAATTATGAGTCAGCACATGCATAACCTCGGCTCGACCGATCATGTCCTGACAGTCTTGCCGCTGTTTCACGTTGGCGGCCTGAATATCCAGACCACGCCGGCGCTGCATCACGGCGCGACCGTCACCATTCACACGCGATTTACGCCCGAGGCGACGCTTGCTGCGATCGAACGCGACAGACCTACGCTGGCTGCGTTGGTGCCTACCACGATGCAATTCCTAACCGACCATCCTCAGTGGCGGACGACGGACCTCTCCTCACTGAAGGCAATTTGCACCGGTTCAACGATGGTCCCGCAGCACCTTATCGAACGCTTTGTCGCACGTGGGGTGCCAGTGCTGCAGGTTTACGGTTCGACCGAGACCTGCCCTATTGCTGTTTATACGAGGCTCGGCGGCGATCTTACGCGTAAGGGCTCGAGCGGCTTGCCCGGCCTATGCTGCGAAGCGGCTATTCTCGATGATACCGGCAACAAGTTGCAGGCAGGCAGCCCGGGCGAGATCGCCGTACGAGGCCCCAATGTCTTCAGCGGGTATTGGGGCGCTCAACAAACAACGCGCGAGCCTTTGCACAATGGCTGGTATCTCACCGGTGACATCGGCTGCCGCAATGCCGATGGATACTTTTGGGTTCATGATCGCACAAGGAACCTCATAATTTCCGGTGGAGAAAATATCTACCCGGCGGAAGTAGAGCGCGCGCTTATGGAGCATCCCTATGTCGCAGACTGCGCCGTTGTCGGTCGACCCGATCCGCGCTGGGATGAGGTGCCGATCGCTTATGTGATCAGGCGGCCGGGGGTTCGAGTTGACGCGGAAGCACTAATGGCGCATGCAGGCTCGCAGCTCGCCCGCTTTAAGGTGCCGCGCGAAATTTTCTTCACGGAAGAATTGCCACGAACGGCGTTGGGCAAGATCCAGCATTTCGCGCTGAAGGGGCTTACACGATCAAGCCAGCACAACGACGGCGACTGAAGATTTCGATCGGGTTTGGCATTTCCTTTGCCCCGTAGGCGTGGCCGCTGAGGGCCGCGAAAACCCCACGCGTCACCGCGTCGATGCGAACACGGCAGCTGCGAGTTGATCATTTCGGCGCCTTTCGGTCGAATAACGTTGCCCCGAGGTCGCTGATGCCGCGGATCCTCATTATGAATGCCGGTACGGCGCAAATGTCGGGCTCTAATCTGCGACAACCCAACTGTCGCTTGCCCTCCAAGTCGGCTTGGTCTCCGTGTGGTTTGCACAGGAGGGAGATAGGGGGCCCAATTCCGGTATTGGTAAGTCAAGGATTCGCCGACTGTTATCTCTGGATGCTCGCGCAGTTTGAAAGGAGAAGCATTAGAACGCGTCATTTGAACCTCAGAAACGGGAGAGAACGCTCCGTGGACGAGAAGGAAAGAGAGCTCAACAGAACGGCACTCACAAGCGTTTCTCGGCCCATGCGCCTCCTTCTCGGTCTGCAGAGCAGACCGCCGAGCTGCACGACACCAGAGCTGGCATGGTTCGGAATGCCTCTTGAAATGCTGCTGCCGGCATACATTGCCATCCTCTCACCAAATATCGCGATTTACATCTCCTGCGCTTTGAACTTGCGAATCAGATCGCAAATGCCGTTGTAGTCGACGTATGTCGACGGTTCGCACAAGATGTCGTCCATGTCTTCACAGGTGCCGCACTCTTCCAGGAAGTTAATAGAGGTGCTGAGCCGGAGCGACGTCGCCAGTTGGGGTACCCGTCCTCACTCAGCCGATATTCCGATCGTCTCCCACCTCAATTTTTTGGCCTCTCGACGCCGCCGACGCCCGCGTCAGTTAGAGCTTTGCCCGTGTTGCTGCCGGCGTATTCTGGGACGTGATCGAACTGCCCATGCCGTCTTTGGGAGCGCGATTGTATCAATCTTCCTATCAACCGATAAGTAGCGCGCCATTCGAACCAGTCCGGGTTCAAAAGGAGAGATCGCTCTTGCGAGCCTGCGTTGACGCTCGTCCTTGACGAGCGCTTGCAGCAATCCCGTACCAGCGCCTTGCTGAATAAAGCTTCTGATTATGCCAGAAAAATCAGCGACCTGTCGATCGCGCAAGGCGTCTTGAACCTGACCTGACTTGTTCGGCAGTCCGAAACCGCACAACAAGCGCGGCCTCATAGTGTTAGCCTCGGACATTGCTGTTGAGGAGCATGCGCCGAGCCAGATGGAAGTGCTGGAAAGCCGCCTCATTTTAATCGGACCGCATCGACCCAGGCCGAGAGTGCGAGATGGTCGTTACCGCTCTCACAGCGCGGAAAGCGATTATGCTTGATCCAAGATGAGGCCGTTAAGGGTCACGGCGAGATTGGTCACCAGCATGCCAACGACTCCATTGGTAAAATGAAACCGGCTTTGACTCGGTCCAGAACAACTACAGTCTCGAGGCGCTTTATATCTGGATTTTCATTTATCAAGCGTCGGGTGAAATGCTCGTACTCTTCCATATTATTTGCAGTCACCAACAGGATGAAATCAGCTTGGCCCGTGACGTAAAATCCGCTCATCACCTCCGTCATAGTGCGGATCCCCCGCTTAAAGCGATCAATGATGTCGGCTCGATCGCGCTCAAAGAAAATGAGGACCAGCATAGTCACGTTTCGGCCGATCGCCCTTGGCGAAATGATTGAGACGTCTGATTCTATCACGCCCTCTTTTCGTAGGCGCTTAAGTCGGCGCTGAACTCCGGATGCAGATAGGGCAACTTTCGCGCCGAGTTCTTCACTGCTCAGGCGATTGTTGCGTTGAACGAGATCAAGAAGACGAGCATCGATTTTGTCGATTTCCGTGGCTGCATTGCGGACTCTCGAGCGCGACCGCCTCCTCCAGGCATGCGAGGTAGTGCCATTGAGCGTCCCGGTCATCTCTAAACCTTCTCCCTAGCACCTCTACGAATGCACGTCTTCAGCCGACAATGCGCGCACTGACGAGTTGAAAGGCTCAAAACCTTATCGGCGACAGCCAACCACCGATTCCGGCCTTGTGCGCGCCCGGTCGGCTTGCGTCGCCTCCCCTAATTCCAATAAGCCGCTACAGCTCTTTTCCTCACGGCGCTGTTGGTGGAGGTGACTTTGTCTGTACGGCATCTCTCTTGATCCCTGGCAGCTGATTGAACGTAGTCCTTTCGGGAGCGGACATGTGGGCGGCTTAGCGTCACCAATGGAGGACATAGGATTGACCTCCAGCTAGTGCGGGGTGAATTTCCTTCAGCTATGTCACGTCGTCGCCCGTGGCGGCGCGCAGGCCACACTGGCGGCTCTCAAAACCGACTAACGACAGCACTCTTCCATAGGCAGGGCGGCTTCCCGCCTGCGTCCCGTCGTGTGATGATCGATCACTGGACGCAATAGATCAAGAAGCAGCGCGCCCGGTATCGTCCCGCTCGCATCAGCATCGAGAACTGGCATCATTGAAATGTCTTCCTCTACGTCGAATGGGCTTAGGATTGCCTCTCCTCCGGCGTCAGTCAACGTCAGCGGCTTCGCCGCGGCAAACGGCACCTCGATATTGAAATAACTAAAGCGCGGCATCTCCCGGGCAAGGCGCACCAGAAAGGACATTGTTAACGTCACGCCACTGAGCAGCGCATTCAGGACCAGGATCGAAATCTTGGCTGTATCTGCGATACGGCCGAACGATCGAGCATCGAGGGCGCGTCTGCGTTGAGGCTCACGCCGTGGTAGGGCGGCATCAGCATCAGAAGGCTTGCGCCACGCGCGGCCGCATAGCGGACGCGCTCGATTGCAAATTGCGTGCTGAAATGTTTGCATGTGATCATGACCGCCTTGCGACTACCCACATGAGCCAGGGACAAATCAACCGATATATCGCACTCCTGCTCCGAAAACAGAAACTGCTCGGGACAATGAGCCAGAATGCAGATCCATCGGCGCGCTCGTCGATCATGCATTCGAGCACGCGGCGCTGCCCCTCAAGGGCAAGAACTCCGGTTGTGAAAGCCGGTGCGACTGGGAAGAGGCGGCCATAGGCGTATTTCCTTGCATTTGGCATGAGCAGGCGTCCAACAAGCGGATTTTCTTGACGGTCAGATGTCTTTGGGCTCGCTCAGGTCATCAAGAACATTCAATGCGCCTCGAACAGATAATAGGATCCGAGAATGGTCCTCGCAGTGTTCGCCGCCTGCAAGAAAGGCCGCACCAATCATCGGGCGTCCAGCCATCTGCTGCGAAGACTTCGTAGTTGTTGTTCCAGCGGGTCCACCAGAAACTAAAGGCTGCGTTGGTGTAGCTCATGCCATAACCCGCTTCACCTTTCTCTTCCGATGCAGGGCATGAGCAATCCCACGAGGTCATTCCGGCTCTGCGGCAGCCTTTGCCGATGAGATCGGAGCGATAGACCTTTATCCCAGCGTCGTCCGTGGATACGCGGTGTTTTTCGCTCAGCATTTTGGAGATGACTGGAACTGTCCTGCTTCGACCTTATGAGGCGCGGCCCTGCCCCGATCGTGATTATTCCAGATGAGGTCGCATTGGTCGCGGCGCCCGAACTCAGCATCTGGGTAATTTTGGGAAAGTATCCCTTGTAGGACGCAACCGTCTAAGTCAGCTGCCAACTCAGACTTGTCGGTTTCTCGCGTATCGCAACGTAGACGGGATGATTCATCCTAACATATGCTGAGCGGTGTCTTCCGCTTGTACAGCTTTCGAAAAGTAGACGGCGCTAAAGGCTCCGCAGGAAAGAAATGCTAGCGAGCTTTTGTCTCCCTCCCATGGGCTCCTCCCGCGGCCAAGGCATGCTTCTGAGCGAAGCTTGTTCTTGTTCAGCTGAGAAAAGGAAACGACGCCCTATTATAGAGATCGTCAAATTGCCGGCCGTCTCTAGGATTCGAGTGCGCTGGCGTCCGCCAGTATCAGTCCCGTATACATCCTTGTCCACTGGACTCCGGCTGGACACTTTCGGAATGAAGCTGAGGCTTCGGCGATGGTCAGGCGCATCAGCGACAAGACGCTCGAAAGCCGCAGTGCGCGGCTGGACAAGCCGGTGCGCAAAACGCCCGTCTTGGTATCAATCGGACGAGGCCTGTCGATCGGTTATCGGAGGAACGAGACCGCCGGCACGTGGGTGTTTTGCAAAGCCGACGGATCGCGACTATACGGACCCCCGGACACTCGGACCCAACTGTCGACTACAGCGTGGAGTGCAACCGATCTAAGCGCGTGTCCATTACGGGGCCCGATGCAAAACCCACTGTCGACCTCCAAGGTCGCACCGTGCCGTTGTTTCTGAATCATGACCGATCCTGGGAGAACAACGCGCAGTAACCGATCTTAAGCCAGACCCCGTCGTGCCAGCAACGATTGACATAATCGTGTCATTGCCGAAAGTCAGAAGAATTGTAACCGGCAGGCCGTCGCCATGTCTTCGATCTGCGACAGACTCCCTGGCGCCACCCGCTCGATCGCATCGGCTGGACAGCCTGCAAACACCTCGATTTCGTGGCTAGCCACGATATCGATGAATCTCTTCGCTCATGCCAGCGTCACAGCTTGTTGCTTGAAGGTATCAACTGCCGCCCGGGTCAGCCGAAAAACGCCACGACCACGGGGCCGTGAGCGATAGGCAGAGTCGGCTCGGGCCTTGAGAACATCAAACCATTGGTCGGGCGTGAGCCTCGTCGGGCACTCGCTGATCTGGATCACCCTGCCATTCGGGGCGAAGCGGACGTGAATGATGATCTGCGGATTCATATCGTTCCCTTTTTTTGACCAAGGTTTAGAGACCGGTGGGCTGCTCGATTGTGACGTGTTCAGTTTCGTCCCGTTTGGGTGGGTCCCGCGTCGCGACTTGAACTTCGCACCCGCATTGGTGCCAGGTGGGCGGTCCGGGTTGGCGGCGATAATCGCCCGTGTGTTAGGCCTCATACGTTCTTCGGCATTGCCCTGAGCTCGTTTCAGACCAACAGTCGATGTGGGCAAACTCCGCCCGTGCGTCCGCGAGATTGATGGGTATGGACGGCTTGAGAACGAATACGAGGAGGCGATTACCTGTTGCTCCGCTCGATACCGAGCGCCTTCAGGCCAAGCAGGAGCCCAATCGTGCGCTTGGAACCGCAACGCCATACTTGGAGCCAACATAGACCGCGAAAGCTGGTCCGAGCGTCTCAGTCGTCGACCGACTGGAAATTCGCTGCGAACACAATAGCGCTTCGACGGCAGAGAGACGACAACAATGATATCAGGATCCGAGAGCGGAATTGCATTCACCGCCTCCGCGTCATCGAGGCGATTCTCTGCGGGTCCAGTGCCGATCACCGCCCAACATGCCTTCTAGCCAGCACTAATCCAGTCGCTCGCGCCTGGTCGGCCGTGATCTGCATGCAGTGGTCAGATCCATCGATGAGATGCAGGTCAAACTGCGGAAGACGTCGGAATGGCTGCTGCGACAGATCCGACGCATCACATCGAACCAAGGTGAGCTGCGGAAAGCGGCGCCTTAGGTCAGCAACGACGCTAGTGTCTGTGTCAGCTGTCGCAAGCAGGCGTTCGATTTCGATCAATTGTTCTGTGGCGAGCGCCATTGTGATTCCTTATGGCTGTTGCCAATGAGCATCACTGCCAGAACAGCCGCTCGGGATCCGTGTTCAATTCGTCGATAGCCGACGCAAGCCGGTGGAAAATGCTGTAAAATTTCCAGCTTCCTCGCGCATGATTCTTGAAGAACAGTTTCCAGATCCCGCTCACGGCATCGTAATGAAATAGCGCGACATCGATCTGACCGCCATCGTTGTCGATATTGCGCGAGCAGCAGGGACTCTCAATGAGATAGCCAGCCTTTACCGGCGTTACACTCGGCAAGACATAGCGATAGTGCTTGCGCGAGATCAAAGCACGTTCGATCCGCTTGCGATCTAGCTCGTTCGGATGCGCGATCAGCCCGACCGGTACCTCTCTCGACACTCTCATTGCGAGAACATCCCCTCAAAGGACTGTGATCTCTTCTTCAAGACAACCAACGACCAGCCGCTCACCAAAATCTACAAGATAAATCGGCACGCTCGCTTCGGTATGCATTGCGACCCGGACGATCTCGCCGATAGCACCGGCGCCGACCAGGATCCCATCAGGCGGCGAAGTAGCAACTGACTCGTCATTGATGAGATTGACTGCGGTTTTCACGCGCTGGCCCGATCGATATTTTGGAACGCGCGGCTCTGTCATGACACAGCCACTTCCGGCAATGGCAGATCATCTACGGCCTCGTCGACCGGATCGAGCTCTTTGCGCCCCATGCCGACGCGGTAGCCACTTTCAAGAAATTCGATACCGTAGATATAGAATTTCTGCAGGAACGTGCCGATGGAAACGACATAACCCACGTCGCCCTTCTTGACCAGAATGTCGCCGATCTCCTTGCCGCGAAGGGTGCTGTCATTGCGGATGGTACTGCTGGCCCGCACCCTTTCGCCGAAGCTGAACGCGGGCGGCCCGCTTAGCTGGACCACATCACTGTCGCGAACGATCATGTTCATGCACCGCCCCCTCGCGAACCTGCAGGGAGCACGGAGACGCGAGCAGAGGTGCTCTTCTGCAGCATATTGTCCTCGTCTGCGATGAGACATGCCGATTCGTCATCCGCGAGGCGAATCGCCACTTCGTAGCGGGCATGCCGTTCAGGTTCGCGGTTCAGAGAGGTTACCGAATGAGGTGAAAGCCGCTGCGCGAGCTCGGCCCGAGCCTTTGGTTGCGACCGCGGCCAGACGCTTGACCGGCGTCGCCGCGCTTGACGTGCCGGATCCGCTAACTCTCCCTGCCTGGTCGTGATCCTCGCCGCAGGTTCATCCTCAATCTTGGCCTGATAAGCCTTGCGCGTCTCGAAGTCATATTGAACGTCCATGGCCATGACCTTCTCTATGGTGAACTCGCTGCTGCGATCATCTCCGAGCAGGCCGACGGCGTCAGCGCGGCGATGGCGGCAATGCCGCATCATCTTTATCTGACCTTCACAAGCATCCTGCAGGGCCGCCAATTCCTGCGCTGGTCGGGCCTCGCTGGCCTTTGAGCCCGAATGCTGTGCCGTGCTCGGGCGCGGAGATCAGTGGCACGAGAAGTCGTTCTCGGATTGGCCAAGGCATCGCCGGGGCCGGCGATACCGAGCACAGTCAGCTGTGGAATTCTGGTGGCGACCGCGAGCAGCTTTCTCGCCGCCTGCTCAGGAGTGAGCTTCTCACTACCAACACCCGGACGCGATTCATTGGCGCAGTCGTACTTACGATTGCAGTAGTTGCATTGAATATTGCAAGCCGGCGCTACTGCGACATGGATGCGAGCGTAATGATGATGAGCTTCTTCTCTAGCAGGGATGAGTCCTAATTTTGTTCCAGATTTCGGACGGCAGATCGCCTGGGCCAGCCTGTGACCCATAGCTCCGTTTGCCATTCTTCGAAGAGCTCCGGGAACCCTTATAATCGGCGATGACCCGCATCCCGCCGCTATCCTCAGCATCTTTGACATGTTTTCCGCGTCCGGCAACAGCGTTCATATTCAATTCTCTACCAAGTGTGGCCATGGCGACCAGCCTGTGGCCACAGAACGAGAGTTAGCAACTCGCGTGCCATCTCGGACGGCGATGCCATTCCCGCCCTGTGAATGAGTTAGCTAGCCGTGATCCGCACAGTTGTGCACGCGTCAGCGACAGTTCACACGTCGCAAATGCGACAGGCGTCGCAATTGTGACGGAGATGGCCGCTGGGTTCTCATTGAGCTCGCGTGAATTCTCCCAACCCGCACCCGTCGTTTGCGATGCGACCTCTTCCTACTAGCGGACCGCGGCGAGCAGCCCACTTCGCGCCGCTACTTGGCGCTCAACATCTCTATCGCGTGCGGGAGTCATATCGCGATCGGTGTCAGATGTTGCTCGATCAGAAAGTAGAGTTCGTTGCGCGAGAGTGCTTGCGGATCGACCATGCGTAATGGACGTCAGCCGAGCGTTTGGTGATCTGCCGCGCATAAATAGCAAAAAGCCGATCATTGAAGAGACAGCCGAAGAAGAGGAAGCTCCGTCCGTTCCGCCTTTCCTTGATGAGGTTGGGAACTGGTGTCTGGATGCCGATTGCAGTCAGAACCTCAATATAATCAGCGTCAGTAATCAGAAAGCTCTTGACCGGCAGCACGCTCCGTGCGGCTTGCGCAGCACAGTAGGCCAATGGGTCGCCGAGGCATGATCAACCTTTTGGCTCGCCGGATCGTAAATTGGATACCAGCAATCGACGTGGATGCCGGAGCGCGCGATACTTTGCACCTCACCCCATCCGTCGACCGAGTGCCGTCCGCATCGGGCCGTCGTACCAAGAGTCGACTATCACCGGCAGTAAGGATGCTAGATGATGATGCAGTGGTGTCGACTCCACCGGCGGGCGAACGCCTGGACCATCAAAGCCGTCACGGTGGAGCGATGTATGTCGCTCTCGACATTCTGCGCCGGCGCCCAGACATTGCCTTTGGCCTGGCGCGGTAGCGCAACTTTGCTGGAGAAGGCAGAAGGCCTCCTGTGTCATTGGCATATGTGGTCCGATCAACTCGGCGAGGCCAAGTCCGAGATACGGAACAATGCTAGGCTCTCATCCTCACCGCAAGATCGGTAAGAATCACCTTCGCGTCGGCTGCGTTGACAAACTCAATTCGCGGGAGCGCCTTCATCAGTCCGCCCGTCCTCCCCCGCGTCCTGGCATTTATTGTGATCGGCAGCGGCGTGTCGCTCGCCATCTCGGGCAGATCGTCATCCAGCCATTGGCCATTCTGATCCAACCGCGCGAGAGCGTTTCATACTCGGATTCCACGATCGGCTCTTCGAGAGCTTTCTTGCGAACGGCCCGCATCAAGAGAGCGGCGACTCAAGAGTTTCATGAGGTCAATTTTCTGGACCGCGATGTATACTTGCGTGGTTTAGCATGCTCCCGCGAGTTGGCGCGCAGCTGAGCCACAATGTTTGACAGTACGGAGACGACCTGGTCGACCTCTTCGAGGGTTGTCTCACGCGACAGGGGCAAGCGCACCGCGCCGTGCAGGCTCTTCTCCGGCAAGCCCATGGCGTGCAGGACATGCGACGGCTCGATTGAGCAGGATCCGCAGGCTGATCCGAGCGAAGCGGCAATGCCCGCACGATTGAGATGGTGGAGAATTGCGTCGCTTTCGAGATGGTCAAAAGCGATGTTTGTCCTACTTGGTTGCCGGTTGCTGATATCGCCAAGCGCCATGCAGTCGGAGGTGGCTAAAATCCCCTGCTGGAGGCGGTAGCGCAATGCACCAATGCGAAAGCGCTCCGGCTCGAGCCGAGCCGCCGCAAGCTCTGCGGCTTTTCAATGCCCGACGACCATGCCGGGATATCCTCGGCTCCGCAGCGGCGCCGCCGTTCCTGTGTGCCGCCCGAGATCAGCGGCCTGAATTTTTGTGCCTTGCGCAAATCGAGCGCGCCGATCCCCTTAGGACCGTGCAATTTGAGCCCGGACAGCGACAGCATGTCGATGGCACTGTCCTTCAGGTTGATGGGCAGCTGCCTACGGCTTACACCGCATCCGTATGAAACAGCGTGCCCGCCTCTCGCGTCACCCGGCTAGAAACTCCACCGGAAAAATCGTGCCGGGTCTCGTTGTTGGCCTACATAACAGACGCGATCGCAGTACGCGGTCCGAGCGCGCATCGAAACGCCCGGATGTCGAGCCGGCCGTATGAATGTAGAGGGATCACGTGCGTCTTAACGGTCGTTGTCGCCAAATTGCTCGACCAGCGCAAGGATGGCGGAATGCTCGACGGAGGTGACGACTTCGTCGCGGCGCTCCTGCGTCGCGAGCGCAGAAAGGAATTTGGTGTTATTGGCCTCGCTCTCGCCGGATGTGAAGACTATTTCGTGATCATGCGCGCTCCCTAACAATCCTTGCACGCTGCGACGCGCCTGCTTCACGGCTCCGCATCCTCTCGGCCAAAGGCATGGGCGGAGGAGGCATTGCCGAACTGTTCGGAGAAGAACGGCAACATGGCTTGTAGGATGGACGGATTGTCCGTGTCGTCGCGTTGTTGTCGAGATAGATCAGCACTTAATCCTCCCTCAATTCGAGCGCCTTGGTTGCGCCGCCACCCGGATCAAGCGAAGGCGGCGAGGCGATCTCAGAAGATCTCGGCGTCAAGCTGGAGAACGTCACGCTCAACATGCTCGGTCGCACGAAGAAGTTGATGATCGACAAGGAGAACACCACCATCGTCAACGGCGCCGGCAGAAGGCCGACGTCGAGGCGCGCGTGGCCCAGATCAAGGCTCAGATCGAGGAGACCACCTCGGACTACGACCTTGAGAAGCTTCAGGAGCGTCTCGCCAAGCTCGGCGGCGTCGCGGTGATCCGCGTTGGCGGCGCGACCGAAGTCGAAGGAGCGCAAGGATCGCGTTGATGACGCGATGCATGCGACCCGCGCGGCTATCGAGCAGGGCATCGTCCTGGGCAGCGGCGTCGCCCTGCTCTGTGCCTCCGAGCAGCCCAAGGGCCTGCGCACTGTTCCAAAAGCATCAGGATCACACCGCTCAGCGGCGCCTTCAAGTCATTCCGGCAGAAAAAAAGCAGAAGAGCTCTTCGCGAGGCACATCAAGCTGGCCAAGGTGGCAAGTCGGCAGTCGAAAAAACTTATGGTCTTTGGCGTCAGAGGCGATACGAGGCCTTAAATTGCTTAAGCTCTATAAGAAGACGAAGGCGAATAGGCTGGAACATAGGAGTATAAGTCCCGCGGCGGTCACCCCCAGGAGGCGGCCGGAAACAAAATCATGCTCGCGCATGAGCGCCCCTAGTTGCGGCCTGAATTGCAACCGGGCCCCTTTCCTGCGCCCGCGCGGTCAGTTCTTATCCTGATTGCGCACATAATTCCGGCTGTTGCGCCTCGAAAATGCATTTTTTGAGCACCGCACAAGGCTACTCGGCCGTGTTACTGCACGAATGATCGCTATTGCTTTCGGCTCAGCAAACGGCACCTGAAGAGCGGCGCGACATCCTGCCAGCGATGCGTGTCGTTTGGCCCGGATGTGAGGGGTTCAGTAGTTTTTGGTCATGCGTGGGTCTCTGATTTTCCTTGTGGTTTTTGCAATCATCTTGGCGGCGCGCGGGCAGCAGCAAGAACGCTTCGTGTTGCGCCCGACCGCGGCCATGCCGCCGGTCAACGTTCCTTGAGAGCAAGCGCGCGGAACGTGTCGGCGACATGATGATCATTTGGGGGACTTATCTGGTCAATCAGATCCGACGGGCCATCGGCCGGCGGAGATCGTGAGAGTCCAGGTTGGTCTTGCGGCGGCCTCGTTAGCCAGCAGTTACTCTGCGCTTGCGCGGAGGCAGCTCAGCCAGTCTTTCGTGCCGAGTTGGCGCAGTGGCACTTAACTCGCGCAGCACAAGCCAAGCTCATGGAGCTGATCGGAGAGAGACCTTTTGCTTCGGCGCGCCTCGGCCGAGCCCTGTCCGGACTGGCAAGACCCTGGGTGATGCTGTTTCGCACAGCAGCTTGCCGTCTGTCAGGAAGGTGACGGCTTTGGGCTGCACCGTGGTATCCACCGTGACCCGCTTGAGATCGCGCCTGCGCAGTGCTCCGGCGTAGTGCGCCACCCTCTGGCTCTCGGCCAGCAGAAGCTCGAGCTTGCACCAAAGCGCATGCGCCAATGGCTGAGATCCGAGCGCTCATGCGGAAACTCATGCTGGAAAAACGCCTCGCCGGTGAAGTGCTGGAATACGGATCATGGACCCAGCGATCGCACGCGACTTCGTCGGAGAGGTCATAAATGTGCTTGAGCAGCAGCAGCCCAACCACGAAGCGGGTCTCGATCCCAGGGCGGCCCCTTGTCGCTGTACAGCGGTGCAATCTGCGCATCGATCCAATCCCAGTCGACCTTGCCGGCGAGCTGCACCAGCTCGTGCTTCATGTTGATGATCTGGTCGAGCCTGGCACGAAATAGATCGCCTTCTTCGGTCGCTTTCGGCTTCTTCGGTCGCATCGGCTCCTCCGATGCGGCCATCGAATCCGGCTTTCGCGATTCGACGGAATCTCAAACTGCAAGTTGCAGGCTTCCGATGCTCAAACCTATCAAAGCCTGCAATCCGAAACGCGCCAACGTCCGGAAAACCGATTCCTGATCAGCACCTTAGGCGTTGTTCACGGACGACGGTCTAAGAGGGATGCTTCAAGAACGAGGCGGGAGCGAATTGACGTGAGTCAATGCGAACCAAGCGTGTCGGCCATCGATCGCTTTATGCCGAGCGGCATCAGCGCTCAGATACTGTTGCCGGAGAGGCGGCGAGGCTCCCAGGCACTCCGTCCCACTTGGCCGCGCCTGCGCCGTGGCTCCAGCCAACGGCTCACGCGCCGAAACTCGAGGTCCATACATGAATGGCGCACTGCCATCCCGGGATCTTGGATCTGATCGAAGCAACAGCACCTTTCCCTGATATGTGCTGAGATATCAGCACTTCTCGTTCCAGCTCTCCAAATAAAAAGCTCGAACTCCACAACGGCATCGAAAATTCTCCTTCGGCAGCCTGATCGTCGGGCGCGGCCTTAATCGCCTAGATAGTCGGTCTAAGAATGCGGTGCGCACGTTCGGCTCTTCGAGGACCGGCGCGGCCCCGGTCGTTCAGGCTGGCGCCGACGTAGTTCGACAGAATGGGATCGTGCCGGCACTGGCGATGGCAGCTCAGGAGCTCTCCTGTCCTCTGGCCTGGACTTTGGGGGTGCTAGGGCCCGGCTCCATCAGTTCGAGCACCGCTCGTCCCTTGTCCGTGATGCGCCACCCTCCATTCACACGCTCGACGAGTCGCTGCGAAAAAAGGTCGAGCTCGGGCACGCGGGCGCCCATTCTCTTGGTGCGCGCCGCCCAATCGGGACCGCTCGTGGCCAAAATGGCCATGTCTCGCTTGAGGTCCGGCATCGATGCGAACCCGTCCGGGTAGCTCACAAGGATCTTCAGCACCGTGACTTGGAAGTTCACATTAGCACTATCACTGTTGTCCGCACCTACCGCCACATTGTTGGCGCAGAGCGAAGAGCTTCCATGCCGACCTGCCTAAGGCGGTCCGCCGTGATCTCACCTCTGTTGGCGGCGTCCAAGATCTTGGAAGCGACATGGGCCCGAGTGCCGGTTTCGTTGCGAGGCAGACCCTCGCACACCTCCTCAAGAACAGCACGCAAAAGCGCAGTGGTCGTTGCGTCCAACACTTGGCGACTCAGCAAGGCGCAAAGAATGGTAGCACGAGGAAGTACACTGAAACTTTCGAATGAACTACTAGCTGATTCCAAGACTATGAACTTCACCACAGTTGCCGTTGTTTGTTGATTACCTGAAACGTCGCGGCCGTGTCCTCCTCATGGCGCATAGTTGTGATGCTCCTGCTCCGCCACGCCAGTGCCGAGGAACCACCTCCGTGATGGAATCCAGCCCCGGAGAGGCTCTTTTTGACGATTTTCATCGCGATGGCTTTGTCCTCGCCGCGTTACATGAACTCTTTCTCGTGGCGGCGCATCTTCAGCATCAATATCGCGCGCTGAGGCTAATTGAGCTCGCACACCCGATGCTCAACTGCGCGCACGGCCATTCGTAACTTGCCTTGAACTCCTTAATTCTCGTTGAAGCCAAGGTTTCGTTGGGCCGAGACCACGTTCTGGAAGCGTGTGCATAGAGATTGATGACAGACCGCAGGGAGGTCGCCTCCTTCATGGGGTCATCGTCGCGCAAATCGGTCACGAATCCCTCAATACGACTGGATGCTGCGAGCTGGCGCTAATGATTGTCGACATGTTTCTTGATCGATTCTTCACTGGGCTTGCGCTCGAATTCGGTTGCAATTTGCCCGGATTCCAAGAAGGTTTATGACAACGATACGACATGACCTTTGAATTCGTTGCTGGCATTCGACTCACGTTGCGCCACGCTCCCGTAGAGCGTGCGACAGTGCAGATTGCGCCTGTGACAATGACTCCTGAAATCCCCGTCAGTGCCAGCTGTTCGAGTAGCCCAACGTGGAATCCGCGACGCGGTGATGATGTCCAACGATTTCTGATCGCGACTTTGCTCATTTTGCCCTCAAATGACTTGTCCGGACGCGCCCGATGCTGGTTCGCACTGTCGCGCAGCTATCCTGCTAAATCGCCGAGCTCAACGTTTCTCTGCCGCTCGTTGACGAGCGCTGACTAATTTAGATTGATCCTGAAACCGAGCTATCGAGGGTACGGACGCGTACACCGAGCGAGTGTTCGATGGCCTCAATGAACAGCACGCAAGCGAATATTCTCGCGAGAAACGCTTCACGATAGCAGTTGCTGCGAACTTGACGAAATCTGCGCACAAAAACTGCAAGATATGGCTGCGAACGCCTCCAATCCTCCCAGGTAAATGAGTATCCGATCTCCGCTTGCACGATCTGACGACGTTTCGCGCAAGATTGGAGTTCCCAGTGAGTTCATTTACTTGCCGAGCTCCTATTCAGTGCCCTTCGGGGCGTTTCCTCCCTGACTCGGCCGCGCGGTATCTCGCGCGGCCTTTTTTCACGCTCGACGAAGATCTGATTGCTCGGATTTGAAAACCTCCAGGAGCAACGCGACGACCCCGACCGCCGCCGCACAACCCACCGCAAGGCTCGTCCATCCTGCGCTAGCGTCTGAAGGACCCGTCACTTCTGCCGGAGGCCTGCTACATTGATCGCGCCTGAGTCGGCTCACCTTGCCTTTGGTAAAAACAATCTGGCGATCGGCACCTCCGAGCAGGGCAAGCCGCTCTCCAAGGCCCCAGGCGAAGTCGATATCGGTGGCGCCTATGTCGAGTTCTACACCGAAGAGGCGCGCCGCATCTATGGCGAAACGATTCCCTCGCCGCGCCCGGATGCAAGGCTGCTTGCGATCAAGCCACCGATTGGCGTCTGCGGCACCATCACGCCGTGGAACTTGGCCAATTCGATGATCACCCGCAAAGTATGGTTGGCGCCCGCCGCAGGCTGCACGGTGGTGCTGAAGCCAACCAGCATGACGCCGCTCTCGGCGCTTGCGCCCGCGTCCCTCGCTGAGAAGGCCGGCGTGCCCAAAGGTGTCTTCAACGTCATCACCGGAGATCCGCGACCGATCGGCGAAGTTTTGTGCGAGCACGCGGGCGTGCGCTTTGTCGGCTTCGGCGGCTCGAGCGAAGTCGGCAAGATCCTCTACCGTCGGCCTGAAGAAGCTCGGTCTCGAGCTGGGCGGTAAGGCGCCTTACGTGGTGTTCGACGACCCGATATCGATGCCGCCATCGAAGGCGCCATCGTCTCCAAATACCGCAACATGGGCTAGACCTGCGTCTGCGCCAACCGCCTCTACGCACAGGCAGGCATCTATAAGGATTCGTGCAGAAGCTCTCAAGGTCGCGGCGATAAAGATCCGCGAGGCTGCGGTTCGTGCCTGCACACTGTCCATGAGCGGCGCGATCGCGACGGTTGTGCTCAGTTTCATAATTCGCTCTTGACAGCCGCAGCTCTGGTTTTGGCGGGCGCCGTATGGACGTGGACGCTATTCGACATTGGCGTGCAGCTCTACGCCCCGCGCTGGGTTGCGGGCCAATCCGTTGCGGCTTGGTAGGTTGCGTTCTCTGGGGGCCTCGCAGTTGGCAGTTTGGGCTGAGGGCGCCTCACCGATGCCATCGCTTTCGACATCACGCTGCTCGTCTCTGCCGGACTGATGCTGCTCTTGCCGCTGCTTGGGCGCTGGCTGCGCATGCCGGCCATCACCGAGCGCGGGATGACGCCGACATTCTTGCGATCCTAAGGTGCGGCTCACGCTGACCACCGGAACGGCCCACTGGTAATTGAGCTCGACTATCGCGTGGCCTCGGAAAATGAGCGAGCCTTCCACAACCTCATGCAGGATGTGCAGCTCTACCGGCAACGCAACGGCGCCTATGGTTGGTCAATTGCGCGTGATATCGCCGCCCCCGAGCTGTGGACCGAGTGCTAGACTGGCCGACATGACTCGATATTTGCGCCAACGCAACCGCTGGACCAGTCGGAGCGCGCATTAGGCGAGAATGCCATGGCTTTTCATATCGGGCCTGAGCCCCTGCGTATCCGTCGTATGCTGGAGCGTCCGCTTGGGTCGGTACGTTGGAAAAATAATGTGTTCGACCGCGCCGCGAGTGAGCTCTAGCTGCTGGTTGAGCGCGCGGCGCAGGCACTAGCTGTCGTCCGTTCCATCGCACCCGCATTCAAAGACCTCGGGCACGTTGACGCCCTTGCGCTTGGCTAAGCCTTCGTCGTCAATCAAGTTGGGTAGAGGACTTCCATCTCCGAGCTGTCGCTCATACTCGGCACACAAAAAGGGCCACTCTGATGAGCGGCCCAAGTCTGCGACGAAACGTCCCGTAGGGGACCTCTAGGATCAGGCCGCGGCCTGTTCGATCGGCGAGAAGGGAAGACCAAGGCTCTCGGCGACAGCCTTATAGGTTAGCCGGCCCCGATAGACATTCAGGCCTGCGCGCAGATGCGGATTTTCGAGCACAGCTGCAAATCCTTTACTGGCGAGAGCCAAACCAAAAGGCAGCGTAGCGTTGTTGAGTGCCTGGCTTGAGGTGAGCGGCACAGCTCCCGGCATGTTTGCGACACAATAGTGGATAACGCCATCCACCTCATAGGTTGGATCGGCATGTGTCGTGGCCCGCGATGTCTCGAAACATCCGCCCTGATCGATCGCTACGTCCACGATCACGGAGCCTTTGCGCATCGAACTCAACATACCGCGGCTGACCAGTTTCGGCGCGCTCGCGCCAGGAACGAGGACGGCACCAATGACAACATCCGCCGCAAATACCTCTTCTTCAACGGCGTCAATCGTCGAGAATCTGGTACGTACTCGCCCTTCGAACAGCTCATCCAGTTCGCGAAGCCTGGGAATCGAACGGTCGAGGATCGTGACCTCAGCACCCAAGCCTGCCGCCATCCGTGCAGCGTGAGTGCCGACAACGCCCCCGCCGATCACCACAATGCGAGCGGGTGGCACGCCCGGTACCCCGCCAATCAGCAGTCCCCGTCCGCCCGCGTACCGCTTCAGCGCCGCACCCGCGGCTTCAATCGCAAGTCTTCCCGCAACCTCGCTCATAGGGGCAAGCAGTGGAAGGCCACCGTGCGCGTCGGTCACAGTTTCATAGGCAATTGCGGTGCAGCCAGACTTCATGAGGCCCTTCGCCTGGTCCGGATCCGGAGCCAAATGCAGATAAGTGAAGAGGATCTGGTTTTCTCGAAGCTGCGTCCATTCGGAGGGCTGTGGCTCTTTGACTTTCACGATCATTTCGCTCGACGCGAATACCTCGCGAGCAGAGGTTGCAATCGTCGCGCCAGCCTTGCGGTAGTTATCATCTGTCGCGCCAATCCCGGCGCCGGCGTTGCTCTCGACCAATACGCTGTGGCCAGCTGCAACGTATTCGCGGACGGCCCCAGGCGTCAGGCCGACGCGGTATTCGTGCGTCTTAATTTCCTTGAGAATACCGACCTTCATTTGCAATCTCCTTGGTGAGCAGTTCGTTGTAATCGGAAGAGCGGTACAAACCTGCGAGGCGAGAAGCCAAATAACGCAGTAATCCGGCGATCTGCCCCGCCTGCTTGCAGGATTTCGAACAGACGACCGAAGACCGCCGAGTTGGCAGGGATGCTACCACAGGGTGGCAAGACCTGATGCGGCCCCGGCGCCAAACCGGGCACTCGTGATCAGGATTGATCTACGCCGGACTGGATCGACTTCTTCGTTGTTTGCCTCATTCGCAACGATGCTCGATTCACTAAGACGAGTAGCGCTTGCGAGGGTGACCCGCGGGTTCATCAAAGATGGATCGGGTTTTTCAAAGGTTTGCTGAACGATTGACCGAAAGCACGCATCAAGACGCAGCTCAGCAGAGCATGGCTGAGCTCGCCGCTGCGCTCAAGCTGTCGTGCGTCGCATATCTAGCTCTTCCCGTGAGCCGGGCAGTGCTCCCAACGTGATCTCGACATATCCCCTCCTGGACCGCCATCTATCTGCAGCGTGGCTACGAATCCGTCGATCCGGGGTGCGTCGGGCAATGCGCCAGCCTAAGCCCTTCCGATGGGGGCTTGGATTTGAAGCGCGAAATCGGTCGGAGTCCGAACGCGCTTTGTTCGAAGAAGCCGAAACATTTGGGATTTGCTGCAGGTTTACATTCTATCCACGATGACAAGGGCGCAATCGCCGCGCTGAGCTTTGCAAGTGACGAGCGTCGAACTGGTTTCGAGCGCGCGCTTGTCGAGCACGCCCAGAGCCTGCGATTAATCGCAACGTTTTTACATGAGCATGCAAAACGCTTCTGGACGATTGATCGCATGATCGGCGGCGTGGTGCTGTCTCCTCGCGAGTACCAGTGTCTCGAATGGTCCGCGCGCGGTAAATCGGCTGGGGAGATCGGGATCATTCTCGGCATCGCAGAGCCAACCGCGGGATTTCACCTGGACAACGCCCGTGCAAAGCTGGTGTCAGCTCGCTTCGTCAAGCGATCGTGCGGTTGACCGACACAAAATCTCGAAAATGAAACGCCGGCCTTCCATAAACACCTGTGGAACTGCACAGGATGCGCTTGCCTAGGCCTTCTGCTTAGTTGCCGAAACGAAGCAGGGAGGCAAAAATGATGCAGCTCATCACGCCGGAGTACATGGAAGTCGACAAGTTTGACGTCCTTGAGCGGTGGATCTACTGAACCGCTCGGGAGCCGGACGTATTCAAGGTTGCGTCCGGCTTTTGCCTTCGACCGGTCCAACCATGCTGGGGGACATCTTCCCGATCCTGCTGGACGCCAGCCGGCGCCACGAAGCGATCGGATCTGGGGAGCAGCCGATTCGCGCTCGATGTTCCCGCGGATGCGCCGAAGGCGAGCGGCGGACTTGCTGCTGCCAGTTACGAGCTGTTTGCGGGCATGATTGAATTCGGCCTTTCCATTGAATTGATCGAAATAGTCGCTGTGACCGACGCCCGCATGGAGCGCATTCTTCGCCGGGCCGGATGGCCCCTTGGCAGGGTGGGAAAACTCGGGGAATTCGTCCACGATCTCGCCGAGATGCACCGGCTGCGCTACCGCGTTTTCAAGCAACGCCTGGATTGGACCGTCGAGGTCAGCGGCAACACCTATGTCGGACTCGAGCACGAGGCTTATTCCTGTCTTCATGCTGATCAGCCTTTTGATGATGCCGTGACTGACGAGTAACATCAGGAATTCCTGCAGGGCCGGGTCTCATTGCCGGCGTGCCGATAGGCAGAAAACTCGAATCGGCTCGCACCCGCGCCATTGCGCAGCTCTCGGTAGACAAGGTCCGCCAAATTCGCCTCTCCGAGCGCTATTCCTCGCCTTCGATCGGTCGCTGACGCGCGCGGCGCGCTTTCCGGAAGCTCCTGTCGGCCGCCATGAACCGGGCCAGCATGGGCGCGATAAGCTTGGCCGGATCTCCGATCGGCTGAGCGGTCTCCTGTACAAGGATCTGGGCATATGCCACGAGATCCCTGTGCACGCTCGCGGGCAGTTCATGCGTAATCTTGATCGGCTTGTCGTCTTCGATTGCTCCGAGCTTAAGCTTTGCCATCGTCCTCAACCTCTATACGGTTCGAGCATCAGGTCACGGTTGACGATCACCCGCACCGGAAATCCCGGACGGATCGTCAAAGTCGGCTGTATGTTGAGATTGCGGCGGACAACCTGCTGGCCCGTTTGATTGATCGAATCCCCAGCTCCACGGCGGAGGGCGGCAATGAGATCGTTGTTGGTATTGCCGTTATCCGCCCCGGAATTCACCTCCGTGCCGACGGAAAGCAGCGTCGAAAGAGCGGCCGCCCCCAACAGTTCCTTCCAATGATTGTCGACCTCGTCCTCAAGACCAGAGAAGCCTGCCGCATCTGCACCGGGCTGCCGTTCCAGAACAATCGACCTCCCATTCGGCATGATTAGGCGCGTCCAGACCAGGAGCACGCGCGACTGCCCAAATGCGACCTGGCTATCGTAGCTCCCGATCAGCCTTGCTCCCTGGGGGATAAGGCGAGCTCGCCCGGTAGGAGAATCGTACACCGATTCTGTGACTTGCGCCGTGATCTGGCCAGGCAGGTCGGAGCGGATTCCTGTGATGAGAGCGGCCGGAATGACCGTTCCGGCCTGAACGACAAAAGGCGAAGCCGGCCTCACAAGGCGATCGGAGCTTGTCGTCCGACGATCGACCGTTGCACTGACGAACGCAAGCTTTCGGTCTTGGCCATTCTGAGCAAATGCTTCGTCCGATGATGGCACGCCGCTCGAACGGGCTTCGCTCGATGAAGTGGCGGGGGCTTGTGGCCGGACATTGGTGCTGGCAAATACCTTGCTGGTCCGTGCCGCCTCGCTCTCCTGATTGACACGCTGCTGTTCGGCATCAATACCGAGCGAGCTGGATGTCGAAGATCCCTGTGCAGCGACGATCGGCCGACCGAGATCACCGGGCAAAGGCGGCCCCAGGCGCGGCACGTCCTTCGGGATCTCGGTGTAATCCTTCGGTAAGGTCGCGAGCTGATCGGCGACGTTATGGTGGTCAGTCGCGTAAAGCTCCTCGGGTGCTGAAGTACCTGACCGTTTCTCGTGCAGCGCCCAGAGCACCGCGCCAGTGATCAGCGCGAGCACAAGGGCGCTGCCGCCGATAAGGACTTTCCGCGAGAGGCGCGCAACTTTTGGCCGATCCGGCCGGATCCGCAGGATTTCGGCAATCTCTTCCGGCGGCTTGCCCCGAGGCGCTTCCTTTGGTGTATCGATCGCCTGGTCCGTATCGTTCAAAGCGACCTCCCGTCGGTTCGCACGATCCTGACCTTCTGCTGGTGCTCCTCGCCCAGCCTCAGTTCCGCGGCCGCGAACAGCCGGTCAACAATCAGCACATTTCCGTAAGCGCGGTAGTTGACGATCTCGGTTTTGCCGTCGGGCCCGATCACGAAGAGCGGCGGCATCTCGCCCTGACTGACGCCGGGGGAGAATTCAATGTAGGTTTTTCGGCCGTCATCATAAGCGTTGACGGGACGCCAAGGCGGGCTGTCGCCCTCGATGGCGTAGCGGTAGCGGCGCGCCCGCAGGTCCGGAATAAAGGGTGCCGGCGGTAAAGCTCGAGCTCGCCCGCCAGGATCCGGCGGATAGAACCAGGCGACCGAGGGCATATAGGGCTTTTCGTTGGCGCGAAGCTCGATCAGGTAAGTACGGCGATCAGTATTGACGACGAGGTTGGTCTCGATCGAGGGACGGGTGGGCTTGACCATGATGTGAACGCGGCGGGCGACGCCGCTGCCACTCTCGGTGTCGCCCACCACCCAGCGGACGGTATCGCCTGCGGCGAGCGGTCCTGAGCCGATCAGCTGCTCACCGGGCTCGAGTGCAATGTCCGTAATTTGCCCCGGCGCGGCATAGATCTGGTAGAGCGCGCCCGGACTATAGGAAAACACTTGCACCGCATTGTAGTAGCCGGCTTTGCGAGGCTGCACGCGTGCAGCGTCATTTGCGGTTTCGATGCGCTCGACAGGCTCCTCGGCCTCCGCGCTCTTGCCGCCTCGTGCAGCCTTCCAGGTCGGTGGCACATGTAGCGGTCGCGGGCGATCATCGGCAAGCGCCGGCAAGTCCGGTGCCGGCGGGAGCTCGTTGTCGTAGCTGATTTGCGGCGGCCTGAAGGTCGTGCAGCCGCCGAGCGTCGAGACACAGACCAGAAGAGCCAGAGGCAAGCACGGCCGCGCTTTTCGTGACACAAAAACAAGACCTGACGGCATGTTAGCCGAGCTCCTTTGACCAGTTGATAGCGTTGACGTAGATGCCAAGGGGATTTTTGCGTAGGCGATCCAGATCGCGAGGCATTTCCACGACGATGGTAAGGATGGCAGTCCACCGTTCCGTTGCGGCAAGTTGGCCGTTATCGTAGCGGCGCTCGATCCAGGCGAGGCGAAAGCTCTCAGGCGAGGCTCGGATGACGCTCGAGACCTCGATCGCGATTTGAGACTTTCCGAGCTTGGCGAAGGGGTCGTTGTTGCGGGCATAGTCGTTGAGCGCGGCGGCGCCGCGATCGGTCGTGAAGTCGTAGGCACGCAGCCAGTTCTCGCGGAGGACAATCGCGTCCATCGGCAAGCCGCGGACGTGCTCGATGAAGCGCGCCAGGTGAAACGCTATTTGAGGGTCCGTCGGCTGGTAGGCAGCATTTGCAGGGGCAAGTGCTTTCGCTTCACCCAATTGATCGACCTCAACCACCCAGGGCGTGATCGTGCCATGGGCTGATTGCCAGACCAGAGCTCCAGCAAAGCCCGCGGAGAGGAACAGGCAGCCGAATGCCATGAGCCGCCAGTTCTTGGCCTGGACTCGTGCTGCACCAATGCGGTCATCCCAGACTTGAGCTGCGCGTTGATAGGGCGTGACCGGCTCCGGCGTGCGGCCATAGTGAACGGCCGATCGTTTGAACATTTGTCTGACCTCAAAGCATGGTTGGAAATGGATTTTGGAGAGACAGCGAACTCAGCGATTGTCTTGTGAGAGGTCCACCGATGCGCCGCTCCCGCCGTGATCGCCTGACCGAACCGCGTGCGTGGCCGCTGATGCTCCCTGTTGGATGGTCTGCGCACGCTTCATACGCCGAACCCAGGCTGGCGGACTGTCGGGGGCGGCCGAGGAGCCCCCCTCCTCCTGACCGACATGACCAGTCGCTCGCCCAAGGCCGGCTGCGAGCGAACGCAAGGGACTTGCCGCGCCTGGCGCGCTCGCCTCGACGCCGGAGCTTCCCGCCCGCAACATGTTCGTCGCGCCACTTGCAATCGCGCTTCCACCGCGCAGCGAGCCCGCAATCGCGCCGGCGGCAAGACCTGCAGCGCCGGCGGCAGCGCCAGCTCCTGCCGCGATCACCCCACCGGCAGCGAGGCCCGTGCCGACGGCGGTGCCTGCGCCAAGCTGCGGACCTCCGGAGACGATGCCATTGGCGATACCGGGGCCGAAGATGCCAAGGCCCAAGAGGGCGAGCGCGCCCAGGACAAGTGCCATCGCATTCTCGATGGTCGGCTGGTTGCCGCCAAAGCCGCTCGTGAACTGCGAGAACAAGGTCGACCCGATGCCCACGATGACGGCAAGGACCAGAACCTTGACCCCCGATGAGATGACATTGCCCAGCACCCGTTCAGCCGCAAAAGCGGTCTTGCCGAACAGGCCGAAGGGGATCAGGACGAACCCGGCAAGTGTCGTCAGCTTGAATTCGATGAGGGTCACGAACAGCTGGATCGCCAGGATAAAGAACGCGAGCAGCACCACGATCCAAGCAAACAGCAGGACCACGATTTGCACGAAATTCTCAAAGAAGCTGACATAGCCCATCAGCCCAGAGATGGAGTCCAGGATTGGCCGGCCTGCATCAAGGCCTACCTGCGCAATGCGGCCCGGCCTTAGGAAATCTGCTGACGAAAGGCTTGTCCCTGAGGCTTTCAGACCTAACCCCGCAAAACTTTCGAAGACGATCCGGGCGAGGTTATTCCAATTGCCAATCAGGTAAGCAAAGACGCCGACAAACAAGGTTTTCTTGACCAGCCGGGCGATGATGTCCTCGTCCGTTCCGAATGACCAGAACAGGCCAGCCAGGGTGATGTCGATTGCAGCCAGCGTTGTGGCGACATATCCGACTTCGCCCCCGACGAGACCGAATCCGGAATCGATGTAGCGGGTGAAAGCTTCCAGAAACTGGTCGATGACGCCCGTGCCGCCCATGGCTCACTCGCTTTGGCTCGGAATGGAGGAAAAGCCGGACGGGAGGCGACCTTCGTCTTTACGCGGGACTGGAGAGGGGAATGGCGCCGCGCCGGTCCGGCTATGCGAACCATCAATTGACCTGCTTCCGCCTAAGAATTGATTGCGCTGCTCGGCCCAGATCTTCTGGCATTCAAGCAGAGCGTCTTTCTGCTCGTAGGTGACGGTACGGCATTGCTCGAGCTTTGCTGCGGTCAAATCCGGTTTTGAGGCTAGAGAGACGGAAGACTGGGTCGCGCTCTCGTCGGTGCGCAGGCGAATGGCGCAGGCGGCAACCAACAGGACAGCAAGACCAGCTGCTGCCGCGACAGGTAGTCGTTCAAATCGTATTTTCATGATCAGTGGAACATCTGCACGGTTGTCGGTTGATAGTTTTGGCCCGGATTGAGAAAGCGCCGCAGCTGCTCCCTACCCTGCTCCTGCGCTGCAGCCCGTTGGGCGGATTCGAGCGTCTGTGCGCGACCTTGCGCGGCAACAGTCGCCGTAAGGTCCGCAAGCTGCTGGGCTTGCAGCGCAAGGAGCTGGTTGCCGGCCTGACTTGCCTGGAGCGCACCCGCTGCGCCCTGGCTCGCCGTCACGAGGGCGGACATCTGGATGCGGTTGGCGTCGAGATTGCCGACAACGCTCGCTTGGACCCTCATGGCGTCCTGCAGCCCGGCAACTGAGTTCTGCCAGCGTGTTTGGGCATTTGCGACCAGGAGCCCATCGGACATGCTCGCCGATGCCGGCGCATAGGTGGTGGAAAACGCGCGATCGATCTGCTGGACGTCGTAGGCAATCCGCTGCGCGTGCGAGAGTAGCTGCTGGGTGCGTTGAATCGACTTCTCGAGCTGTTGCAAGGATGAATAAGGCAGGCTCGCCAGGTTCTTCGCCTGATTGATCAGCATCTGCGCTTGGTTCTGGAGCGAAGTGATCTGATTGTTGATCTGCTGCAGCTCACGCGCGGCCGTCAGCACATTCTGAACGTAGTTGTTGGGATCGAACACGATCCACTGCGCCTTCGCTTCGCGGGGCGCTTGGATCATGGTCATGGCGATGATACTTGCTGCCAGAAGCGGGCGGATACAGCTCATCAGAGCGCTCCTTGTTTGGCGAACTGCGGAATGAGATTGCAGGCCCAGCCGAGGTCGCGCGCCTTGAGCCAGCCGGTGACGAACTCGTCCCTTCCGTGCTCGGCAAGCACCCGATCAATCAAAGCCTGGTCGGCTTTGGACGAGGCGGCCGCGAAGGCGAGCGCGATTTCGCCAAGTCCGAGCTCGAACAGGCGGTTGCCGCGGCGCGATTGGCAGTAGTAGTCCCGCTTCGGAGTGGCGCGGGCGAGGATCTCGATCTGCCGGTCGTTCAGCCCAAAGCGACGGTAAATCGCCTTGATCTGCGGCTCGATGGCGCGATCGTTTGGCAAAAGGATGCGGGTCGGGCAGCTCTCGATGATGGCAGGCGCGATTTTGGAGCCATCGATATCGGCAAGCGATTGGGTCGCAAACACGACCGAGGCGTTCTTTTTGCGGAGGGTTTTGAGCCACTCGCGGAGCTTGCCGGCAAAATCGGCGTCATCGAGCGCAAGCCAGCCTTCGTCGATGATGAGCAGTGTCGGACGGCCGTCAAAGCGGTCCTCGATCCGGTGAAACAGATAGGCCAGAACTGCGGGCGCGACAGAGGTCCCGATCAATCCGTCGGTCTCGAACACCTGGACGGAGGCTTCACCCAGCCGTTCATATTCGCCGTCGAGCAACAGGGCGTATGGACCACCGAGGCAGTAGGGCTGCAGCGCGCGCTTGAGAGCGTTGGACTGCAGAAGAACGGAGAACCCAGTCAGAGTCCGCTCCTTAACTGGTGCCGAGGCGAGTGAGGTCAACGCCGACCAGACATGATCCTTGGTCTCAGGGGTGACTTCGATCCGCTCGCGCGTCAGGATCGATGCGATCCAGTCGGATGCCCAGCCTCGCTCGCCGACATCGTCGATGCCTGCAAGCGGCTGGAGCGAGACGAATTCTGAGGATTCCAGGGCGCCGCCGAGATCATGCCAGTCGCCCCCCGTGGCGATGGCCGATGCGCGGATCGAGCCTCCGAAGTCGAACGCAAAGATCTGCGCCTCGCGATAGCGGCGGAACTGCAGCGCCATGAGCGCCAGCAGCACCGACTTACCGGCGCCCGTCGGCCCGATGACCATGGTGTGGCCGACATCTCCGACATGCAGAGAAAACCGGAATGGCGTGGAACCCTCAGTCTTACCGAAGAACAATGGGGGCGCGTTGAGGTGGTGATCCCTCACCTCTCCGGCCCATACGGCAGATAGCGGGATCATATGGGCGAGGTTCAGGGTCGAGACCGGCGGCTGGCGGACGTTTGCGTAAGTTTGTCCCGGCAGGCTGCCGAGCCAGGCTTCGACGGCATTGACCGTCTCGGCCATGCAGGTGAAGTCGCGGCCTTGGACGACCTTTTCGGCGAGGCGGAGCTTTTCGTCGGCTGCGCGAGGATCCCCGTCCCAGACCGTGACCGTTGCCGTAACGAAGACCTGTGCGATCTGATCCGAGCCCAATTCCTGGAGCGCACTGTCGGCGTCCATCGCCTTGTTGTGGGCATCGGTATCCAGAAGCGCGGAGGCCTCGTTCGTCATCACCTCCTTCAGGATCGCCGCGATCGACTTGCGCTTGGCAAACCATTGCCGCCTGATCCTGGTGAGGAGCTTTGTGGCATCTGTCTTGTCGAGCATGATCGCCCGCGTGGACCAGCGATACGGGAATGCCAGCCGGTTCAGGTCGTCGAGAATTCCGGGCGTGGTCGCGGTCGGAAAGCCCACGAGCGTCAGAACGCGCAGATGCGCCTCGCCCAGCATGGGCTCGAGACCTCCTGTCAGGGATTGATCGGCAAGCAACGCATCGAGATACATCGGAATTTCTGGCACGCGCACGCGATGCCGTTTGGTCGAGACCGTCGAATGCAGGTAGGTCAGCGTTTGCTCGTCATCGAGCCAGCCACATTCCGGCATGAAACCCTCGACGAGCTGCAGGACGCGGCCGGTCCGGTCGACAAAGCCGGCAAGCACCTCGCGCGCATCCGCTCCCGCAGCGCGATGGCTGCCCTCGTACAGCAGGCGCTCCGCCACGGCCGCACTCTCTGCCGGAGGCAGATAGAGGAAAGTCAGATAGTAGCTCGACTCATAGTGGCTGCCGGCCTCCTCGAATTGCGCTTTCCGCTCCGCATCCACCAGCGCCGAGGCGACGTCCGGGAATGTATCCGGCGGATAGCGTCCTGCCGAATGCCGTTGCGCCTCGACGAAGACGGCCCACCCCGATCCGAGGCGACGGAGCGCATTGTTGAGGCGGCCTGCGACAGCAACAAGCTCGGCCGGCACTGAGCTGTCGAGATCCGGCCCTCTGAACCGGGCCGTTCGCTGAAAGGATCCATCCTTGTTGAGAATGACGCCCTCATCGACCAGGGCCGCCCAAGGCAGGAAGTCGGCAAGGCGCGTGTTTGAACGGCGATATTCGGCAAGATTCATCATAGGCAACTCTAGGACCTGAGGTGGCTTGGAATACGGACGTGCCGGCGCACGACTTCCACGAAATCGGGATCGCGTTTTGCGGCCCAGATGGCGGCCATGTGGCCGACGAACCAGAGGAGAAGGCCGGCAACCCACAGGCGCAGCCCAAGACCGAGTGCCGCCGCTAACGTGCCGTTGGCGATCGCCACGGCGCGCGGCGCACCGCCCATCAGGATAGGCTCGGTGAGCGCACGATGCACGGGCGCGATAAAACCTGCGACAGGCTCCTCCATTAGATCACCACGCCGCCGCCGAAGGAGAAGAAAGACAGAAAGAAGCTTGATGCCGCAAAGGCGATGGACAGACCGAACACGATCTGAACCAGGCGGCGAAAGCCACCAGACGTGTCGCCAAATGCGAGCGAGAGCCCGGTCACAATGATGATGATGACCGCAATAATCTTGGCGACGGGACCCTCGACCGATTGCAAAATCTGGTTGAGCGGTTGCTCCCACGGCATATTTGAGCCAGCGGCGCACGCCGGGATACTGCTCAGCCAAAGGGTCACAATTGCCGTGGCCGGAATGCTGGCGCGGCGGAGAGATGAAGGCATCGTCATGATCGGTCTCCAATTGCAGAAAGGCTGTAATCACCTGATGCTTCTAAGCCGGTGACGCGGGCGAGCTCGCTCAAGCGGCGTTCGGCGCCGCGGCCGCTGAGCACCGCGATTACGTTGATTGTTTCGGCGATAAGCGGCCGGGGGACTGTGACGACAGCTTCCTGGACTAGCTGCTCGAGTCGGCGTAGCGCCCCGAGCGCCGTTCCGGCATGGATCGTGCCGATTCCGCCCGGATGTCCGGTGCTCCAGGCCTTGAGCAAATCGAGCGCCTCGGCTCCGCGCACCTCACCAATGGGAATTCGATCGGGGCGCAGACGAAGCGACGAACGGACCAGGTCGGAGAGCGAGATCAAGCCATCCTTCGTGCGGAGCGCCACGAGGTTTGGCGCCAAGCACTGAAGCTCGCGCGTATCTTCGATGAGAACGACACGGTCAGTCGTTTTAGCCACCTCGGCGAGAAGGGCATTGGTCAGTGTCGTCTTGCCGGTCGAGGTGCCGCCGGCGACCAGAATGTTCTTGCGCGCGCAAACTGCATCCCTCAATGCACCGGCCTGATCCGGCGTCATAATGCCGACTCCGACGTAATCCTCGAGGCTGAACACGGCGACCGCCGGCTTTCGGATCGCAAATGTTGGCGCGGCCACGACCGGCGGCAGCAGCCCCTCGAATCGCTCCCCCGTCTCGGGCAGCTCGGCAGAAATCCGTGGGCTCCCGGGATGAACCTCGGCACCCACGTAGTGAGCTACCACGCGGATGATTCGCTCTCCGTCAGAAGGGGATATATTCTTGCCAGTATCCGTAAGGCCGCTCGACAGTCGGTCGATCCACAGTCGGCCGTCGGGATTGAGCATCACCTCGACGATTGCCGGATCTTCCAAAAACCATGCGATGGCGGGCCCCAACGCGGTACGCAGCATACGCGCTCCGCGCAAGTTCGCTTCTGAATCAAAAGAATGGATCGCCACGATTTGCCCCAAGCTGCTGAGGCCGCTTCGGCGCCCTCATCTGAAGGCAAATAAAAGACAGGTCGTGTCTTACCGCAACAAAGGGAATATGCCGTTCGAAGTCTAGCGTGGAAAAAGGAACATTTGAAAAGAGCGCCGGCTTGACGCGCCGACCCCTCGACGGCGAGGCGAGAAATCGAACCACTGTCGCTGCCGCGCGTAGGCACGAATGAGCTCCCGCTTTTGGAGGACGCTCAAACCCGGGATAATGAACCACATCAGCCGGCGGGCTGCCGCAGGTACCAATGGCGACGCTGGTCTGGTGCACCACCGTGAGCGTAATGACCCTGCACCATTCCCCCTGGAATCAGGCTGGCCCTGTACTGCACGACGATTGCCTCCCAGAATGTAGGCATTCAAAGAGTGATTTCTAGTCCGCAATGGCCGAGCTGAGATCGCAGATCTACTTGAGCTGCGCGTGTAGCGAGACATGGTCGAGTTCACCTTCCCACCACGACACAAACACCGCGGCAATACCGTTTCCGATGATGTTGGTAAGCGCGCGCACCTCGCTCATGAACTTGTCGATCGAGAATACGATCGCAATGCCCGGGACGAGGTCAGGACTGACCACGGTCAATGTTGCGGCCAGTGTGACGAACCCGGCACCGGTAACACCACTTGCGCCCTTCGAGGTGAGCATCGCCACAACCAGTATCGTGAGCTGCTGGCCGAAGTCGAGATCGACCCCGAGCGCCTGCGCGATGAACAAGGTCGCCAACGTCATGTAAATGTTCGTCCCATCCAAATTGAAAGAGTATCCTGTCGGCACCACCAGGCCAACGACCGGCTTGGAACAGCCCAGCCGTTCGAGTTTTTCCATCAACTGCGGCAGCGCGCTTTCGGACGACGACGTTCCGAGGACGATCAGCAGCTCATCCTTGATGTAAACGATGAACTTTAGAATAGAAAAACCGACCAAGTGCGCAACCAGACCAAGCACAATGATCACGAAGAGCCCGGCTGTCACGTAGAACAGCGCAACCAAGCCGATGAGTTTACCGAGCGCGGACGGTCCGAATTCGCCGATAGTGTAGGCCATGGCGCCGAACGCCCCGATTGGCGCTGCCTTCATTACGATCCTAATGACACCAAACACCGCGTGTGCAGCATCGTCGACCAGACTGCGCATCCGCTCACCCCGCTCGCCAAGCGCCATCAGCGAGAACCCGAATAGGATGGCAAACAACAGCACCTGTAGCACGTCGCCTCGGGCCAGAGCGCCAACCACGCTATCCGGAATAATATTAAGGAGGAAATCGACCGCCTTCTGCCCTTCCGCTCTTTTGACGTAGTTGGCTACCGCCGCGGCATCAGCCCTGGGAGCCAGCCCATGGCCGGCCTGAACGAGATTGCCCATCACGAGACCCAGGATCAGCGCGAAGGTTGAAACGATCTCGAAGTAAAGCAGCGCCTTGACGCCGACTCGCCCGACCTTTCGTGCATCCTGAACATGCGCAATTCCGGACACAACAGTGCAGAAGATGATCGGCGCGATCACCATTTTGATCAGCTTGATGAATCCGTCACCAAGCGCTTTGACCCAGCTGTTCGTCCCCACAGCAGGCCACAACCAGCCAACGAGAACGCCAATCAGGATCGCGATGAGTACCTGGACATAAAGAACATTGTACCAGGGGCCAGATGGCTGGAACAGGGCGGCGGCTTTGACAGAGCGGCGCTGGCGGTGATTGTGCATCACGCTCGACCCGGCGCCGTGGTACCAAAGAGGGGTGACAATGAAGGCACGGCTTCGCTCAGTGTTACCTTAGCGCGGCGCGCACAGGGCACTGACCGCTTTAAACGACCCCGTCCGTTGCCAGGGTTTGCCGCCTCTCCCGAATGGGCTTGTGGCCAACGCGAAACGAAGTGCTGAATCCCTTCTGAAACCAGCGATAAAAACTTGAGAAAGCTTCCTTGAGAGTTGGAATGCATCAACGTCACCACCCATTTCAATCTTTTTTGGTTGTTCGAAGATGCCACCAGCATCTTATAAGACGCCACCTTTAGCAGCCCGCGACCACTCTTCACCTGGACAGGCATTCTCGCCGCTATCGCACCGGATCGCGACGTACGTTGAAGAAACATTCACCGTAAAGAAGTTGTGGTGGTGCGGCTCGCCTGCGTTCACCCCTCAATCATCCTATCCTCACCTCAGGTGAATGCCCCGACATCCCCAAAGGCATCGACGTCGATCGCAAAACCACAAGGGCCGAGAAGACATGGCCAGCAGCATTGCTCACGCTGCCTCCCTTGGCGATCCCGGTTGCGGCTTTTCGGGAGCTGTGTTTTGCGGTGTCGAACAACACTCCTCGTAACAGAGCTTCTCACTCCTGTAGCTCGCCAAGGCCTGGAGTGAGCACTGCACGAGATCCCGTTTCGCTACATCCGAGGCAGGCACTGCATCCAGCCATTTCAGCGCCACCTCGACCAATTCGATCGCGCGATCCCTGTTACCGGTCTCGTAATAGTACCGAGCGACCGCCCCGTACGAGAGAAACTTCGCGCCCTCGCTGCCTTGGGGCGGATTCGCCGCCAGGATGTGTTCGGAGAGATCCTTGCCCATGGCAAAGCGCTCGGCATGTGGGAAACCGGAGTAGTCTTTCGCGGGGTCGAAGAGTTGGCGGATGGCCACGCTCATCCAAACCACGGATTTCTTGTCGATCGCATCGCGAACCAATTGGCGCAATACCGCCAGGCCGGCCCGCATGTCGCGTATCTTGTGAAGCAACAATTCCGCATGAAGCCCACGAAAGGTGAGATCGTCCGGCATCGCAGCGAGTGCCTCCTCAATCCCTGAAAGGGCTGCCGCCCAATCCTTACTGTTCATGGCGGCTTCAAGCCTGGCAAAGATCGGCTCCACCAGCGCTCGCTTCTGCGATAGTTCGCGCTTTCTGCGTCGACCCTTGGTTATCCTCTCCGCATCCAGGGCTTGGGCTTCGTCGCTCACTGCCCAGGAGCCGTTCAGAACTTTGGGCAACGCGTTATCGAATTGCGTCGGATGGCCGATAAAGGCGAAGCGGCCGTCACGATCGATCACGAATGACGAAGGAATCCCGACAGAAAAGCTGGGATCCATCCAAAGCTTGTTCATTTCGCCGGCGTAGTCGAATGCGATCGCGAAGTTCAGATTCGGCAAGCTCTTCGTCAACCAAGCGTCCAAGCTGGCTCGCGCTTCATCTGCCGTCGAAGCTTGTTCGTGAGCCGCGATGCCCACCACCTCAACTCCGCTGCTCCTGTATTTGCTTTGCAGGATCACCAAATTCTGCATCGAGGCGATACATGGTCCGCACCACGTCGCCCAAAACTCGATGATGTATACTTTCCCAGGTTCGAACGTTGTAACGGGCTGGCCACGTAGCCAGTCCTCAACTTTGATGGAGGGAGCCGGCGAACCGACTCTCAGCACATTCTCCGCACCGACTTGACTTGCGCTCTCAGTCACACTGGTCATTGCTCAAATTCGCTTTACCTGGCTCTGCGGAAAACAACAGCAAGTCGCATGCCAGCCAGCGCTCATTGATATTACGCATTTTTCGTATCTTTCCTGTCGACCTTGCGACGCATGTCGCATATCCGACCAGCTGTTTGGAGCTTCTCAGGCAATCAGTCGGCCGGACGTTCTTGACGCGCCTGTAGACCGACGAGGCGGGTCAGGCAGAGGGCCGACTTCACCACTCCACATCTTGATCGGTTTTCAGGATAACCATTTCGGCGATCGGGATAATGACGTGAACTGACCTGCTTTGGCCCGTCGACTTGCGCTTGACGGCGATCTCAGATTTCCAAATCAACTCTTTGAGCCGAGGGGCGATGAACCAGACCAGGGCGACCAGCTGCAGCACAACATTCATACTGAAGGCCGTCTGATACGCGATAGAGGGGTAGTGTCCGTCCTTTACCGGCCATTGCGCGAGAATTAACCCCGTCCCGTACTGGACGAGGAAAGCCCACCCGAAATGCAGAACGTTGAGCACGCCGTTCGCGCGCGCGATCAGTTGGGCCGGAAAGTAATCTCCGATGATCGCGTAGCTGAGCACGATTGCTGATCCGACCACCGCCACAATGATCCACGACGGTAGCGACGGAAATGGCGGATGCAATATCAGCGCGAGTTCGGCTGCAATGAACACAGCAGCTATGATTGCGAGCAACGTTTCAATGTTCTTGCCATGCCGACGCAGCGAATCGGCGACCACGCCGAGCAGCAATGCGCCAATGCTTAGGGCTATCGCCATGACGAGCAATTGTGTGACAAGGCTTGTTCGATCCAACCCTTCCACATCGTTCAGCCAGGACGCTGCCCACAAGGACTGCAGGGCCCACGCGGACCCGATACATGTTGAAGAAATCGGCGCAATTCTCCAGAACCGCCCATCCGTATAGACGGTCTTCAGGCTGATCGTCCCTGGAGGGCTCTTCGCAGTTGCCTCATGCTCTGGAACCAAAAAATAGATCGAAGCGGCCGCGGAGGCACTGGATGCGGCAAGCAGCTCAAATAGACCGCGCCAGCCTATCCAGTTAAGCAATGCCTCGGCTGGTGCGGTTGCCGTTACCGCGCCCAGTGCACCCAGCATGATCATACAGCCGTTGATGAGCGCCACGCGCTCTCTCGGAAACCAGAGCACGACTGTTTTCAGGCCAGACATGAGGGAAGCTGCGGTGCCAAATGCTATCATCGCGCGAGCAACCAGAAGCGCCAGAAATCCACTCGATAATCCGAAAAGCGCAGCGCCTGCGGCAGCCAGCAGCAAGAGCGCACTCTGGACTCGGCGCGGACCGAAGCGATCCAAGAGCATGCCCATCGGAATCTGGCTGCCGGTAACGACCAGAAAGTAGATCGAGCCCAACAGCCCCAAATCGGCCGTACCAAGCTCCAATTCAGAGGCGAGGCGGCCACAAATGAGCGTGTTGATCATCCGAAACAGGTAGGAAAGATAATATCCCGCGGCAAAGGGAAGGAACACGCAAGAGATGATCCGCCAGGTCCAACCCCGGTTGACCGGTTTCTCGCCTGATATCAGCCCAGCGGCATCGCTGCGCGTGTTGCTCGGAACGCGGCCACTGGCTTTAGCACAAGGCGTTGGCAGCTGTCGAAAGTTGATATTGCTGCCGCCCTCCTCGGCGACAGCACACGCTTCTGAGTTTTCACCTACGACGGCCACACAGTGGGGTTCTTCTTCAGCTGGCGCTCGTCGAACGGCGCGTGACGCTACGCCTCCCATTTCAGACCCGGATCGGCTGGAATTTCCCGAGCGATCAATTGCCTCCTGCAGCAAGGGGCGGCCAAACCGTACGCGACGATCGACCTGCTCGGCAAACGCCTTGAAGCGCTCGAGCCCGAGTACGCACGCCTCGTCCTGCTTGGATGGCGGCATCGGCGGCGTCAGCGTGAGGTGGTATCGCACATGGAGAGCCACTATTTCCGCGATCATCGCGATGTCCGTCCGCAGACTGAGCACCTGCTCATTCGTTCGCTCGATCGCCTCGAAAACAAGGCCCTCTATAGGCGGCGGCGGATCCAGGAAGCGCTCAAGAGCCGCCTCGATGGCGACGCTCTTGCCCATACCAGGGCGGTCAGTCGCGGCTTGGAGTCGCTGAAAAATGCACTCAGAAAGTTGAATCGTTATCTTTCTGGTCTGCTGAGCTTCGCTTGGACTCGGCTGCGCGTCTACCTCAGCTTCATTCCGACTTGAGGTCGGTTCTCCCCGGCGCTCGCCGCTAATCTGCATACTCCAGCTTCCTTCTCTCTGCGACTGCACACCGCCCGCGCTTGCACGCGCGTGGTTTGTATGTTCGGTCGAAACGGATGAATCGCGCTGCGATGACGCACGACAAAAGCGTCGAGACCGCATGCCGCTTCAACCGCGGGGACATTCTGGTCGCAGTCTGGCGTACCGAAAGAAAGAAACGGCGGACTCTCAAAGACCAGCGCCAGACGTGTCGTAGCCTCTTGTCCCTCTAGGCAGTCAGGTCGCCGACAGACGAGCGATTTCGCGGACGGTGCGTGCACCCTTACTTGAAATCGAAAAAGTCACCGATCCAAAAAAGAGGCGCAGGCGCAATCTAGACGGCGCCCTCGCGCCCCCGACGTCGCGAACGACCCCCGCGGACGCACCGGCGTTGTTCGCTAAGGGGGTGATGCGCCTCATAAGAAGCGCACCAGCTCATGCGCGCGACCAAAATACACCTGCGCCTCACCGATTTCCGGCATGCATCACCAGCGTGCGATAGGACTTACAACCGTTCGCGTGCCGCGCGTCCAGCCCGGCTCACGGCCGTTGAAACGTATCTGCTGGCCCGGTGCGACCACTCACTTCTCGGGGGCCTTAGGGGAATGGTCGGCCGCACTGGCAGGCGGCTGAATCGCGTAGCGGGTCCCCCTCGCTATGGCGGCAGACGTAGCGCTCGTTGCGCCCGTCCTCGCCAGCCAGGAGATCCATCGGTCCCTCCGCACGCCGGGCATTGCTTCCGGATCTGATGGAGGACTGCCATGTGAATTGTCCCTGCCGACAGCGAGCTTACTCGCGCCAGATCGGCTGTTACAGGCACCTCGCAGCACATTCCGCGCAAGGCCACTGCTCGCCCGCCTTGACGTCCGAGCCGCCGATGTACTTAAGTGCATCCTGGTAGCGTTGAGTTGGGGCACACCATGGATGTTGAGTGCTACAGGAGCTTTGCATAACGGGCCCGCGATCTGGCCGGTAAGGCCGACCCGTTCACGCGAAAGCGGCTTCTGGTGCTGGCCGCGAAATACGGCCAAGCTCGGCAAGCCTTCGTCGGCCAGGCGCAATCTTCAACGCACGCTACCGCTGCCCCGCACCGTGCCAGCCGTGAGCGCCATCTCCGATGCCGGCGAGGCTTGACGAAGACCGCCGGCAGCGGCAGCAAACATCACCGCTCCAGGGCGCTGGATTTCCAGGGACGGTACACGAACTACATCGGGAAAGGATGCGCACCCAAGCCGGAGTGAGCACCCGGATCTCACCAGTCGATCGCCCTCACCGCACTTCGGAAGCACTGCGGCCGCCGAGCAGCTTGCCGGTGGAGGCATTCACGAAGTGGACCGAGGAGCATGCCAGACAAACGACCGGCAGATGAGTGTCGGGACCGATCTGCTCCAGTGCCGCCAGCAGGTGCTGCACGTTCATGCCCGTGCGTGGGCACCTGAAAAGTACTGTTTGCTCCATCCGGCCAGCATAGGCCTGGATACTGCGCCCTGAAACTGCGGTTGTTTACTGAGAGCGTGCCGGCGCCTCCTGGAGCACCGTGCGGCGGCAGTTACGAATCTTCATCGCGTCTGGAGGCTGGGTCGAGGACACCATTTTGCGTATTCTTTGGCCCAGCGCTCAAGCCGCGCGGCTGGCTCCGGATCGTTGAGCGCAAGAGTGGGCACCTTCTCGGCAAGTAATCTGGTTTTATCGTCCTCCATGGAATTCCTACCCCGAATGGGGCTCGTGTTGCGCAGAATGCTGGATGCCCTTGCATACAACTCACCGTAGCTTGACTCCGCGTTCACCTTCAGCCGCCAGCTTCCCCGGCGAGGATTGCCTGGACCTGATCTCCCCCGCCGTTGGACGCCACTCGGAAAGACCTGCCGTGACGAGCCGTCTCGAGCTGACGATGTGGCCTTTTGCGATATGAGCGGATCCTCATTGAGGCAACATCCAGATCTCGAGGCGGGGCGCTGCAAGGATGGGCGATGCGGCGGTCAGCGTAACAGTTCGAACACCTGAAGCGTACTTGCCGCTGCAGCGACGAGGTGCGCTGTAGGCTGAAGGCCTCGGCGAGGCTCCGCAGCTGGGCATTTCTCCAATAGAGAATCGGTCTGGATCATGCGAGCGGCCCGCATGGCCCTGCTGCAAACTAGTTCCTTCTACCTGTATCTCCGGCCGTTCGGGTCGAAGCGGGATGCACCAATCTCCTCCGGCCCTGGCGGGCAGGACCATTAACTCTCAAGCGGCGTCAGAGCGCGGGCCTCGCGGTGAAGGCCGGTAGTCGCCACGCTCCTGGGGGGAATAATCCGTTCATGGACGTGCGAAGAAGGTGTCCGGTCGATCAGGAGGCTGATCAGTTCAGGGCGACTGTAGTGACCGCTTGCATCCATCACTCTCTTGCGCCCGTCGATTTCGATGAAGTCGAGATCTGCAATCACATCTCCTTCACCTTCCTTCAGGGGCTCGCCTATCAATTGACCATCGGGGGCAACGATAGCGGTGAAGCAACCGCCCGAAATCGGAGCGATAGCAGCGCCCGTGTCGTTGGCAATTTGGGCTTGTTGGTCGGCGTTGAGCCATGCGGTTGCGCTGACGACGAAGCAGGCCGACTCAAGGGCATGCTGCCGGGTGCTCACTTCCGTTTGCTGGGAGAAGAGGGGGCCGAAGATCGAACCGGGGTACATCGCGGAGTGGATCTGCTCGCCATCGGCAATCAAGGCGTATCTGGCCAGCGGGAGATAATGTTCCCAGCACACAAGCTGGCCGATCCGGCCAACCGCGCTGTCTACGGCGCGAAGGCCGGCACCGTCGCCCTGGCCCCAGACCATCCGCTCATGATAAGTAGGGGTGATCTTGCGGCGACGCTGGATCAGCGTGCCGTCCGCATCGAACAGGAGTTGAGTGTTGTAGATTGATCCTCCGTCCCGCTCATTGGCGCCGACGGAAACGACCATTTGGGCGTCCTTGGCGGCATCGCCGATCGCATGCGTCTCCGCAGAGGGTACCGTAAGGGATTGCTCAAGCAGCCTCTGATGCTCCTTGGCAAGCGTGAAGGGCGGCTGGACGAACGAGAAATACGGGTAGTAGGGAATGATGGTCTCGGGGAACGTGGCGAAACGCACCCCCTTCTTGCCCAATTCGCGAATCTTTTTGGTGATCTTCTCGACTGTCCCCTCTCGGCTGTACAACATGGGGCTGATCTGTACGGCGGCTGCCTTGACGATGTTTCTCATTCTCTTCTTCTCATTGTGAGTATTCGAGCGCTGCACTGGACTGGTGTAGAGGACGACAGATGACTGTCACGGGAGGCTCTTCGAGCACATCGGCAGGGCTTGTTGGATTCAGGGCTGTGTGCGTCTGCCATCGACAGGCACGTCGATGCCGGTGGTGTAGGCGTCGCAGAAAGCGAGGAAGCTCACGCGCCGCGATCTTGCGTGGCTTGCCGAAGTGTTTCGCGGCTATCTGCTCGAGCAGGACCGTTCCGCGGTCTTGCACGCTGGCCTCGGAAATGCCGATCTTCCTAAACAGCGGGCTTTCGATGACGCCCGAGCTCTCGGCGTTTACCTGAACGCTTCGGCGGATCAGTTGGTCGCCAAGCGCTCGCGTCAAGTTGCACAGTGCGGCCTTGGATGCGGATACGGCCGATGTTCCCGCAATTCCGACCTGATCGGACAAAGAAGCCGTGAAGCCGATCGCGTTTAGGTTGCGCACGAGAGGCAACGCGCTGTGGACGTTGAAATAGGGCTAGGGAAATTGACGCTTAAGACGTCAAAGCTCTGCTGCGTTGTTTCCGCGAGCGAGCCGGGTTTCGCGATTTCGGCATTGGCATCGAAACGGGCTATAATAGTTTCGCGCATTCCTTCGAAGCGGGATAGCCAGCGCGAAAAGCGGCAATCGCCAAGCCTCCCTGTCCAGATAGCTGCACAATGCCCTGCAGGACTTTGGCTCATGACGCGTTTTCCGCATCGCTTGGCTTATGCGTTGAGGGATAAGGCTTTCTACCTACTGTGTCGGTAGTCGCGTCGGCTACTGCCGTAGTCGAATCATGCGCCATCATGTAGTACGTGGCGAAGTGGCCGCTCTTGCTGGCGATCTTACCATTCTTGCGAGTGAGGTTGCCCTTCTCACGTTTGGTAATCAGCTTCATCTTGCACCGCTTGGCGATCAGGGGCATCGGGACAAGCTTCCATCCCGTGGCCTTGCGCAACTCTGCTTGTGTAACGCCGTCTTGTCGTGAGGCGAGAGAGCGGATCAGATTGGATTTGGTGTGAGGATGCTTGGCCATCGTCGCCATCCGGGGGAATTGGGCCTCATTCAAACGGCTCCAAGCCAATAGGCTTCTCGTGGCGCAGCTGTCCCTTCCATCGAAAGGGGACGATTTAGTTCCGTTCCTTTGGAATTGTGGAAACATGTTGCAGACGATCTCAGGCGTTGCCCGATCGCAATCTGACGTAAACGGATAACGTCGCACCAGTTTGCTGAAGTGTGCGGCAGTGCAAGTTCTCGCATTTTTCGACAGGATGTTCGCATAGTAAGACCTTACAACGTGGATTGCTAACACAGAGGACCTGCGATGCAATTCGCTAAAACTGGTAGGCCAACTATTCAGAAGACCTTGAAACTCTGGAAGGCTTCCGCTTGCTCAAGCAAGCAGCGTTACTCCAGTGAGCGGCTGCTCGATGGAGACCGGACAAGTCTCAACTCGCTTCAGATTTCAGCATTCATGTCATGCGGCCTGCTACCCTCAGATATCTGCCGTCGGTACCGATCTAACGCGCTCGCTCCGTTCGATTTGGCTCTATCGTTGTTTGCGGCCGAAATGTACTCGGCGCGAGCACCCTCGCAAATTCCCTTGTAGTCCTGCATCGCCCGCCCGCTCGTCGGTTGTTGAATTACTCTGGAATTGCGGGGTTCGAATCGAAGCTCACCTCTTTCAGAACGGTTGATCCGCTGGAAAGCCTTCGGCCAAGCGCTTCAACGAATCGATCATAACGTTCGGCGCCTTTGGCGCGAGCGGCTGGACTGGATTGTTCTGGTAATGCCGGCACCGATGTCAACCAGAAGCGAATGAACAGGGCGAGCGTCTCGAGCGTGATGTTGCCATTGCGTTCGAGACGCTCGAGCAGCCGTGCGGTCCGATCCAGCCGCTTGGCAATAGCCGCCTCGCGTCGGTCGGAATCGTCAGGCGAAAGAAATGACGTGATCGCGGCCTCTGCGACCAGCGACTTGGGTTGGCCACGACGCTCCGCGAAGACATCAAGGGTTCTGAATGTCTCCGGATCAAGGTAGACACTGAGCTGAATCTTTTTCACCGATTTGCCAACTCAGAGGTCCATGCCATCGTCAGGGTCGAGGCTGGTCGCGCGCGCTAATCCCTGCATTGCGCGGCTAAGCGCTTGCGCCTGGACAGCATCTGCGTCGGGCTCATCGGGACCAGCATCGAACTCATGTTCCGCGAGCGGTGCCTTGATTTCGATCTCCTCGTGCTGCGGCAATTCTGGCTCGCGCCGCAGCCCTCCATTCGGATCGCCACGCTTTCGCTGCCGAGGCGCAAGCAGTTCGGTCGAGGGCGCAGGGGTTGGGTTCCCTGACCAGCCTTCATCTGGGCGCGAGGACAAGAGAATTGTTCCTGTTTCAGCGGGCTTGACGATTCGCTTCTGAAATTGCGGGTCCTCATAGTAACGAACCTTAGTGGCACGCAGCGGATGGAGGCCCGACACCATCACAATCGCCTCTTTCGATGAGAGCTGCATGACTTCGCCGGGCGTCAGGAGCGGACGGGACGTCTCTTGGCGGCTCACCATCAAGTGTCCAAGCCAGGGACTTAAGCGATGCCCGGCATAGTTTTTCATGGCGCGCAGTTCGGTTGCGGTCCCCAGCGCATCCGAGACGCGCTTAGCGGTGCGCTCGTCATTTGTGGAGAAGGCGATCCGGATGTGACAATTGTCGAGAATCGCGTGGTTCGGCCCATAGGCGCGTTCTAACTGATTCAAGCTCTGAGTGATCAGGAAACTGCGAATGCCATAGCCCGCCATGAAGGCAAGCTGGCTCTCGAAAAAATCGAGGCGGCCAAGGGCTGCAAACTCATCGAGCATCAGGAGGAGCTTTTGACGGCGCCGGTCGGGATCCAGGCTCTCGGTCAGGCGCCGTCCGATCTGGTTGAGGATGAGCCGCATCAGGGGTTTTGTGCGGACGATGTCGGATGGCGGCACGACGAGATAGAGTGAAACGGGCTGCTGTCTGTCGACGAGATCGCGAATGCGCCAATCGCTCCGCGCGGTGACCTTAGCGACGACCGGATCGCGATAAAGGCCCAAGAAGCTCATTGTGGTCGACAGCACGCCCGACCGCTCGTTTTCGCTCTTGTTGAGCAGCTCTCGCGCAGCTGAAGCGACGACGGGATGAACGCGATCACCAAGATGGGGAGTCGCAAGCATCGCATTCAGCGTGGCCTCGATCGGGCGGCACGGGTCCGAAAGGAATCTGGCAACCCCGGCAAGTGTCTTGTCAGCTTCAGCGTAGAGGACATGCAGGATAGCGCCGACGAGCAGAGAATGGCTGGTTTTTTCCCAATGATTGCGTCGCTCGAGCGCCCCTTCGGGATCGACCAGGATATCCGCGACATTTTGCGCGTCTCGTACTTCGCAATCACCACGGCGAATCTCAAGAAGGGGATTGTAGGCCGCGCTTGCTGCGTTGGTCGGGTCGAACAAGAGTACATCTCCAAGGTGCGCGCGCCACCCCGAGGTCAACTGGAAATTCTCGCCCTTGATATCGTGGACGATCACCGAACGCGGCCAGGTCAAAAGCGTCGGAACCACAAGGCCGACTCCCTTGCCCGAACGGGTAGGCGCAAAGCAGAGCACGTGCTCAGGCCCATCATGGCGAAGATATCGACCATGGAAACGCCCGAGCACAAGGCCATCGTTGCCTAGCAACCCCGCCCGTTTGACTTCGCGCGTATCGGCCCAACGCGCTGATCCGTAAGTCGTGACATCGCGAGCCTCATGCGCGCGCAAGACCGAAAGCACCATTGCTGCGGCGACTGCCGCGATCCCACCGCTCCCGGCAATGGCGCCCCCCTGGAGGAATATCGTGGGCGCGTAAGCGTCGAATTCAAACCACCAGATGAAGAAGGCAAACGGCTGGTAGACGGGCCAGGTGCCTAATCTGAACCAGGCCGGTCCAAGCTGCGGCTGGAACGCAAGCTGACAAGCAGTCCATTCGGTCGCGGCCCACACGAAGGTGAACGCGATTAGGCAAACCAGGATCACCTGATGCCAGATGATTTTTGTCGCAGACATGGCTTGCCGATATCGACACGATCGACCTGTTGGCTACAATCAGAGGCTTATGCTTCTCGTAGTCGCGCGCGCCCTGGCGAACGGATCGGCGGGTCAGATTGGCAAGCCGCGTTTGGGCCCAAAAAGATCCCTCGCGTGGAACAGGCCGCCTCAAAGCACCGTCCCAAGCAGCTTCGCGTGATAGGCGCTTGGATGATGAGACAATCAACTCGTACCGTGCTGCCGCTCTAGGCGAACCGGCCGGCCTTCGCGAAGCGAGGCTCCGGGTTATAGATGTCCGGAAGGCTAGCTCGCGTCTGGCCTAAGCTCTCCGTAAGTGCGCGCGATCAAGCGAGGTGCGGCGTGCCACAACGCGTTATCGATGAGGCGGGCGTCCCGGATTAAATCGGCGGGAGGCGGGGTCGCGGAGTACAAGAATCATGCGGGAGCGTCCCCGGCAGGAGCTTATTTCCGATGGGACGACACTGCCGGGCCGACGGTCATCTAGATACTCCCGCACATCGTGTCGAGCGAGTCCCCCTCCAGCCGGTCGCCTGTTGATGCCCTTGGTCAGCCAGATGCTTGGATGTTGTACGTCAGCTGTTGCGGTCTCTCTGGAAACTGGGACAGGCGAACTGGCGTTCGCCAAATCTTCATTGCGCGATTCGGGTTGCACTTCGGCTATCCGCTATCAAAGCCGGCTTGCCGGCCCGGAGCTGTCCGATTGCTCGCGGGCCTGCCTGCGCGGATAACCTCGCGCGAATGCCTCCAGACAAAATTCGAGCAGGTTAAATCGTTATTCGCCCGCTCGATGACACGCCCACAACTGGTCCAGCAAACTGGACTCTGGCGGTCGGAAAGTCGGTGCGCGAAGCGCCGGAGTCTTCTGCGGAGCATCTGACCATCAGCATCCGAGACCAGCACGCACGGAAGTATCGTCACCGCCATCACGCCACAGCCAGACACCTTCCGATCACTTGAAGATCGAAGGTCCCATGCCGTTTCCGCTACAGGGGATGGCCATCTAGATTCGAAGGGTTCTGCTGTCCGATTTAGCCGTTGAGAGTCTCAGCGACCTAAAGGTGAACGGCGCATTTTTCCACACAGCTGCGTCTAGTCGATGATCGAGCGCCACCAAGGTCGAGGGAACCCGGAGGCGATGAAGAGATCGTTTCAGAACGGTGGACCCTCCATTCGCTATTCGCTGCTCACTATCGCTCCTCTCCCATTTTCCGCCTCGACCTGTCGCGCGAGGAACCAAGTCTTCCCTGCCGTGCAATTCGGCGTAGTGCAGCGCCATCGCCTCAGGTCAGAGCGATAGGCCGCGCTTGCGCCCGAAGTCCCAGTCCACGCTGCCTGGACCGGCGATGCCGCTGACCTGCTTTCCCAACTCCCGCTCGAGCGAAGGCGACCAGGGCACAAGCTGAAAGCCGAGGCCGTTGTCGATCATCGCGAAGCGCCCGGAGGCCAGTGAGAGGCGTCGACGATAAACCCCCGAAATCTGCTCACCTACATCAGATGACAGGTGCGGAAGCCCCGTTTCCTCCATGAGCCGTCGTGTGACGACATCGAGTTCGCGGTCGCGGAGGGTTTCGATCAGGTTGCGGCTTAGCCGGACCTTGTTGCCATCGCGCTGGGCGAGCCCTTGGTCGGCCAAAACGTCGATGCGCCGTTCAAGTGCTGCACGAACCTCCGCGCCAAACGCATTGCGCGAGAGCTCGGCAGGATCTCGCGCAACGAGCTGCCGGTCTAGCCACGTTGCTCCATCCGCCGCGACCTGGTGGTCCAGAACGAGCTCCGAGCGAACCGCGAGCGCAATCCGTGTTCGACCACGAACGTCCGCAAACCGGCGCAGTTCCACAATCCCGCCGATCGGCCCATCGCCGGCCGCCTCGACGTCAGGAAGCTTCACGTGATGCACGCGCCCGTCAATCCCATCGACAATGGCAAAGGCTGTGCCCTTCAGCTCGTCATCAAGCCCGCGCGCGATGAGACGGCCAACGATCGGTTCGCCATGAGTTTCGCCCTCCAGTGCCCAGGATGCGGGGGTGCGGCTGGCGCCGTCCCGCGTGAGGGTTTTGTGCAGCCGCTTGATGATGTCACCGCGCTCACCCAGCTCTCGCAACCTCGCCTCCGCATCGGCGGCCAGAACCCAGACCGCGGGGCCAGCAGGTTCCGCCAAGCCGAGCCGCTCGAGCGTCCGCATCCGCCCGATCCGAATTTCCCGCAATGGATCGCGCCCGGCATCCCGCTCGAACCTAAAATCGATAACGCCGTCCGCCGTCCCCGCTTCCCGGGCAAGCGTCCGATCGAGCCTGGTCCAGCGTTCGGCTGTCGTGTCCGCCTCAAGGCTCTGGCGGATCTCGAGCTCCGAACGAGGGCCGAGTTCGCGCGTGACAAGGTCGCTGGCGCGGGCGCGCAAGCCCATAGCGATATAATCGCGACTGATGACGAGGTCGGCACCGTCATCGGTACGGCCCCGCACGAGGATGTGAATGTGCGGATGCTCGGTATTCCAATGGTCGACCGCGACCCAGTCAAGCCGTGCGCCAAGGTCGCGCGAGGCTTGGTCCATCAGCTCCCGAGTGAAGCTACGCAGGCTGGCAAGTTCACCAGCATCATCAGGCGAGACGATGAACCTAAAATGATGGCGGTCACCCTCGCAACGCGTGACGAACGCGCGACCGTCCGCATCATCCCCCGCAGCGTCGAATAGTTTGCCCGGAGCGCCGTCGCGAGTGACTCCGTCGCGCTGCAGGTAACCGATATGGCCGCGCAACGCGCCCGGCGAACGCATCCGCCGTACCACCCGCGCCTTGACGATAGCGCCGCGGCCGCGGGCGTTGAGGAGCCGTGCCGCAGCGATGCTCGCGGCGCGGCCGCGTCCAAACTTACGGCCGTGGCCATCCTTACCTCGCGAGAGGCCGCCGGCCTTCTGAGCGGCTGTGAGTACCTGCGCCAGAAACAGCTTTGTCCGGGGCGCGCGCGTGGAACGGATACGGCCGGGACGGATCCGAAGATCATCGTCGCGCGTCATTCCGGCCGCCGCAAGGCATCGAAAACCGTGTAAGAACAGCGCCTTGGGGAAAGCTGAACTTTTCTCCGAGTCGCCGCAATGTTTAGTTGATCATTGAAATCGATACGCTTTCTCGCACAACCGACCGGCCGCACCTTGCGGCTTTTATCCTGCCGTCGGCGGTCGGCTCCCCCCTGCTTCCTCCCGGCCATTCTCAAACATGTGAGAACCTTCGAGGCCATGCGACCAAATCCGATTGCTATCACGGAGACTGCACCTTGATTGATCGATGCCAAAACAGCCCCGTCGCGCGAGGTACAAGTGCACGGGCAACGGCTTTAGGCGCAGCCTTCGACGAATTCATTGTGCGCACTCCTGATGCAAAGTTGTCGGCAGCGGACGAGCTGCCGCATCGCTCAACAAAAACTGGAGCTTGCTGCCACAGGACGACGTGTCTGGCGGCCGAACCACGGCTGTTGCGTTGCTCAACTCCGATCAATGCTGCGAGTCTGGTCACATATGTTTGCGTTTCTTCTGGAAGCGATCGACCTGTCGTCAAATGCTCGTCATAGCGCTTCGGTCCCGCATTGTAGGCTGCAAGAAACCCTCCCGATCCGAACCGGTCGAGCATCTCGCGAATGTACGCTGCCCCAGCTATAATATTGTCGTGCGGATCAAACGGATCGATACCGAGATCATGACGAGCGCTCAGTTCGACCCAGGTCGCGGGCATGATTTGCATCAGCCCGAGCGCTCCTCGAGGCGATATGGCGTGCGCATTACCGCCACTTTCGACCTGCATCACGGCATCGATCCAACGCTCCGGGATCGCGAACCGGTGGGAGGCTTCGGTCACGAACGCGGCGTATGCAATGCTACGAGGCAGGGTTATGGAGTGCGCAGCTGGTGCCCGCGATGCGACCTCCGCTCTGGCGCTCGAGGCCGGTCCGAACCTCAGCAGAATTCCCAAAAAGCAAGCAGTGGCCCCACATCGCATTGTGCGGACTGCCGCCAAGTATAAAGTTTCTCCCAGCCGGCCTTGAGGCCGCCTGATCCTGGGGCAATGCGCGCCGATTCTCAAGAAGCTGGCCGAGACGGAGGAACGATGTTGCGAACGGCCGTATGGAGAAATGACAAGCCAACAGGGGAGAGCCGGCATTGTTACTTCTCTCTGGTCCACACCGGGAGCGCTCGCCCAATGACGGCCGATCTCGGCAGAGGTCCGAAATATCGGCCGTCTAGCGAGTCCGCCGACTGCCAGTTCATGAGAAACACTTCGTCCTCAGCAATGACCCAGCAGCCCTGCCAGACCGGCAACGGCCGGCCGCGACGATCGCGCTCGCTTGCCTCACCCATTTGTATGCTGTCTACGATGATTGCGAGGCCCGTTCTGCAGACGGTTTGGCCGGGCAGCGCCAGCACACGCTTGAGCATTGGAAGGCCGCTTGGCAAATAGCCGTTGAGATCGAGAAAAGTCGCGAGCGGGTCTGGAGTTCGAACCGCCACGAGCTCAGTAACGTACAATGGTCCGGCCTCTTGCAGGCGATAGACTCCGATCGGCACGCTGTCCGAGGCATTCCAGATGTACAATGGTGAGGTGTTGTTGACTGGCCAGAGCGCGAGCATTGTGGCCCCACACATCGCAAGAATGTTCCCCAACCGTCCCATCAGAGTGCCAACCTGCGCCGATGGAGCCACGCTTGGTGGCGTGCACGGGTATAAGCTCGTGGCTTTTCGTTGACAGAAAGACGGTTGTGGACGTGATGCCAATACTCGGGGGCTGCATCGGCAGGATCGATGCCCAGTGACTCTACGGAGTCGATCAACTGGAGAACGCGTTCGACCTTTGGCCAACCAGCTAATCGCAGCAGGCTTTCGCCGCCGGGACTGACCCAAGGCACGGTTGAGTATCGCTGGCCTGGCGCGACGGCGCGTAAAATGTCGATCCGAGACAGGATGGTTCCGAAGTCGTTGGACGTCCAGCGCACCAACGCGAAGATGCTGCCGGGCAAAAACGAGAGAATGCGCCGGTGATGATCAACGATCTTCTCTGATGCAGGTTTACCGAACCGGATTCGATTTTCGATGCGCTTCTCGAGCCACAAGAGCTCAACAGTTGTGAGGTCGCTCACCTGACTGCTCCATATTGTTGAGAGGGATTTGGACGTGCCGAGAATGGCTATCACCGACGCATCGTGCGAGGAGCCTTTGCGTCGGTAGGACGGCTGTAATGACGCTTCGATGGATCGGTTGCTTCGCGACAATCCGGGAACGGAACGGGCGGCGCGTTCCGGCGGAGAATGGTAGAGACGAACGACGGAATTTATGCAGGGCTCGACGTGTCGCTCCAGGCAACGAATGTTTGCGTGGTGGACGGCGACGGCAACGTCGTCCAGGAAGCGACACTCAAGACCGATCCGGACGCGATCGAGCTGTTCTTGGTGGAATGCGGAATCCACGGCCTGGAAGCGTTCTCGTACAGGGCCTGGCTGTTCACGGCGCTTTCCGAAAAGGGCCTCGCCGTGATCTGCATCGAGAGCCGGCACGCCAAGGCGGCGCTGAACGCGATGCTGAACAAGACCCGCCGCAACGCCAAAGGCATTGCGCAGATGATGCGGACCGGTTGGTTCCGTACGGTTCATGTCAAGTCGGAGAGCGCACAGCCGCAGCGCGCGCTGCTGGTCGGGCGCAAGGCGAGGCGCGGCGAGACGCTGGGCATGGAGAACATGATCCACGGCCTGTTGCGCCCGATCGGCCTCAAGGTCGGCGAGATCTCGGTCGGCCGTTTTGACGCGCGGGTGCGCGAGATCATGGCCGGAAAGAGAGAATTGGAAGCGATGGTCGCACCGCTGTTCGACGCCCGCAACGCCATGCGGCTGCAGCTGGCAAAACTGCACCGCCTGGCGCCGGCGGCTGCGCCCAGCGACAGCGCGGTGCGCCGGATGATGACGGCGCCCGGAGTCGGCGCGCTCGTGGCGCCGACGTTTCGCGCCACCGTCGATGATCCGGCGCGATTCAAGAAGTCGTCCAATGTTGCCGCCCATTTCGGACTGACGCCGCGGCGCTATCGATCCGGCCAGACCGACCGGATCGGCAGCATCTTCACATGCGGAGATGAGCTGACGCGAGCGATCCCGTAGGAGGCGGCGATCGCGATCCTCACGCGCATTCCGAAGAGTTTTAAGCTGCGGCTGTGGGGCCTGCGGCTGGCCAGGAAGAAGGGGCTGAAGCGCGTGGCGACCGCGGTGGCGCGCACGCTCGCCGTGCTGCTGCACAAGATCTGGATCGATGGCACGACCTTCCGGTTTGGCGCGGGCGTGAAGCGCGGCCGGCTCCCTGCGGTGGCCTGAGGGCCTCCGCGACCCGGCCGTTTCCACGAGCGGCTTCTTCCGCCGCGGCGGAGCGGCGTCTCCCAACCAGACGGGGATTTGGGTGAGATCGCTACTTTTGCTGCCAGCGGCTTCATGCACACTTTTGAAGCCATCAAGCAGGGCGCTGGCTAGCCTGACCGCCCATTCTCCAGATTCAGGCATGTGGTAGCGGCCGTGCCAACCACGAACCTTAGCGAGTTCTCCTCGACGAGCGAGTAACGGAAACGAACGAGCGTAACGCGGTGGTGACAACGATGCTGCTGATCGCGTGATTTTGCGCGCGATCGCGTCCGCGCGCGTGCGCTCGTGACAAGAATCGCATTGCGGAGAGGCTTTGCGCGTGACAAAGTAAGCGCATGAGGCATCCTCGTTGCACGCGCGGCCGACTTGTTCACAACGTACTGATTCACAACAAGAAGTTAGTGTCAGTATATTAGTAAAGTTAAGAGAGCTGGGAAGATTGCCGTCGCAGTGTTTTAGGTGCATTTCGTCCCCGGTAGCACGCGGATCGGGTCCCCGATGGCACGAGTCTTCCAGTCCCTGATAACACGAGCGAATTCACAGCTTATCCCCTGCAGGGCTGATGAGGCCAAGCTTTCGCAATGGCCGCGTAGGCGGGTCGATCTGGACGGTGCGAAATTCAATCGTTCTTCGCCATTCAGGTCGTGTGTGATAGCCAGCCGATAGCTCGGCAAGGTCTGATGATGCACGATTTGGCGCCGGTCGTTGGCGAAGTGCTTCAGCGGCGCGAGGCTCCCGGACTTGGCATGCAAGTGCATGAGCCCGAAGCTCCAACCGCTATGCTGATGACCCCCGTGCTTGCGGATGAGGCGATAGAGCCAACGTTCCAGTCCACCGGTCAGATCGAAATACGCGCGATCAATGGTCAGCACGAGCGATTCGTTTAGAACGCCCGTGTAGAACCAATCGGGTAAGATCAACTCAATCGCACGGGCATGCCTGTGCACATCGCTTGTGTGTTTCCATTCGTTTCTCCAGGAGAAGAGATGCCGCGACCGTTCTGTCGGTTGTCGGATTGAGGTCATGACGCTGGTTGATTGCAATCGGTCGAGCGCAGCCTTGAGGCGGTCGTAGTCGCGTACGCTGGTGCCGCGGCCGACGAAGGTAAGGATGTCATAGGGGGTGGTGAACATCAGGCGCGAGGTTTTCAACCCGGGCATCACGAGCATCGACAATCTGTGAGGCAGCCCAAATCAGAACGTCCGCGCCCCAGATCGTGCTCCAGGCCATGTTCCGGCACCGCTTCGACACGGATGGTGATGGTGCCCGAGCGGAAGTCGATCGGGACGATCCGCTTCGACTTTGCTAGCGAAAAGAACGGATACGCCATCAAGTCTTGCGCGTCCCGTGCAGCGAGATTGCCAGGACGCGCGCGAAACAGATCGAGTTGGTCGCGCTCTGACCGCCGCCTCCCGCCTGCAGTTGAGTTGCTGTCGGGCATAGGTCAGCGCCGCTCCTTGCCCGCATACGGAATCGGCGTGTGCCGTTTCGCGGGCAGGACTGTGCCTGCGCCAGGATCGCTGGTGGACGTTTTGGCGCCGCGGTCAACCCACGCCGTCAGGTCTTCGAGCGCATACACAACGCGGCCGCCCAGCTTCCGGTACGTCGGGCCTGTGCCATAGGTGCGGTGCTTTTCGAGGGTGCGACCGGACAGTCCGAGAAAGCGCGCCGCCTCTGGCGTGCGCAGGTATCGCGGCGGCAAGCCGGCGTTCGGATCGGGCATTTGCGAGGCTCCGTGGTCGTCTGGAGCGCGACCGGGTTCGGTCGCGCGTCGACGGTCACCATGACGGAGTAGGAGTGCTCAGGGGGATGCCGAAGATGGACCGATGGTTTTCGGCACCCCTGCTCTACTCCCTGCGAGATGGGGGATGCAGTAATGCGCGATAGCCGCAGCGCATCAGAGCCAAGCCGGCTTGCACCAGGCGGATGGTCCGGCTGCGCAGCTCATGGGTTTTCCAGCCGCGTTCAGGGATGCATTTTCGGCCGAACAGCACTTCGGCGATGACGCGATCAGAAGCGCCAAGTGCCCATCGAGTGCGCACAGCGAAGGCCAATCGTTCGCGTCGCTGCGCCGAAAGCTGATAAAATGGGGGTCCTGGGGCGCGGCCGGTGATAGCGCGCCACAACCGACGTGAAGCGTGCACGCGGATCTCCGAGGCGTCCGGCTTTACTCAGCAATACATCAGCGATTTAGAGCGTGGCCGGCCGCAATCCCACGATAGTGACGCTGTTCGAACTCGCGAGCACATTAAGCCTTAGCCACGTCGATCTCGTGTTGCCTGATGAGGAATTCTGCAAAGAGCGAACCAAGACGCCGAAGCAAAAATGAAAGGACTTCGGCCAGACGCTTGTTTCGGTTGCTCGGCAGTTGCTGCATGACTTGAACACGAAGCTCCGCCTAGGGTGTAGCCTTCCCCGCCTTCGTCATCGAACAGGTTCGCGTATATCGGCGCGTCGAGGAGGATGGTCAAGCTCGTGTGAGGTATTCACGCGCTTCCTTCGGAGCGCGTTGACCACACTGCGCCTATCTCGCGACTATACTGCGCACCAAATAGCAAGCTTATGAGCCGTTAACCGGCAATTCTTCTATGATGACCGGAAATTAGGGCTTCAAGACCATGGTCACAATAGGCTGCCTAAAGGCGGGCTTTACCATTCCAACACAGCGTCCGCCCAAGGATTGATCAACGAGTGCTAAGCGCTCGGGCCGGCGCTATCATTCACAAGCGTCGACCTCCTCGTCGGGGAATTTCTCAGCGTCCAGCTCCAGCCTGTTTTTCGCCTTTTCCAGCTCCCGTGTGACTAGCACGTAGTCTTCGAACGTGCTCGAGGCGCTGATCTGCGTGTCGTTCGAGCTGGCGCGTCGAACAGTTTGCGCTACTTCGGCGTCGCTCAGAGACTCACGAGCGCTCCGACTTTCCGCCCCCGACGCTCTTTACGACGTTGCGTAAAACGATTTCAGAAAGCTGCACTACCTGCCGTTTGAGAAACACAACCAGCTGTGTGAGACGAAGAATTTCTTGTTTGCAGCGCTCTAGCTCGCGCTCTTCGTCTGTCATCGTCGATGCTTCATGGCGATTTGTACTTGTCGTCATGGTTCATATGCCCTCCTTCTGCGAGACGAATCTATTTCGTTCTGCGAACTCTTTTTCGAACACGAATTGCGCCGGCTTGCCTTGATCCCCATCGACAACCCTTCGCCACCAATAGCTCGCGGGGATCGCGCACCAAGCCGGGGCTGCCACAGATCATGATGCGGTCATGCTGCGGCTCCAGTTCCGGCAGTTCGATCTCCGCGAACAGCTTGCCTGAAACGATCAGATCGGTGGCCTGGCCGCGGTTACAGAAGCAATCGCGCGTCACGGTCGGATAATAGATCAGCTGGTAGCGCACGAAGTCGCCGACCAGTTCGTCGCACGGCAGTTTTTCCGTGATCATCTCGCCATAGGCGAGCTCGGTGACGCGGCGGCAGCCATGCAGCAGCACGACATTCTCGAATCGCAAATAGGTTTCGGGATCCTTGATGACGCTCAGGAACGGCGCAAGCCCGGTGCCGGTGCCGATAAGATGCAGATTGCGCCCGTCCTCGAGATTATCGATGACCAGCGTCCCCGTCGCCGTGCGGCTGACGATGATCTCGTCACCCTCCTTCAGATGCTGCAGACGCGAGGTTAAGGGACCATCCGGTGCCTTGATCGAGAGGAATTCCAACCGGTTCTCGTAATGAGCGCTGGCGAGGCTGTAGGCCCGCAGCAGCGGCTTCTCGTCGACCTTGCGCCCGATCATCGTGAATTCACCGCTACGGAAGCAGAACGACGGATTCCGGGTCGTGGTGAAGCTGAAGAGATTGTCCGTCCAGTGATGGACGCTCAGTACTTTTTCCTGGCTGAACTTGCTCATCTCACCGTCCCGGCGAAACTAAGGCATGATCCGAATCCACGGGCCGCGTTCGCGCAAAGTTTGCATCAGTTTTCCGAATGATCATACTACAAGCACCAGATGAGGCTCTCGATGAAGTAGAGTCGGACCGATAGCTTCGCGCCCACAACCGCTTTGTCTTTCATGTGAAGATCGGCCTGTGTCCCTCCTGTGGCGATCAATCCCAGGCGCTGCCCATTCACGTAGATTATCCAATCGCTTTACTCTTCCGCCCGCCGGCCTCCCCAGATAAACTTTTTGCCCAGTTCACGCGGGCCGGTAGGCTGGCTTTGCCAGCTCACTCCCGGCCGAGTGGCCGTGCCCCTCCTCGAGCAGCCGCAATGGCAGATTTGGGCGCATTTGCTCCGACAAACATAGTACATTGCGAACAAACAATCTCGTTTCGCACGTGAGTGTGGTGTCTCGGCTTCAGTGGAGCGCTTCGTACAAAACACCTGTTCCATCTCGCCTGGACCTTGCGCTCGGTTCCAACGCTACTGGAACGAGAACCCCAACGAGGATCGACGCTCCGAGATTCGCCGAGATATCAATCCCCTGAACATGCTTCCTACGACCGTGCGATTGCTGAAGCAGACTGTAACAACTCTGCGATTCTGCTTAATGCAATGAGGCGCGTGTTCACGGCTAAATCCTGCATCTTGGCCACCTTCTTCGATGGATTTCACGCCGCACATGGTCCCGAACTTTCCCGGACAGCGGCCTTGTCATGACGGCACATGCTCGGTCCGATGCAGACAGCCGCGTGCTTTCAGCCTCCCCTCAAGCAAGGACTAAAGCCGAAGCACAAGAGACATGGGCACGGACTTCGAGGTCTGCATCGAGCGGCAGTTCGGCGGAAGGTCCTGTCCTGAACAAGATCGCAACATCACATTGTGTTTGTCGGGGCATTGTACCGACAGAAGCGTTCGATGAATGGAAGGATGTGATCGGCGGACTTCCTCCATCGGGACGGTTTGGGATGGGCGTTGTGTCGATCAATAAACGAAGTGATGTCTGCCCGGAGGGCGGCGACGCTGCGCCCGCCTGATCTTTTTATCCGGGAGGAGAACGAAGAAAGGCCCGGCCTAGTTGAGCCATGACGAACTGGTCGGGGTCAGGTGCACGTGCCAGCGCTGTCTTTTAGCCATCCATCATTGAATCAGTGCGGACTTATGCGTGGCGTAATTGTCCATGACGAGATGGACCTCGAGCTCGCGCGGCACAGCGGCCTCGATCTCGTCGAGGAACTGACGGAATTTGGCAGCACGGCGACCTCGCTAGCACTTCGCCGTTGGCTCGTGCTGTCGCAATGTCGAGAGCGGCGAACAGCGATGTGGTGCCATGTCTTCTGTAGTCATCCTTCCTTCGGGCCGGCTGGCCGGGACGCATCGGCAGCATGGTGGCTGCGGTCCAGCGCCCGGATTGGGACTTCTCATCCACGCATAGAATGACACGAGCTCCGGCGGCCGGACGTAAAGGCCCACAGCGTCGCGCACTTTGGCCATGAAGTTTGGATCGTGGAGAGCTTGACGGTCTCCGTCGGGTGCGGCTGGAGCCCGAAGGCCGGCCAGATGCGTTGCACGGTCGACACCGACAGGCCGCTGGCTCGCCATGCCGCGGGAACTCCGATGGATGGCGTTCTCAGGGCAACTCTCCAATGTCCTCACGATCGCGGCTTCGATGCGGGCATCCTCAACCGTACGCGGCGCCCGAAGCGTGGCTCGTCGACGCGCCGCTCCACAAAACGCCGCGCCTACCCTCGACCCCTCAAGGCCCAGCTTGGCCGCCACTTCCTTGTTCTGACCGCCTTCCGCGCAGGTCAGCACGATTCGCGCTCGCAGCGCCAGCACCAGAACCGTCTTCCGCCGCGTCGTCAGCGACTTGTTCGGCACGAACTTCATCGCTCAATGTCAGGGAGGCAAGTTGCCGGAGCGCCATCACATTCTCCGTCCCTGCTACATCCTCCATCTTGGCACAGCGACGCAAATCTAATGCAAATCTACGATTGGGGACTTGTGGCTCGGGACACCGGCCGCGGCGCATTTTTGAACCAAAGGTGATGTTGCTCTCCCTGAATGCGCACTACAGCACACCAACCGTGGGTGCCTGTCTGTTGCTGCCCGATGCAAGATCAGCAGACGGTTGCGCAGCGGCGAGGCAGACGCGCTCCGCACAACTGGGACCAGCATCGGCAAGGCCTCGGTTCCCCAAGAGCCACGTGCCTACAGTGCCGGCAGTGACCACTCATATATGGTGGCCTCGGGAGGCAATCTGAGAACCGGAGAATTGATGTTTCTCGACTGGCTGGCCGACACGCTGGGTGTTCACTTGTGCTGAAGGCTCGGTTCAGCCACCCAGAGGAGCGACAACACCGAAGGACTGGCCTAAGGTCGCAAGCCGGCGAGCCAGTTCCAAGAAGAAATAGCACTGCTGCGTAAGAGCGACTTTATGACCACCCAGATCGGTAGTGGCACTGCGAGCTCTAGAAGGCGAAATCACGAAAATCGACTGCGGCGATGCAGCGGCGCAGCGTTGATGTTTTCGACTTTAGGCTCCAAAAGGAACCCGCCCGATCAACTCGGGCGGGCTTTAGAGCGAGTCTCACTCGCCGTTCTTGCGCGGCCGCGACCAGAGCAGGGTGTACCCCTCGCCGCCTTCGTCATCGAACAGGTTCGCGTAGATCGGTGCGTTGAAGGAGGGATCGTCGAGCTTGAGCGAGAGGTAGTCGCGGCCCTCCTCGGAGCGCTTCGACCAGGCTGCCCCGATCTCCGCCCGGCCCACGTAGATGCGGTGGCTGGGCGCGTTGTCGCTGGAGCGGTTGGTTTCGGCGACGATGCGGACGCCCTTGGTCTGAAGGCTCAGGGTGACGATCTCGCCGTGAAACTCGTTACCGACTTTCTTGAACGAACCGATATTAGCCATGTTACTTCTCCTGTTTGTGTTTCGAGCCCGCGACCACCGCGGCCTCGATGGCGATCTGAAGCCGAAGACGATCGGCGACGCACCCGCTTGAAGGGCCGGAGCGCAGCGGAGGACGCCGTTGTGGCGACTTTCTTGTCTCGCGAGGAATGGGCGAAGCCCAGGGGAAGAAAGTCGCATCAACGGCGTTGCGGCTCAGACGATCGAGGCGCAGCCGGTCTTGGGCCAGATCAAGCCATCAAAGAGGCCACGTGCGTCGCGTGCTGAACCGCAATAAGGAGAAGACGTGGCATATCTCGGTTCCTCTGAACAAGAGCGGCGAACGATCCGGCGTAGAAAGAGAAACAATCTGCTGCAAAGGGCTGAAGTCCTCTTCGAAGGAATGATCAAGGGGCACGCCGCACCGCTGCAGCTACGTGGGTTGGGCCGAAATGGACGCGGATTGGTCAAGGCACTCCGAGAAGGACTGGCTCCCTGCTCGCGTCCCGATGATCCCTCATTCAACGTACCGATCTACGCGAACCTGTTCGATGATGAAGGCGCAAGGGTCATCCCTTGCGGAGAGTGGCGGTAAGAACTGGCTGGAACCGCTCCACCGCCCGACCTGACTCGAGTGGGCGGGTCTTCGCCAAAACTCTCAAGCGCGTTCATGCCGCGCCGCCGATGCAAACCGCACCTAGGCAAGCGAAGGCCTCGCGCCAAGCCAGCGAAGCCCCCCGATCTGCGAAAGCGCAAACACTGCTTCATAGCCGGCGATTGCCGCAGGGACGGCAAATGCGCTTCCGATCGCGACGCGCAAAGTCAAGGACTGACTAGCGGCGATGGCGACCTGACCAGCGGCAAGCGTCAGCGCGCCAGAAGCAATTCCGATGAGCAGTGCACCGAAAACGCCCGCGCCATCACGAAATGCCGACATCCAGACACTGAGTGCGACGAAAAACGGCAAGGCATAGACCGCCAGCGCAAAGGTCAGCCAGCAGAACAAGCCGATGCCGAATGTGTTGAGGACAAGCCGAAGGGCGAGCATGGCGGTGGCTCCAGTGCATAGATGTACTGGTCGCGCCTTCCACCACCACCGCGGCGCGGCTTCGGACCTGATATCGAAACGAGGCGGAGTTGCGGCGTGCAACTCCACCCTGCCATCTTAGATGCGAGCAAGACGGCGCTCACGCGCCGCCGAACTTCCAGACGGGAATGCCGAGCCGCTTCGCCTTGTCGGCGAGATTGTCCTGGATTCCAGTGCCGGGGAAGTACATGACGCCGATCGGCAGGAGCCCGAGCATGGCGTCGTTGCGCTTGAACGGTGCCGCCTTGGCGTGCCTGGTCCAGTCGGGCTTGAAGGCGATTTGCGGTACCTTGCGATTGATCGCCCATTTGGAGGCGATGAGTTCGGCGCCTTTCGGGGAGCCGCCATGGACCAGGACCATGTCGGGATGCTTGCCGTGAACCTTGTCGAGGCGATCCCAGATGAGGTGGTGGTCGTTGAAGTCGAGCCCGCCGGTGAGTGCGATCTTGGGTCCTGGCGGCACCAGGACCTCGGTCTCGGCGCGGCGTTTCGCTGCGATGAAGTCGCGGGAGTCGATCATTGCCGCGGTGAGCGTGCGGTGGTTGACCAGTGACCCCGACCGCGGACGCCAGGACGAACCGGTGTGGACTTCAAAGCGTTCGATCGCCTGGTCGCGGAAGAGTTCCAGGCAGTTGCGGCGCTCGATCAGCGTGATGCCTTCAGCCGTGAGGCGCTCGAGTTCGACCGATCGTACTTCGGAGCCGTTCTGCTCGCGCTGGCTCTTGTGCTGCGCCTGCTCGTTGTCGTCGAGCTGGCGTTCGATGCGATCGACGGCACGACGGAACAAGTTGACGGTCGACCAGAGCAGATCGTCAAGGTCCGGCTCGAGCCGCGTGTCGTTCAGGGTCGCGACCAGGGCGTCGAAGATATCGGCCACGGCCCCGGAGATCATCTTGCCTTCGGGAAGCGGTCTCGGGTCAGGCTGGTCGTCGAAGGGACGGTAGCCGAAGAGCTGTAGTTCGGTGAGGACGTGGTCGGTCGGAGAAGAGGCGTGCGGCGGTTCGACGTCGTCATGGTCGGTCATGGAAGGAGGTCCTTTGCCGGGTTTGGCCGCGCCCTTCGCGGCCTTCGTGGCGATCACTCAGACGGCGGGCGGAACAGGCCAGAACCCGAAGGGCCGAAGCGGCAGCGGAGGATGGCGAAGGCCGGCTATTTTGCTTCGCGATGCAAAGCGCGCTGACTAGACATATGACGTGCGTTTCAATTGCCGGCGCGCGGCGGAAAATAGCCGGACGCAGCCATTGCCGGCCCGGGCCGCTTGCCGTCCGATCGCCCTCTAGAAGGCCGAGGTCGCGTCCCCTTCCGGTATTGGCCTCGCCCATGACCGACCTGTCACGGTCGATCGAACCGTCGTGACCTATTCCGCGGGCACCGTCGACGAATGCAAGAAGCGGACGACATCCTCGGGTACGAGCTGAATCCGCAAGGCCGCTCGGAGACCGTCGAGACCGAAGACGTGCAGATCTTCGTTGAAGTCGCCCAGCCGTGGCGACAACGCGATCGCTTCAATGCCGGCGTCTGCTGCGCGCTGGGTCAGAACGGCGAGCACCGTATCACCGGCGGCATCGGCATCGCGAGCGATATAGAGCCGACGCAAGCCAGACGGCAGCAACATGGCTGCGAGGTGGTTGGCCGAAAGCGCAGCGGCCATCGGCATTGTCGGCAACACGTAGCGCAGCGACAGCATGGTCTCGATGCCCTCGCCGGCGGCGAGTATATCGTCCACCACGCCGAAACGAACGGCATTGCCGAGGAGGTCGCCCATCGCGCGTCGTGGCGTATCGATCGGAGCCTTGCCCAACCGAACGCGATCAAAGCCGACCGGGTCGAGCCAGGTACGGTGTACCCCGGTGATCCTGTCATCGAGATCAGTGACAGAAGCGATCATCGCTGGCCAAGTCTCGATCGGCAGGTGCTCGTCCGGCCGATAGTAGCAGCGCGGGTGGAAACGCAGACTGCCACCATGATGGACGTGAGCTATTCCGCGATTCAGCAAATAGGATTCGACCACGGTCCCCTCGATCGGGCTGGATATTGCAAAGAGCCGACGGGCAGCCTCTTGCGATTTGGCCGGTGCTGCCGGACCGACGGGCCTTGAGAAGAGTTCCGGTTCAGCGCGAGGCAATTTCAGGAAGCGTCTTGCTTCCTCGGCGGTCTCGCGGAAGTCACGCAATCCCAGGCTTTCGCGGATGACGTCGAGGAGATCGCCATGCTCGCCGGTCGCGGCGTCTGTCCATTTGCCGGCAGGCCCCTTCGGCGATTCCTGGAGCCGCACGAACAGCGAGCGCCCCGGGGTGTTGTGGACGTCTCCGACCAGCCAGTACCGCCCTTGCCGCTTGCCGTTGGAGAGATAGTGGCGGCACACCGCCTCGGCCTCACGCGCGAGGCGGCGTGCCAGTTCGATGGCATCGCGGGGCATCAGGCGGCCTCCCGCTCGCTGATGCGCGCGACTGGATACTGCTCAAGCACCTTCGCCAGGATCTCGACGCCGCTCGCGTCGGTGGGCACGAATATGCGCAGCTTCCAGGAGATGATTCCTCCGAAGAGGCCGTAGGCCCGCAAGCGGTCGCGCATCGTGTCGTTGAACCCAGACAGTTCGATGCGGTATGCGCCCATCACCCGGGCACGGCGAAGCTGGAGCCCCTCCGCGAGCTCGAGGACGGTCCGCCCCTCCATCAGCGCGGCGAAGGCCGCGTCCGGCGTCAGTGCCGGCGCGTCAGCCGCAAGGAGGTTCGCGACCCAGGTCGCGGAGACCTTGCGGCCGATGACGCGCTCGCCCGCATCGGTCTGGAGCCGATAGACCCGCGTCGGCTCGTTAGGCAGCCGCTTCCAGATGGGCAGTAGCAAGCCGGCCACGACGTGAATCATGCTTTCCGTGAACTCGGGGACCTCGGCGAGCTCCGCCAGCCAGGCTGCGGCGAAGCCATCACGGTCGGCCTCGACCCAATGGCTTTCCGCCATCATCGTCAAGCGAGCGCTGTGCTGCTCCATGGGGTGGATCAGGCGGACGCGCCGCTCGATCTCGCCGTCATCAAGTATGAAACTCGGAGCCGGGAGCTGTAGGGCGGCACGGCCCGATCGCTCATTGATCAAGAGGACGGCACGATGGTCGGAACGACGAGCAAGAGCATCATCCAGGCTCACCGGATGAGTGCGCTGGCGCTGGGTAATCGTGAGAAGCCGGGTCTCGGCGCCAGTGCCCGGATGGGTATAGATCGTGCTCCGGTCGGTAACGACGAAGCTTTCGGCGCGGAGCGTTTCCAGTCCCAGGTCATAGGTGCCGGATGCGACCGCGCCCTCGATCCGAGCGGCCAAGAGCTGCTCGAACACGGTGAACAGGATGTTCTGAAGTTCGATCGTGAGCGCCAGCAGCCGGTTCAGGAAGGTCGTGATCGGCGGCAGGTCATCCCTGGGCCCGTTGGTATCTGTTAGCTTCAGGCCGGTTGCACCCTCGAATGTCTCAAGTGAGCAGCCGTCGACCTTGCCACGCGCGAGCAGCGTATAGAGCTGGCGCAACGCATCCCGTCCGTACTGGCTTTCGAGATTGTCCTCGGGCCGGAACAGGCCCTGCCCCCCGGTTTGGCGCTGGCCGCGCGTAATCGCTCCCAACGTGTCGAGCCGGCGAGCGATGGTGCTCAAGAAGCGCTTCTCGGCCTTCACGTCGGTCGCAACGGGCCGAAACAGCGGCGGCTGCGCCTGGTTGGTCCGGTTGGTCTGGCCGAGACCCTGGATCGCGGCGTCCGCCTTCCATCCGGGCTCGAGCAAATAGTGGACCCGCAGGCAGCGATTCCTGGCCGACAATTCGGCGTGGTAGCTCCTGCCCGTACCGCCCGCGTCGGAGAACACGAGGATCGCGTAGACAGCGCCATCGATGGCGGCAGAGAACACAACTCGCGCGCGTCCCTGAAGGCGAACGAAGGCATCTCGCCACGCCGGATTGTCCGGCCCGAAGCTTGCACCCGTGATGGCGACCAGACGCCCACCGTCGCAAAGGCGCGCCAAGGCCGAAGCGATGTGCCGGAGCGCCGCGTCCGCCATTCGCCGATCGACATTCGCCAGCGCCGAGAACGGCGGATTCATTAAGACGACGCTAGGTACGAAATCGGCTTCGAGGTGATCATCGATCTGGGCGGCGTCGAACCGGGTGACCTCAACGCCGGCGAACAGGTGATCCAGCAACTCCGCACGGGGTTCGGACAACTCGTTCAATACCAATGCGCCGCCGGCGAGCTCGCCAAAGATGGCGAGCAAGCCGGTGCCCGCAGACGGCTCCAAAACCCAGTCGGAAGGCGTGATGCAGGCCGCGGTACATGCAGCCAGCCTCAGTGGGATCGGCGTCGAGAATTGTTGAAGCGCCTGGCTGTCCTCGGAACGCCGCGTGTGCGTCGGCAGGAGACTGGCTACTCTCGCCAGCATCGGCAACATCGCCGCCGTCGAACCAGCCTTGGTCCCCATCGCCGGACCGAACTTGCGAAGAAATAGAACGGTGGCCGCCTCGCAGGTGTCATAGGCGGTCTTCCAATTCCAGCTACCTGCCGCATCCGAGGCGCCGAAGGCAGCCTCCATGGCGCCACGCAGGACGGCGGCATCGATGCGCCGGCCGCGTTCGAGATCGGTCAAGAGCTGTCGCGCAGCCCTGACTGCAGCGGAGGTGATAGTGGCAGCGGCACGCATCGGGAGCGGCGCGGCGGCAGCGCCGCTTGCGAGAGAGTCGGTCATGGGATTTCTTTCGGAGAGCAGGAACGGGTCGAATCGCCCGGCGCTCTCCTCAAGACCACGGCGATTCAAACCCATCCCGGCCCCACTCTCCCTCTCAGCCTCGGTCATAAGAATGGGGACCGACGCTGTGCATCGGTCCCCGAGCAAGCGCGGGACAGCCGGAGCCAGCCCTTATGCTGTCACTCAGCCGCGTCGAGCTGTTGCGGATGCTCGTCGCTGCCGTTCTCCGGATCCTCCTCGCCAGCGAGGAATTCTGGCAGCGGGCCCGCTTCACCTTCCGGCTCCGCCGAAGACGGGCTGGAATCGTCGAGGCGCAGCGGCTCCGGCAACCAGCCCGAGCCATCCAGGAGACGCTCGGCCTCCTTGGCCATGTCGGCCTTCTTCAGATGGTCGATCAGTTGCGCCGACGACTCGCCCTTGGCTTCCCGCACCGCCTCCAGAATGCGAGGCTTAGTGACGCGCCGATGTAGTTGTTGACTTCCAGCCAGCCTGCACCATGTCAACTCCGGCAGCGCGCTAGCACGTTGGCCTGGTCGAGACGCGTGCGGACGCCGTGGGCTGAGACGCGACCCTGATTGTAACGATTGGCCGGCTGATAGACGGCGTTGACCGCAAAGGACGCGCAGTGGGCGAACAGCGACGCCTGTGCACCACCATCGAGAGCCGTCAGCGCATCCCAGAGATCGTTCTCGCTCTTCGGCAACCGTGCGTTCCAGCCCTCATGCCGCACCTCGACAGCCTTAGCCGAGACGCTTTCCCTCAAGCCCGGAGCTTGAGCAGGAAAGGTTGGCGTGCGCAGCCAAATCTCAAGGCAGCTCCCGGACGAAGCAAACCGGTAAAAGGCCGTCAGCACGAAGTTGTGCAGCACTGCCTGGAACGCGATCGCAGGATTTTCGGCCAGCGCATCCCGCAATGCCAGCGTACGGTGCGCCGTCAGTTCAATGATGAGCCGATCTAGCAACGGCCTTGCCGGGTCTTCCTCCTCGGCTTCGCGCACGACACACGGAACGACCTGCGTCTTCGCCATGCGCTTCTGCTTGACGAGAAGTTCCAGTGCGCGATAACGCCGACCGCCGAACATGCCGGTTTCGTCACCCTCTCCATCGAGTACAGCCCGGACATTTAGGCTCTGCAAGAGAGTGCGCTGCGCAATGCTTTCCGCGAGCTGCTCGATCGAAACGCCCGCTTTCACGCGCCGCACGTTCGACTGGCTGAGCACCAGCTTGTTGAACGGAATGTCGCGCGAGGGTGACAGCGTGATCTTTTGGACAGCCTTGGTCATGTGGATTCTCCACGACGGGCGGCCGGGAGCCTCTCTCTCGGCCTCCAACCCGTCGCGAAAACCGCATCTCCCCTCTCACTCTCGTTTCCGAAGTGGCTGGCAAGATCTTTACGCGGCCTCCTGCTCCGCTCTCTCGGTCGTCATGTCGACAACAACTTCCGGCAAGAATCCAAGGAGATAGTCCGCAACCTTGCTGGCTTGTGAAGCAGCTCGCACAATCGCGCGATTGTCTTCTCGCAGCACTTCAAGCCAGGAGCTAATATAGTCGGCGTGCCGCACCGTCGGCACGATACCGAGCGAAGCGCAACTGAACGCAGACGAGATCTCCGCAACCAGTTCCTCAAACGCGTACTTCCTGGTCCCGTAGCCGCCTGACAAGTCGCGGTTGAGACGTGACGGATGGCCGCTGGCATGCGCCAGCTCATGCAGGGCCGTTCGATGCCAATTGATCGGCTCGAAATAGGCTTGCGGTGGCGGCACCTGCACATAATCTTCTGCCGGCACATAGAAGCCGCGATTGCCGCCGATCCGGAAGTCGATGCTAGTCGCCTTGATAAGCTTTTCGACCCGGGGCTCGATCAGGCCTGGCGGCGGAGGCGGTGCCGTCGTTGTGATCTCGGAAGGCAAGCCCTCGCATTGATCACTGTTGAACACCGTGAAACGCTTGAGGAATGCAATGGCCTGCGCTTCCTCACCGTTCTCGCTCGCGCGCCGCTTTTCGTCGGCCGGCACAAAACGATCGGCGTAGACGATGGTCGTGCCGCGCTCGCCCTTGCGGACGTGACCGCCGAGCAACAGCGCCTGGCGAAATGTAAGCCAGCTCTGACCTGTGAATGCGCGCTCGGTTGCGGCCGCCCAGAGGATTAAGATGTTAATGCCGCTATAGTGGCGACCGGTCGCGGCGCTTTTCGGCAAGGCCAATTGCGCCTTCGCCGCCGCGGAGCCCCATGGCTGCACCCACGGCACTCCGCCGGCTTCCAGCTCGGCGATGATCTTGTTGGTGATTTCGTCATAAAGGCTCGCCCGGTCCTCACCGGTGCACGCCCGAGGATAATATCTGGACATCGCGGATCTCCGCGACGGGCGGTGCGAGCCTCTCTCGCAGCCTGTAACCCGTCACGGCAAATCCGCACGACACTCTTACTCTCAGCCTCTCCGCGAGAGAGTGCGAAATCTACGAGGCGGCCCGCCTTCCGTCCATTTCATCATAGGGCTTGGCCTTGACCGCCCAGGGCCGCAGGCCCTGATCAGGCGTGCGCCAACGGCGCATCACCTCAGCGGAAAATGGCACCCGGAGAGCGTGAGCATAGCGACCCGAAGGGGCACGCTGGTCCGAGTGCAGCGACGAGACCGGTTAACAGCGGCACCCGGGAACGGGGCAGTGATAGCGATCGCCGAAGGCGAGCCCCCTTTCCCGAGTGCCCCCGGCGAGGAGCTCCGAAGCTCTTGGCGCGAGGGATCGAAGCCGGGACGGCGTGCGCCGTTGAGGCGTGGAGAAGAAGGGAGTGTTCGAAAGAATGGAGCCTGCTGGTTATGGCTCTTACTTGCCCGGCTTACCGGTGTCGGAAACGACTGAAACTCCGAAAGGAGAACGGGACCAAAGCATGCCGGGAAACGTCTCGAAATCGGGCGCCGCAGCCCGGTGGAGAGCACAGAGTAAGGTGTGCATGGTGAAAGCTGTATTGCCTGAATCCCAGTTTCCAGTTGCCAAAGGGCTGGCCGTAGCGAACGCGGCTGACACGCTATGCCACGCGGGGCAGACCGCACCGGCCAGTGCGATCTGCCACCAGTCCGCGTGGGACGACCACCATCGGTGGGTCAAGGAGACGAATGGGACACCTAAACACACCGCAACTTCCTGCACACGCAACTACGGGATCGCCTGCAGCAGGCTCTTTCGAGGACCTGTATGGCGACGGAGCCGTCATAGTACCCAAACGCCCGGCGTAATGGCCAGGACAGCCGCCGCGAGGTGGACGATCATGCGTATAAGGCCGGGTGACCGGACCGAAAGCGCCTCCGATCGGGGGAAGGACGATGCCGCCAACAACGGCATTTGCAGTATGCGTAGAAGAGATTCTTCGACGGAGAGGTTCTGCTGATGCAGGCCGCTACCATCCAGAGAAGAATTGAATCACTGCCGACTTTGTCGCGGTCGGGTAAGCGCGTAAATGGCCTTCACCGCCTGATGAGATCTCCGCATCTCTTCGAGTGGGCCTACGAAAAGGTCTCCCGCAACAAGGGAGCCCTGACGCCGGGTGTAGATGGTAAGACCTTCGACGGCATGTCGCTGGCGAAGCTCGCCGATGTCGCCAGGCGCGTAGCAGACGGCACTTATCGCTTCCGGCCAGTCCAGCGGGTCTATATCCCAAAGGACAACGGCAAAACACGACCGCTGGGTATCCCAACGGTGGAAGACCGGCTCGTTCAGGAGGCGGTCAGGATTCTGCTCGAAGCGATCTACGAACCTGTGTTCCTCGATGAGTCGCATGGGTTCCGCCCGAGACGATCCTGTCATACCGCACTCAAGTCCATCAAGAAGACCTGGACGGGCTGCAAGTGGTTGGTCGAAGTGGATGTGCGTGGGTTCTTCGACAACATCGACCATGACATTCTGCTTGGGCTTCTAAAGAAGCGGATCGATGACGATAGGTTCATCGCTCTGATCGAAGGAATGCTCAAGGCAGGTTACATGGAAGATTGGGTCTACGGACGCACTTACAGTGGCACGCCACAGGGCGGGATTGTCTCGCCCCTGCTCGCCAACATCTATCTGCACGAGCTGGACCAGCACATGCAGACGATGAAGACGGGCTTCGACAAAGGCCGCGACCGACGTCCATTCCCGCGCTATGCGGCGCTGGAACGGCGCGTCCTCAGTCTCCGCCGGAAAATTGAACGGCTCCGCGCCGACGGCGCGGATCGGGCCGAGATCGACGCTGCAGTCGCGGAGATCAAAGCCATCAACAAGGAGAGACGGAAAGTGCCCTCCGTCGATCCGATGGACCCTAACTTCAAGAGGCTCCGCTACTGCCGCTACGCCGACGACTTCCTCATCGGCGTAATCGGGAGCAAGCGGGAAGCGTGTGAGATCATGGATTGTGTCGAACAATTCCTGACGCAGACATTGAAGCTCACGGTGTCGCCCGAGAAAAGTGGGGTCTATGCCGCTTCAAAGGGAGTGACCTTCCTCAGTTATCGCATCTCGACATACACATCCTACGGGGCTGGACGCAAATCCAACCGCACGGGACCGGACGGACGGACATGGCGCGTGGTACGCCGGCCGACCACCGGGAATGTCAGCCTGCGAGTGCCGCGGAAGGAGGTTACCGCGTTCTGCAAGCGACACGGCTATGGCGATCTCGCCAGAAAAACTGGCCGTCCTCGCGAGCAGTTCCTGGCCACCAGCGATGTCGCAACCGTCCTCGCCTATAACTCAGAGTTCCGTGGTTTTGCGAACTACCATTCGTTTGCTGATGACTTCAAGGGCGCCTTGGGACTGTTGGAGCTTGTTGTGTTCCGCAGCCTTGTGAAGACGCTGGCGATGCGACATCGAACGACGAGAGCGAGAACCATGGCACGTCTGTGGAAGGGTACGGACTACGAGGTCAGCTCCGTGGTCCGTGGTAAGCTTCGCAGCATCAAGCTGTGGAGACTGAAGCATCTGACCCAAACCTACTGGACGAGTCCCGTTGTCGACAACGTCACGGCAGGTGCGTGGTGGGTCAAAAGCCCAAATGATCTGGTCGATCGGCTCAACGCTCGCAGATGCGAAGCGTGCGGCGATACGAGGGGACCATTTGAGATGCATCACCTCCGCCGCGTAGGAGACCTGCAAAGCGGATCGCTGACGGCTTGGAAACGGTCCGGTTGGCGACGCAAGACCATCGTCCTGTGTCCGTCATGCCGTGTAACCGTGTCCGGTCGAGAGCATGCGCGTATGGAAAGCCGTGTGCATTGAAAAGTGCCCGCACGGTTTGGGGGGAGGCGTAGGGACATCCTCGTCGAGGTGTCCCGCGCCTACCCTACCGAGACGCAAAGCGGCTCGGTTCCACGAGAGCCCGATGCGGCGAAAGCCGCACGCGCGCAAGCGGAAGAACTCCGCTTAGACTCGAACCGGCGATCTAGATTTCCTCGCGAGCATGCGTCTGCGCGTCGTAGATCCTGATCTGAAGCAACGGAAAACGCTTCTTTAGTTCTTCGCCAGCCGCCTTGGCGCCGTCTCTGGTTGTAAATTCGGCTTTGAACCGGCCGTCCACTTCAATCGCGTAACCAGAGGTCGGCAATTCACGGGTTGCTGCAACCATTTCATTCCCATTATGCAGTGAGGTGATTGGGAATGATGGGTAGCGTGAGTCGCCCAAATCGCGCCAGAGCCACCTGCCCAACCTGTGATGATAGGCCAATACACGTTGTGGATCGGCATCTCTCCGGAACCGCATCAAGGATGGGCATTTGTGTCATCCGAGCAGGTGGCCGGCTTCCCACTTGCCCGGATGCATGCACGATAGAGCCACGGCTCGACGTAGCTTCCCTTCCAGAGTCCCTGGCCGGTACGCTCAGCCTCGCGCTGAGCCTCGCGATATCTGCCCTTCGAGTATTGAGGCCAATCCAACGCAATGCCACTCCGTACAAGCCATTCAGCGAGATCCCTGCCTGCGACCGAGCAGGTCGCGACGGTCCGGCCATACGGGTCGAGGCTGACTGGAACACAATTGACGGGACGGCGGGCAATGAAGGCGTCAAGGTCGTTCGCCGCCTGCGCACCGCAACGATATTGCAAGCTGTCTTCGCCGCGGCACAGCTGACTGCTCTCCGGTGCATCGATACCCCAAAGCCGGATACGCGCTCCATGTACTTCCAACGTATCGCCGTCGATCACGCTAGCCTGTCCGACAAAATCGTCGGCCAGCGCCACACCCGACAGAATGGTGAGAATCAAAGCGACAGAGGTTCGAAGCATTCCAATGACGTTGTAGCTATATCAAATCTCGCGGATTGGATTTGGCCAGTTCTCGAGTGGTTTCTGCGTCGGCAGGTTCTCGCCTTAGATGGTAGGCTGGTCAACCGGCGAAGAGGAAAGTTGTGTCCCAATGCGCCGCTTGGGATGAGGCAAAGGCGCTGCACACCCTTTGCCAGACGAGGCGCGACAAGGAAGACAAGCTTACAGCCTATGCACAGGGCGGCGGAACGCGTGGAAAAGCACCTGCCCCGACGATTTGGAATCCCTGCTCTGTGTTAGCAGCCGGAACGGATTGAGGGCCGCAAGGATTCGCCCCTCGCGCAGGAGCGATTTTGATGCTGATGACCAAGGAGAGGCGAACGGCGACCCGCACGGTACGCGGGCGGGCGGTGGCCGTGCTGGAGGAGGCAGGCGCGATCCGCGAGTGTGAGTACCACGGCTGGATGCAGGACCGCGCCGATCCATACGCCCGCGAGCGGGCGGTCGAAATCGCCCGCCAGGATCCGCCACCGGGCCTTTCGCCCGAGGCGGCTGCCGGCGCGCTAACCGAGGTCCTGGACTCGATCGGCGATACCTGCCCCGAATGCCCGCCCGAGGTCTAGGCAACGCGCTGGACTTTTGAGGCGGGCAAAAAATTTATCGTCCGAGACGCTTCTCGACACGCTTCCGGTTGTTGCCGACCTTTTTGACAGCTTTCTTGACCGCTGACGCCGACCGTCCTGTCTTCTTGGATTCGTACCCCACTTCATACTTTTGGCCGCCGGCCACACGGGCCCGGTCCTGCTTGCGCCCGCGCCCCGTCTTCTTCGCTGCCGCCATCGGCTCCTCCTGTCGGATTGCTAGCAGACCAACGCAGCAAAGGATTCACGGGTTCCGGAACGATTCGACCTGTGTCAGTTTGAATCAGCTGTTGCGTGGAGTGCTTCAGTGGCGTTTCAGCGTCGAAAACCGGCGACCATCGGCGTGAAGGCCCCAATGCCCGGCTTCATCGAACCGTCCTTGGCCACCTCGATCGAGAGGGTGCCGTCCGGAGAACGCTGGATTCACGAAATCCAGTTCGGCGGCTACTGGGTCCAGATCCACTTGGCCAACGAGGCGGCGAAGGTCTTCACCCGCCGCGGCCATGACTGGACCCACCGCTTCAAGAAGGTCGCCCATCACGCGTGGCGGATCAGCGCGAGCTCAGCCGTCATCGACGGCGAGATCGTCGTCCCCGCCGCCGACGGCACCACGGATCTCGGTGCTGCAGAACGAGCTCAAGGGCAAGTCAACGAGCATTGTGCTGGTGGTCTTTGATCTGCTCTACCTGAATGGCCGCGCTCTCCGAAAGCTGCCGCTGATCCAGAGGAAAGCCGAGCTCAGGAAAATCGTCGATGGTACCGACGTCCAGTTCAGCGAAAGCTTCGAGATCGAGGGACGCGAGATGTTCGCGCATGCCTGCAAACTCGGTCTGGAAGGCGTCGTCTCGAAGGTGCGAGATGCTCCCTATCCGAAGGGGCGTACAGGCGATTGGGTGAAGAAAACCTGCATCCAGCGCGAGACACTGACGATCGCTGACTCGACGAGGGAAAATGGGACGGCATCGATGTCGATCGCCGCAACGGCGACGATCTGGTCTATGCGGGCAAGGTCGACCACGGATTTGACAAGACGTCCGCCGCTGACCTCCAGAAGAAACTGATGCCGCTGATCCGGAAGACGCAACCGTACACGAAGCGGATCGCACATAAGGGCATCTGGGTCGAACCAAAGCTGCTCGCCGAGACCGAGTATCGCGCGAAGTCGGCCGAGGGAAGGTCCGGCACCCGTTCTACCGGGGCCTGCAGGAGGACCTGTGATGGATGCGTTCGATCGCTTTTGGCAGCGGGCCAACAAGCCCGTGGAAAGCCAACTGACGATTCCAGCCGAGCTACATCGGGCCGTCATGGAGCTCTCTCCTGAGGATCGACGGGACCGCGCCGCCGTGAACCAAGCCGCAGTACGCGTACTAGGGTACTCACAGATCTGGGTCGATGTCCGGTCCGCCTCGACACCGACCGCCTTTGTTCAACCGCATCAAATGCCGCGATGGGACATGTGTGGACGGCTCCGGGTTGGCAAGGAGAATCTTCACTTGCGGCGTTGGTCGAAGCAGCCATGTGTTCGGCCTTTTTGCGCGGTACTCATGACCGCTGGCCATAATGCCTTCCGCGGATCAGGTCCCGATCAACAGCTCGCATTCGAAAATGCCATGGCCCATGTGGGTTATCCTGATCGCCGGATCGACCGGCGCTGCATTAGTGCTGTTCGCCCTTCCAACCGTTACGTCACACCCGAATCCGGCTGTGATCTCGTTTACGCCGTGAGAGCGGCGGGTTCCTTGTAGCGTTCGTTCCTGGCCATCATTGCCCATGCCATCCTGGCGAGCTTGTTGGCGAGCGCGATCGCGGCAACCTTGGTGGGACGCCGCGCTAACAACGCTGTGAGCCAGGGCCGATGCGGCGCGCCATGGATCTTGGCATAGCGGATCACGGCGAGTGCGCCTGCCGTGAACAGGCTGCGTAAGTAGCGATCGCCTTGCTTACTGATACTACCAAGCTTGTCCTTGCCTCCGCTCGAGTTCTGCTTCGGCACGAGTCCAACCCAGGCCGAGAAGTCCCGCCCCGATCGGAATGCATTGGCATCTGCAACGCTCGCGACTAGCGCCGTTGCCAGCGCTGGTCCGACGCCGGGGATCGCATCCAGTCGCTTGCTTGTCGCGTTCGATCGATGCCAGGCGACAATGCGTCTGTCGAACTCCAGGATCTGAGCCTTCAATGCCCGCAACTGAATGCCGAGAGCCGCAAGACACGCACGGGCCACCTCCGGGAGCCGGCGTTCAGCTGGATCGGCGACGACTTCCAACAGCTGTTCGACACCCCTGCGCCCGACGGGTGCGACGATCCCGAACTCGGCTAGATAGGCGCGGATTGAATTGATGACGGCAGTCTGCTGGCGAATGAAGAGATGGCGCACGCGATGAAGCATCAGACAGCTCTGTTGCTCGATCGTCTTGATCGGCACGAACCGCATGTTCGGTCTCGTGACCGCCTCGCAAATCGCCTCCGCGTCGGTGCTGTCGTTCTTCTGCCGCTTGACGTACGGCTTCACATAGGCCGGAGGCATCAATCGCACCGCATGCCCCAACGCCTGCAACTCACGGGACCAATAGTGGGATGACGCGCAAGCCTCGATCCCCACTAAGCACGGTGGCAACTTCTCAAAGAAGGACAGCACGAAACGGCGCTTGAGCTGACGGCGTATGACCACTTGGCCGGCTGCATCGACGCCATGCACCTGAAAGACCGACTTCGCAATATCCAGACCGATCGTCGAAATTGACTGCATAGGCTGCTCCTCCGAATCGTGGGAGCCTCAAAACGGCGCCCATACCTTGGCACTCTCGTGCCGGTGGAGGAGCCGTCCACAGCATCAACAGAGGACGCGCTACAATAACGACGAGGTCGCCAACTGAGACGGTCTTACTTCATGTCGAAATTTGCCGGGGGGCGCCTCTTTAGGCGCCAATAGCCCACCAATGCGCGCCACTCAAATACGCTGATTAAGATGCCGACCAGTGCAGTCCCAATCCCGCACATTATCAAAATCATTTGGAGCATCGAATCACCGCGTGCCGTGTCGATGTTCCTGAGAGTACCAAAGTGAACAGTCGTTCCGAAGGCTTATTTGGGTGGCTGCAATCCGGGCGACGTCAGCCAGTCGCTTAGATGCGCGCCGGTCTCGGCGATCCTGGCTCGCTTAAGTAAACTCTCACGTTCCGTACCAGCCGGTAACTGGCTCGCCCGTTCTTTAAGCTTATTGGCCTGTTCGGCCATTCGTTCTTCAAGCGAGCAGGTCTGCTTCACTCTGCGGCGCTCTCCCATGGGGCGCTCCCTAGTGTTGAATACGATTTCCAAACCGCGAAAGGTAAGTTCGGTTCCGGTCGGGTCGTTGAAGATCTGTCGGATCAGGCCGGGCGCCTGAGAACGACGCCGGGCTTTGCCATGGTCGCGGCGACGACGTCCCGATCGTGGCTCTCCCTTGCCGCGCCCTGATGGAAGAGATTGCTATCTGCGCCCCACGCTTCCAGAGCCGCTTTCATGCAGGGAGCGGCGATCGCCTGACCGACGAAGCCCAGCGAGGTCTGATAGGTCTTCAGTTTTCTGGCCATCGGTCCGATCCGCCCTCCGCGATCGATCGTGCTCACGCCACGACGCCTGCGGAACACGACGCGGCCTCGAAGCATTCCCTAATCCTTGAAGGACGTCCATGCATTTCGCAACGCGCTCCGAAGGATTGACCTCGAATGAGCCGGACGTCGCCCTTGCCCAAGCGCCTCCAGCCGATGCTCGCCACGCTCACCGACGCGCCGTTCAATGACCCCGGCTGGGTTTTCGAGGACAAGTATGACGGCTTCCGGATGATCGCAGAAATCCGGCGGGGCAAGGTTGCACTCTACAGCCGCAACGGCAAGATCATCAGCCGCAGCTATATCGAGATCGCTAAAGCGCTGGAGGGCGTGAAGGGCGACGCCGTGATCGACGGTGAGCTCGTCGCGATCGGAAAGGACGGCGTCTCACATTTCCAGCTGCTTCAAAACGCGCTGCGCCATGAAGCGAAGCTCCTGTATTGCGCCTTCGACCTCATGTTCGAGAACGCAGTGGACTTGCGCAGGCAGCCTCTCCTCGAGCGCAAGAAGCGGCTGAAGGCGATTCTGCCGCGCGACAGGCTGATCGCCTTCAGCACTCACCGCAAAGGAGACGGCACGAAATTCTTCGTCGATGCCGAGCGGAAGGGTTTGGAAGGCCTCATGGCGAAGCGCGCCGACAGCGCGTATACATCAGGAAGCCGAACGGCGGATTGGCTGAAGATCAAGACGGCAAAGCGTCAGGAAGTGGTGATCGCCGGCTTCACGGCACCCAGGCGCACCAGGCCATTCTTCGGCGCCCTGGTCCTCGCCGTGCGGGAAGACGACGCATGGCGCTATATCGGACATGTCGGCACCGGCTTCAGCCACAAAATCCTGGAAGACCTGCATGGCAAGCTCGTGAAGCTGACGGCCCCTAAATCGCCGTTCCCTGCCAAAGTGAAGGACGAGGCCGCCACGACCTGGGTCAGGCCCTCGCTCGTTGCCGAGGTCAAGTTCGCGGAGTGGACGAGCAAGGGCGAACTGCGCCAGCCCGTCTACCTCGGGCTCCGGTCCGACAAGCGGGCGAAGGAAGTCGTGCGCGAGCGAGAACGTCCGCGCAAATAACGCTTCCCTTCGAATGTGACCGGCAAACGGAACGAATTAACGCATTCGCCTCCTCCGCTGTGAATTCCCAGCGCGGTGGTGCGCTCAGTCGCCTCCAAGGTCATGGATTTCCGGTCGCATGCCCTGAGAAGTGACATCGAGCGTCGCAAGCGTGATCGGCAGCTTGAAGCGCCGCGGTCCCGCGCTTCCGGGATTCAGGTAGAGAACGCCACCGACCGTATCGATCTTCGGCACGTGGGAATGCCCGGAGACGATGACGTCGATGCCCGCGCCAAGATCGTCCTGCAGCGTCTTCAGGTCGTGCAGAACGTAGATCGACTTTCCCGCCAGGCGCACGAGGTTCGTGTCGGGGTATTCGCGGGCCCACTCGCCATTGTCCACGTTTCCGCGGATGGCGGTGACGGGCGCAATCCGGCGGAGCGCGTCGACGATCTCGGGACGCCCCATGTCGCCGGCATGAATGATGTGATCGACGCCCGCCAAGCCTCGTTCCGCCTCGGGCCTTAACAGGCCGTGCGTGTCCGAAATGATTCCAATCCTGAACGTCATTTCTCAGCTCTCTCAACGGCGATCGCCAAAAGACGATCGAGAAGCTGTACCTGAGCGGTCAGCATCTTGGTCCGTGCGAACTCGATATCGAACCATTCCGCGCGGTCGACTTCGGGAAAGCTCTGCCGTCGACCGCTTCGGGGCGGCCATTCGATATCGAAGGTATTGCTGGTCAGCGCGGCCGGGTCAAAATGGCCTTCTCCGGAGAATGCGATGACGCGCTTCCCTCCTCGCTGTCGGACCTCCCCCAACGGCTGGAGCGGACCAATAGAAGCGCTCGGGCCGAGTTCTTCGGCAAACTCGCGCCGCGCGACCTGTTCCGGAGCATCCGCGGCATCGATTTCGCCCTCGGAATGGACCAGGCGCCATTATCCTTATTGCTCCAGAACGGACCGCCGGGATGAACGAGCAGAACCTCGAGCCCGGAAGCGCCCTTGCGGTAGGCGAGAATGCCCGCGCTCAACTTCGATCTCTTGGAAGTCGTTTTCAGCACAGCCATATCGCTCCCCGCCGCGGACACGAAGTAGCGGCCGTCTGGCGTCACTGCATGCTTAACGAGACGCTAGGCCGACTTGCGCTGCGGCTTGGCTGCCGGTTTCTTCGCCGCGGCCTCTTTCGCCGGCTTCTTGCCTGCGATCGGCATCAGCATTTCCTTCTGCCCGGCCGCCGCCTTGCGCGGCTTTTTGCCTGGCTTTTTGGCAGCCTCTGTCGCGGCCGGCGCGTCTCTTCCAATGCTCTTGCGCAGCGCGTCCATCAGGTCGACGACGTTCTCGCCGCGGGGACGCGCCTTCGCGGTGATAGGTTTGCCGGCGCGCTTCTGGTTGATGAGATCGATGAGGGCGGTTTCATACTGGTCTTCGAACTTGTCCGGCTCGAAATGACCTGCCTTCTGATTGACGATGTGCTTGGCGAGATCGAGCATGTCCTTGGTGACTTTGACGTCCTGGATCTCGTCGAAATACTCATCCGCGGACCGGACTTCGTAGGGATAACGCAGCAGCGTCCCCATCAACCCCTTGTCGAGCGGCTCCAGCGCGATGATGTGCTCGCGATTGGTCAGCACCACACGACCGATCGCGATCTTGTTCATTTCGCGGATGGTCTCGCGGATAACGGCGAAGGCGTCGTGCCCGACTTTGCCATCTGGAGTCAGGTAGTAAGGGCGGATCAGATATCTTGGATCAATCTCGGTGCGGTCGACGAACTCGTCGATCTCGATCGTTCGCGTCGATTCCAGCGCGACATTCTCGAGCTCCTCCTTCGTCACCTCGATGAAGGTGTCGGTGTCGACCTTGTAGCCCTTGACGATGTCCTCGTTGTCGACCTCCTCGCCGGTATCAGCGTCCACCTTGGCGTACTTGATGCGGTGGCCGGTCTTCCGGTTGAGCTGGTTGAACGAGACCTTTTCGGATTCCGACGTTGCCGGATAGAGCGCTACTGGACAGGTGACGAGGGAAAGACGCAGGAAGCCTTTCCAGTTAGCGCGGGGGGCCATGGCGGGGAACTCCGATACTGATGCCGGATTCAAGACGATCCACCCAGGTTGGTTCCGACATGGCACCCCTTCCACCTGAATGATTTTTTCTCGTGAGGGTGCGGACGGACTCGACTTTTGTTCTTGTTATGTTCTAATTCGGAATGACCGATCGACCCGCGAGCTGGCGTATGCCGACCCCGAAGCAGATGGAAAAACTGGCCGCTGAAGCTGCCCGCAGACCGGGCCCCTCCACGGCGGCTCCAGATGCGCCACTCCCGGCCGAATATTGGGAATCCGTCCTGAAAGACCCTCGCGCCGATGAGAGCCGAGCCCGGAAGCGGCAGCGACGTCTTTCCGAGATTCGACGCCACGTGCTGCGCGTCTCGTGCCGCCGCTGCGAGCGGACCGTGGAAATCCAGACCGCTGATGCGGTCCGATTGTATGGCGGCAACGCGCTCTGGAAGGACGTGGCGCACCGGTTGCTCGATAACACCTGTCTGCAGCGCACTGGCAGACATGAAGAAGACGGGTGCTGGCCGGCGTTCGAAACGCCCTAGCCCGTTCCGGAACGCGATCCGATCTCTTTGCGCCTGGATGTCCGGATGGCCCCGAAGTATCACCCCACGCCCCTGTCGGGCGGCGATCGCAAGGCTCTGGCAAAGGAGCTCGGCAAGGCGCGCGCGATGGCCAACATGCTGGCAGCCCAATCGGCGGAGATGCGGGCCAAGGGCGAGGCCATGGTCCAGCAAGCTGACAGGCTGCTTTGCGAAAGCTGGAATGAGCGGATGTGGAGCGACGGCGAACCGATCGATCCGTCGCCCACCATCGATCAGGCTGTGAATGGAGGCTTTCCCTGGCTTGAGATCAGGTGCACGCGCTGCAAGACGCCGAGCGACGTCGACCTCGCAGCTATGAAACATCCGCCGACCACCTTCGTGCATGATCTCGCCAGCCGGCTGCGCTGCCGCAAATGCGCGAAGGCCGGTCGGCGTCCGACCGCGACTCTGCTACAGTTGGCTTGGCAGCCTCGCCACCCCAAAACCGAAGCCTGATTGATGTGCAATCTCTTGTCTGATTGCGGTTGCTGGCACAAGGGTTCAGCTCGTTACCGACAGCCTGCGAGGCTCGCTCTTGTCTACGAGGTCGACGTTCATAGGCGCCTCACGATGGTAGTCCGAAGATCGGGAGCTGCTATCTATTAGGCGCGTGCTGCAGGCACAGAGGTTGCAGCGCAGTCACCCCGACCTCGTCCTCGCAGGACGTCGTCCTGCCTTTTCGGCGGATCCGCTGAATTGCTAATTGATCATGCGGTCGCCTCCTCGCGGGTCCATCGGAACTCGCTTCCATCTGCCCAGATCCGATGCATCACGATCGCTAATTTTCGTGCGACTGCTACGACCGCTCGGCGAAGCCCGCGTCGCTTGGCCACCCTTACACCCCAAGCTTTCAATGCGGAGCAACGCTGGGCGCGGGTTAGAAGTGCAAGCGCGGCCTGATAAAGTATGGTCCTGAGCATCACATCGCCACACCTCGAAATAGCGCCATTCCGATCGGTTGCCCCAGATGCGTATTTGCGTGGCGTAAGGCCAAGATGCGCGCCAACATCGCGGGAGCGTTGAAAGCGATCCGGGTCATCAATGGTTGTTAGAAACGTGATTGCCGTCAGTGCACCTACGCCCGGTATCGTCATGAGCCGCTGACATGTCGGTTCGCGGCGTACTATTTCAAGTACCATCTTGTGCAAGACGCCGTACTGTTCACGCAGCGCGGCTCGAGCCACAAGCATTGGGCGCAGCATCGCCGCGAGTCGTGGATGGCCATCTGTGAGTTCATTAGTCTGCTGCTCAAACGTCGCTTGAGATATACGACCAGACAGCTTTAAGCCGAAGACGCGTAAGACGCCGCGAATTTCGTTCTCGATATCGATCTGCTTGATCAAAAGCGTCTTGCGATTGTTGAGAAGCATTCGTAGCTCCTGGCTCCCGTCACCCTTGATATGAACAACGGTGTACCAGCCGATCTGCATTACCTGTGCAATGGCGCGAGCGTCGTTTCGATCGGTCTTAATCGGCATCGTCTTAGTCACGCCACGCAGTCTTCGGGGATCGATGCAGACTGCGTGTAAGCCGGCAGCACGCAGTTCGCTGTACAGCCAACGAGCGAGACCACCAATCTCAATCCCGATCTTGACAATGGGCAATCCGCTTTCGTTGAGCCAGGCAACAATAGCCTCCGGTTCCGAAAGTGCCTTGCCCTCGCGAATGACGACGCCATTCTCGTCCACAACACAGATAGCCGTCTCCTTTAGCGAAACATCCAGACCGACATAGTGCTTCATGTTCCCGCTCCTGCTGCCACCGGCTCGCCGGCTTCCTTCCAGGCTGAGCCTTTCGAGCAGCAACCGCAATCACCCCATCTATTCGATCACGACCAACCAGGCTGCCATTAGTGCGCTGTTTCGCGTCGTAAACCGATACGTCGGCAATCTGGCGCCGATGCCTGGCGTGTTTCCCGACTACAAGGCACCGATCGTGCACAACGGAGCCGAGGGCCGCGAGCTCGCCACGGCGCGATGGGGGATGCCGTCGTCATCGAAGGCACTGATGGACGCCACCAAGAAACGAGCCCAAAAGCTGCAGGCCAAGGGCAAGGCAGTGGATTTCAAGGAATTGCTCAGAATGGAGCCGGACGGCGGCACGACCAACATCCGCAACGTGAAGAGCAAACATTGGACCCGCTGGCTCGGCGTCGAAAATCGCTGCGTCGTGCCATTCAACTCGTTCAGTGAGTTCAACAAGGCCGAAGGCGGCGATATCTGGTTCGCTTGATGAGACCCGTCCCCTCGCTTGCTTCGCCGGCATCTGGACTAACTGGACGTCCGTGCGGAAGGTCAAGGAAGGCGAGACCACGAACGACCTCTACGCGTTCCTCACGACGGAGCCGAACGCCGAAATTGGCGCCGTCCACCCCAAAGCGATGCCGGTGATCCTGACGACACCGGAGGAAGTCGAGACCTGGATGACCGCTCCTCCGGACAACGCTTTGAAGCTGCAGCGGCCCTTGCCGGACGGGTCACTGCGGGTCGTCGCCTGCTGCGCCAAGGAAGACCCGATCGGGCCGCCAACGTAATCACGCCGTATGGCCCGGCACGACTGCGATTGTCCACAATGAACGGGATCCAAGGCGAGCTGTTTGCTAAACGACCTTGCGCAAAGCGTCGGCCTTGCGTTTCACGCCGACCTTGGGATCGAGCGATAGCGCTTCGTCGAAGCAGGCGAGTGCCTCCCTGAGATCGGCGAGCGCCTCGAGGCAGGTGCCGCGCGACCGCAGTAGGCGAGCCCGCGTGCGACCGTCACTGGGACCCGCCATCGTTGGGGCGCGGAATCCGGCCCTCGACTATCACCCGTTTGCCATCGAGCAAGAGATAACGCCCGATCCGGGACTGATCCGGCCCGCCATCGGCCCAGGCTAAAATAAACCGCCCGTTTGGCGAGCGCGCGCGCAGCCCGATGAAATTATGCGAGGCGATATGGATCGTATTGCCGAAGTCGAAGTCCTCTTCGTCGGCATCGCCGCGCGGCGCATTCTTCGATCTGGTCAGCCAGTTCCACATTTCCATACCTAGGATAGTAGGGCGAGCCCTGTCCCGCGGGGAAGCCCTCACGCCGTCTGTGGCTCTGCCGAGACGAGGTGCCGAATCAAGTTCGATAGGAAGAAAAAGAGACCGACGAGTCCCTGACGGGCTTCGGCGACGGTGACCTCGGCATGGACGCCCTTTGAGGCGAGATCGTTGAGCCGGCGGAAGAAGAAGTCCAGATGGTCGAGCTCGGCTATCAGCAGGTCGCGTGCGCTCGAATTGCGCAGCTTGACCCGCGTGAATTCCTGCAGGCGATTGAGGTATTGCTGGTCGCCGAGCTTGCGTTGCTGCCCATCCGCACAGGTGACCGGCTCCTCGCTCGTGACCGGCCAGAACAGATCGGCGGCCGCCTTCATCGCTCGGCGCACCTCGGTCAGCACGAGCGCACAATCCTCGCCATCCTTCGAGGTGGCCAGTTGGCTGGCCTTGATCAGCTTCTGCACGACATCGTCGAACCGGCCCTTGAAGTAGTTGTGCACTTCCGCCTGCACGCTGTGCAGGAAGTTGTCCTGCTGCCGGCCCGCGTCGAGCTGGCGCCCGACCTCCAGCGCATAGTTGAGGCAACAGGTCTTGAGGCGGGCCTTGATCGTATGGAGCCCGGCAAGCCGCTTGTGCACGATCCCTTTCTGCTCCATGGCGCTGGCCGTGAACTCCGCCATATCGTACTGCGACGGGCCGGGTGGTGGCACTAGGTCGTCCAGCGTGTCCTGCCAGCGCTTGATCTCGGACTCGATCTCGCCTGCCGCGGCCATCAGGACGTTGGCGCGGTCGCCTTCAGCCTTGCTTGTATCAGGATCGACGCCCACGATCGTGTGCAACTCGAGGAAACGCTCCAGCGACGGCTCGAAGATGAATTTCTTGGCCTCATCGTTGAGGTGCTGCGTTTCGGTGAACAGTGCCCGCGCGATCTCGATCTTGCTCGGGTAGAGCTCGCGAAGGAAGATGGCGGCGAACAAGGAATCCCTGCTTGCTCGCGCGACGCGCAGGCAAGCCATGACCGCGTTCTCAACGCGGTCATCCTCGATATGGTCGTGGATGCGTTCGAGCGCGGCAGAAAAGTCCATGGCATCACGAAGACTGGTGACGAATCTTCATATGATCGCACGGATCAGGCTCCGGCGCGACATTTTCGAGCACTGAAAAGGCATCCGCGGTCGCAGGGTTTGTGCTAGCTATTCCTCGTCCCCGTGACGCACGGCGGCAATGTCGTAAAGCTCGGCCAACCACGCCGCGACGGCAGCGTCGCGTTCATCCCGTGATCCCGTGGGCAGCTCCACAGCAATCTGCCGCTCGTCGACCTGGATCGGTTGGCTGATCTGGTGACGGCCGATCCCGAGACGCTTCCCGCGCAGACCGACGCCGCCCATGATCACGCGCAACGGGGTGCCGTTGCCGTAACCGTTGGACAGTGTCACGAAATTTTCCAGCACGCGACCGAAGATGTTTTGCACATTCGTGGTCGGGATCAGATCGTCGCCCTGGTGGTGAACGAACATCTCCGTGGTCACGGCCCAGAACTCACCGTTTGGAAAGACTTGCGTGAACGCGCGCGGCTCGGTCGCCGTGCCGTGCGGCTCATAGGTGATGGCGCCATGGGCGTTGCGGTCGCCGACTCCCATATAGAGATTGCGCAAGAGGAGATCGACGCGCCGGTTCAGGACGTCATCGTAAAGCGGGGTGAGCTTTAGCGATGCAGCGCGTGCCCGTACCGGCATCAGGCGGAGATAGAGCGCCTGGCGCTGGCTGAAACGGTAATCGATCGCATCCGGCGACGGCGCATGATTCTGCGCGAGGATTTCGCCCGGTTGGAAGAACACGGCCTTGGTGAAGGTCGTGGGCGTCGGGACATGAACCGGCGCCGCGGCCGCGGCCATGGTTAGGTAGGGGCGGAGCGCCGCAACGAACTGGGCCTTGAGCTTGTCGCGCTCCGCCTTGATCTCGGCCTTGGAAGCGTCGGGCGCGAGGGTGTAGCTTAGCGGCCAGGATTTTTGCCGCAGATCGAACGGCAGCGCATCACCATCGCCGTAATGAAGGTTCTGCACCATCAGCACGCGCCGTGCGCCGTGCGCGCGGTGCGCATGCCCGTATTCGATCGCAACGTTGGAATTGATGAGCTTCTTGCCGTCGGGTGTCTCGCCGACAAGGGTCACGTCGGCCAGGAAAACATCGGCCTTCTCGATCTTCTCGAAGATCGTTGCCGCAAGATCCGGGCTTCCCGGCACGCCCTGCCGGTCTGAGTCCATCGCAAGGCGCGACGCGGCCTCGCGCTCGACGGGCTCGAGCAGTTCTTGGTCGGTCTTCAGCATCTGAATGGCTTCGCGCAACGCGTCGCGCACGAAGAAGCGGCCGATCTCCTTCGGGATGTCCGACTGCCACGACCAGAAAATTATCACGCAACACCACTCCTTCGAATCCGCGAACCGGATCACACATTAAGTACGTTTCCTGTGATTGGCTTCAAGGCGCGTCCGCAGGCGCGGGTCGGGGCTCTTGTGCATCGGGCCGCGAAGCCGCGTCCCGGCCCCAGAGGGCCTCGATCCCAATCGGCAATTCACCGCGCTTGCTAAAAGGCTCTGCTCCTCGCGGCGCCAGCATTCACACCCTTGGCCTACTGCAAAATCCCGTAGTTGATCCGGAGATCGCCAAAGCCGGAAAACCCGGCGGCTATTTCCTCGGCACCATCGGCGAGACGGCGGCAGGGGCAAGTGCTCCGCGCAGAGAGCAAGGTGCACCGTCGAGGCTTGCGGCGACCTCCTCGAAGTCCGGTAAGCAGCGCCTCAAACTCGCCGCCGTCAGCCCGCTCCCACCGACGGCTCCGCCGCCGCGACGCTAGGACCAGTGCGGTCAAGGCCGAAGGGTTCGCCCACCTGCGCCCTATCGTCAGCCGAATCACAAAAATATTCTATATCTCAGTTAGTTAGGAGCATTGCCCCAACCCGACGCAGCAAGACCTAGGCCGGCCTTCCGTTCGATTGTTTTTCCCTAGATGAAGCAGGTCTCGTCTTTCGGAATACAGGCAGGCAAGGATCAAGGCGTGGCGTTCGTCGGCCACCGGTGATGAAGGTGTGCGTCACGTCCAAGCAACGCTCTTGTGCGGGTTTTGCCGCCTAGCCTATAAGTTGTAGGAGCGGCGGCCACAGCTTGCTGGCGGAGCCAATTCTCGTGGTCCAACCAAGTCGAAATCCAACACTTCGGCGCCTTCCTGCAAGTTCGCTCCGCCATGATCCACATCTCACGCGTAGACCTCACCGAGCGGGGCATCCTGTTGCCGCACGATCGCGTGGGCATGGTGATTGCCCAGCCCCATCTGACATTGACGCAGCAGGAGCCGTATAGGACTGCGCCTGCCGATAAACCCGGACTCCTGGCCAACCTGACCGCGACGCTGGCTGTCTCGCGGGCAGCGCCGCATCACGCCGAGAAAACGCATTTCACGATCTTCCCGGAATACAGCATCCCCGGTCTGGATGGGATCGACCTGATCGACGCCGCGCTCGCGGACCAGCAGTGGCCGACGGGAACGATCGTGATCGGCGGGGTGGATGCGCTCTCGAAGGCCGATTTCGCAAGTCTGGCCGGTCGCGCGGGTAGCCACCTCGACACCGAGCATAACGGCCTGGGCAACATCGGCGCCAACGAATGGGTCAATTGCGCGATCACCTGGACCAAGGCCGCAGATGGTACGGTCGAGCGCTGGTTGCAGCCCAAGCTTTGGCCGGCTTGGGAAGAGCAGAACATCAGCTACCAGAATATGTACCGGGGCAAGTCGATCTTTTCCTTCAAAGGGGATTTGTCCAATGGCTCGAAGTACCGCTTCTCCTCGCTGATCTGTTTCGACTGGATCGCGACGATCAGTGCCAAGCCCTCGTGGCGATGGGCCCTCGATGATCTCGGCGTCCAAGCCGGCGAAGGCGAGCTGCCGCTTTCATGGATGTTCGTCATTCAGTACAACCCACGCCCTTCGCATCCAACATTCATGAACGCGGCGGTATCCTTCTTCGATGGGACGATCGTGCCGAAGGTCCAGCGGGATCGGACATGCCTCGTGTTCGCCAACAGCGCGGGCAAGCCTGCCCCTGGGCGATCCGAATTCTACGGCGGCACCAGCGTGGTTTTTTCACCTAAAACTCTATTTCAGGAAACCGCTTCACGGCCGACCGTCGCGAGGGGCGGTCCGCGCTTCAGAGGCAATCCGCTGTTGAATGCCTTCCGCGATGCGTATTTCCGTGAAAAGGGCGCGTGCATTCATTCGTTCGTCCAGATCAATCCCGACTCTGTAACTGCTGGTGCAGCAAACCGCTCGTTCGCCGTCGATAGGCCGTTCGTCTTTCCGCTGGCCGCTGCCGCCGACCCACGCGCGCCATCCAACCTGGTCCCGGCCTGCGTCAAATGGATCAACGATGAACTTGACGATGTAACGAGCCCCAGCGATTTCCAACCTGCGGGCGACCTCGGTGCCCGCGCCGACGCCGCACATGCGACGTCGATTCAGGAATTGCGCGCGCTCTCCGCGCCCTCCTGCGACAAAGTTATACGGTTGGCGACCGCGCGCGACGGTCAGACAAGCGGACGCGGCGCGACCGAGGACGACGCCGATGCATGGGACGCCGATGAACGCGACGCCCTCGGTCATGTTGTGCACACGCTCGATCTGCTCGCCATGTGCGGCGAGGCTGCTGCAAGCGATCAAGACACCGGACATGCGACCGTGTCGGTCGGCGGAAAGACGCTCGACCTGCTCGCCGTACGGGGCAAGACGCATGACCAATGCCACAAATACGCAAAGGCCAAATTCACGCCGAATACCCGCCGGCACACGATCCTGGTCACGCGCGATCGTGACAACTCGCCGCGCAAACGCCGGGCTGGCAGCATCCTTCAAACCACTTCGCCAAAGCTCGGTGAGGAGCGCAAGATCACGGATCCTGAAAGCGCGATCATCCACGTCGATTATCAAGGGTTGATCGCCGCCTTCATCGATGCGGCCACCGTCGAAGAATTCTCACAAAAAGTAGCTGCCCATGTCGGCGCTTAACGAAGGTCACGCGGAAGCAGTGAAGGCGTGCCTCGGTCAGGTGCCGGGAGGCACCCTGTCGGTGTTGGAGGCAGGAAGAGGTCTTCCGGTCACCATCCTGCGAACCGATCGGGTCATCGCCGCCTTTGCCTTTGCAGGTTCCGACCCGCACGCAACATTCGAGGAAACCTACGAGGCGTTCAAGGACGAGGCCGAGCGAGCGAAGGATTGGGATCAATACGATCTGTCCTACGTGCTCTGTATTGCGACAGACACCGACAAGCTCGACCAGTTCGCATCAGACATCGAAACCGACGTCTATTTTTGCCGCAAGTTCGTGGTGCCGCTAACCGAGCATGTCGGAAACGCGCTCGCGCGGCTGCCCTTCTTTCCATTGACGCAGCTTGACGGCCCGGCCCTTCGTCCCGCATCGGCCCAAACATTCCTTCAACAGTCTGACGTTCCGAACACCTTGGCCAGGCAGATCGTCGCTCAGCATGAACGGGGCGCCGAACGAATCGTCGAAGCGTGTCTGGCCAACGAGTATGGAAGCCCGAAAATACCGACACGTGTGGCGACGTTATCCGCAGTTTCCGACGAGCAGATCAGCTCGCCTGTGTTGCTGGAATCCGTTACGATCGAAAATTTCCGGGCATATCGCGCTCCGACGACGTTCAAGATCGGCAGCGAGATCACCGTGCTCTTTGGGCCGAACGGGTTCGGTAAAACCTCGTTCTTCGACGCGATCGACTTCGGTATCACCGGATCGATCGGCCGGCTCAAAATTGCCGATAAGAACCGCTTCAGCAAGGTCGCAGCCCATCTCGACAGCAAGCCGGAAGACGCCCGCGTCGCCTTGACTTATCGATCGGACGGGAAATCGCACACGATCGAAAGGACAGTAGCCGACCCGGCGTATGCGACACTGGATGGGTCGCAGGAAGAGCGAAAGCCGATCCTCAAGCAGCTGACCAAGAGTGGCGAGGCCGTCGCCGAGCGGGTCGACAATCTCATCAGCTTGTTTCGTGCCTCCCATTTGTTCAGCCAGGACAATCAGGCGCTGACGCAGAGTTTCAAGGATCATTGCACCCTGCCGCGCGAGATTGTCTCGCGCATGCTGGCGTTCGAGGATTACGAGAACGCGTTGAAAAAATCCGCCAACATCGTGACGATACTCGAGAACAGCCTCGACGCGCTTTCTTCCGAGATATCGGAAACCACGGCTTCCTTGAAGGCGGACAAATCCGAACTCGACGGGCTTCGTCGTACCATCAAGGACAAGTCGAACATCGGCGCCCTCAATGCCGAGCTGCGCAATTTGCGCGCCGCATTGAAGGATATCGGCGTCGACGCCGGCTCCGGTCCAGTCGACGCCACGGCGGCGCGTGGCTGGCGCGCAACGCTGGAGGCCCGCATCGCTGAAAGCGATGGCAGGATCGGCCTGCTTTCCGAGATCGCCAAAGAAGTCGTCCGGCTCCCGCCCCTCATCCAGGAAGGGAAAGATCTGCGCGCGCAGATCGGAGCTGGCGATGCCCGCAGGGTGGCTGCCGAGCAGGCGAAGGCGTCCGTCCAGCAGCAACTGGATGCTGTGCACAAGCGCGTTGCAGAGATCGCCGCCCAGATCCGGCAAGCTCAATCTGCGCTCGACAATCTCAAATGGGTGCGCGATCAGCGCCCGGGCTACGCGACCGCGCTCAACTCGCTCAACGCACAAACCGAGCGGCTCAATCGGGCGACGGAGGCGATCACCGCTGATCGCAACCGGTCAGCAACCGCCTCGACCGACCTGCAGCAAAAATCTATTCAGCTCGCGACGTCCGTTGAATGGCAGGCCGCGGCGAGAAAGCGTTCCGCCGATCTGGAAGCACTTCGTGCGGCCTTGGGCCCGTGGAAGGCGAGCAACGACCGTCTCGCCGAAATCAGCCAGCAGGAAGCGGCCCTTAACCAGACTTTGCGGGAGTTGCGCACAGCAGAGCCAACGCTTCAAGCTCAACTGGATTCGAATGCCCCGCAGCAGGCAGCGCTCGAACGGGTGATCGCTGATGCCGATCGCAGCCAGTCCGAGCTTCGACAATTACTTTCCCAGCTGCAAAAACATATCACGGACGGCAACTGCCCTCTGTGCGGCGTCGATCACGGAAGTCAGGATGAGCTGGTCCGTCACATCCAGGAGCAGATGACGCTAGACAGTGCGGGGACGGCACGCACCGAACTCGCCGGGCTGCGGCAGCGTATCCAGGAAATAACCCGCCAGCTGGCAGGAAATCGCGAGGCCCAAAAATCCGCTCAAGCGCAATTGAGCCAACTCGCGAACGATCGCATCACCCGTGATCGCGAGATCAATGTCTGGGCGAACACCGCGGACGGCCTCGGCCTGAATGCATCTGCAGGTTTGACTGAGCTGACCAGACAGATCGCGGCCAATTCCACCGAAGCACGCAAAGATATAGAAGACAGCAATACTGCCGTGAAGGCGGCCGCGGATGCCGCCGACGCGGCAAGGGCCGCCCTCGACGCGCTCACCAAGTCGATCGCCCAACAAGAGTCGGCGAGGACCACGGTAAATACGGAACTGGAGCGAATTCGAAAGGGGCTCACGACATTACGTGGGGACCCGCGCTTGAGCGGCGTGACGTTGGATTCGAGCAATGATGAGTTGAATGAAGCGGAGCAAGATCGCTCGGGACTGCTCGACGAGCTTCGCCAATCTCACGATGCCGCAACAAAAGAACAGACAAGGCTACAGGGACTGCTCGATGCAGAGTCACGCATCATCGCGGAACTCGCAGGCCAACTCCCGTTCCTTCGCAGGCGCGCGAACGAGAACGAACAAGCACGTAAGGCCATCGTCGCGCGGCTTGCCGACGCCAATTTGCCGGAAGATTCCGACGAGCAGGAATTGATCGGCAAACTGGGTGAAGAGATGCAGGCGCTTGCCCGCCTGCGCGCGCTACATCAACGTGTCGCGAGTGCCGAAATCGGCCTCGATGCCGCGACGACCGCCGCCGCGCTCGCCCGACTTGAAGCAACCATAGCGGCGAAAGAAAAACTCATCGCCGAGAAGAGAGCATCGCGCGACGCACGCAACCCCTGGCGGGAATACTTCGCAGCGATTGAGAAGATTCTGTCCGACGAACAGGCCGCGGCCATCGCCAACTTCACGCGCCAATACGGCCCGCGGACGTCGGTCATTCAGCGCCGGCTTCGATCGGTCTACGGCTTCGACGACGTCGAGATCATCAACCGCAGGTCCGAGATTTCGGTCACGGTTAAGCGGCATGGTGTCGAGCTGCGTCCCGTCGACTATTTCAGCGAGTCCCAAAAGCAAACACTGCAGCTCGGTCTCTTCCTGACGGCCTGCAGCGGACAAAACTGGTCGTCGCTGGCGCCGGTCTTTCTCGATGATCCCGTCACGCATTTCGACGACCTCAACATCTATGCTCTGTTGGATTTGATCATGGGCCTGCTGAGGTCAGATTTTGGCACCCGGCAATTCATCATCTCGACGTGTGACGAGAAATTCTTCCAGCTCGCGCGCCAGAAATTCAACTATCTGCAGGACAGTGTTCGCTTCTACCGTTTCCGCGCTATCGGAGAAGACGGTCCTCTCATCGACCGGATCGGTCCATGAGTCGAGCCGTGGCGCTGCATCAGCGATGGCTATGCGGCGTCCAACGCGCCTCTCTTCACCTCGCGCAGAAATCCCGACTGCGTTTCAGCCTTGATGATGTACGGCTTTGAGAGCGTAAGCTCTCGGTATCGCTTGGACCATTTGTAACACCCGCCAGCCGACATTTCTTCGCCGCCTTCACCAAACCAGCTGCTCGATTCCACATAAGTCTGATGGCCCTTCATCTTGGCATGCCGAAAAGCTTTTTCGTCCGGAACATACATCCACATGCCATCGCCTCCGCCGAAGCCGTGAACCCATTTTTCAAATGGTCGAGGTGAGTACCGCTCTATGAAGCGCGTCCCGCCCGAGCTTGGCTCCGAAGCTGAGACGGTGGCGCTTGCGAGAAATGGCAACCAAATCTGCGCGATCCCCGCCCGCGAATAGGCGCTGGCGCGAGCTTCGATTTCTAGAATACCAATGGATGTATGTTGTAACTCGATTGCGAGCACATTTGTCGTCGACCATGGTCGACCATGCCATTACATCCGCGCGTCTGTCGCCTGGCAGTGTGTCAACGACGTACTCCAGCATCGCTGTCACGCCGCGGGTCTGCAATCCATCGAATACGATCTGCTTTGCTTCAAGATGCGCCTTGGTTTCACCGCGTGCCCAACTGCAATTGGTCGGTGGTTTATGCGAGAATGGGCGATGACAATTCGCCCGCGTTTCAGAATAACGATCTTCTTGCATTTCGGACAAAGGTACTCCGGGCCCTTAAGGGCCGTATCAGCAGAGACGCGACCTGAATTATGTTCAGCGATGAGCAAGGAAAATTCCTCGGCGTAGTCAAATTATAACGTTGTCCGGTCAATTAGAATATCGGAAACAGCTCGAAGGAAACGCTCACTCTAATGCCAAAAACTGTCCCAGCCTTCAAAAGGCTCAGTTGTGTGCGGATCAGTCATTGGTCTTGATCTCCGTGAGCGAGTAGCTTGTATTGCGGCCACCCCCCTCGTCCTTCACCAGCATGCCGCGTTCGACCAGTTCGCTGATGACGCGTAGCGCCGTATCGGCCGAGCATTTTTCGATCTTCGCGTATTTGGACGATGTCAGCTTGCCCTCGAATCCGTCGAGGAGACGGTTGAGAATATCGCGCTGACGCCTGTTGAGCGGCGCCTGTGCGTAGTTCTTCCAGAACTCTGCTTTGTGGAAGACATTTGCCAGAACCGCTTCAGCGCCGTCAAACGCCCGATCGAGGCATGCGAGAAACCATTCAAGCCATGAGGTGACATCGAGGTCTCCCTTCACCAAAGGTGAAACCCTCAAGGCGTACATGGTGCTGAGCAACGGAAAGGATACCGAGTGGTCGGAGACGAGATCATGCTGGCAGGATAACCGCCATGTGTCGGTCGACAATCACCGTCGCCAGTGCGGCATTTGCGCGGCCTGCATGCTGCGGCGACTAAGCGTTCATGCGGCGGATCTCACGGAACCTGCAGATACGTATGTCTGGGAAAATCTCTCTGCTCCAACTTTTGATGCGGGCGCCGCCGAAGGTTTCAACAAAAGGACCCGCGCGCAAAAACAATATGCAATCGCAGGCACATTGCATCTCGTTCACCTCGCGTATCTAAAGCAGTCGCGCGCGGCAGAGCGGCCGCTCAGTCTCGCGGCCTTTCAGCTGGCACGCGCGCTCGGAGAGACGGAAGCGGTGATCCGGCCAAAGCTGGACCGACTGCTTTCCCAACACCAAAAAGAATGGAAGACTTATATGAGTTCTCTGGGACCACAGTCATTCGTTGCTCAGTGGGCCGACAATGACCAGTCTGCTTGAAACCATGCCGCCGGTGGAAGTCGGAGAGCGCCTCCGCGGAGCGCGCGACCGTGTGAAGCTCAAGCAAGCGGAAGCAGCGGAATCCGTCGGGCTGTCGCGGACCACTCTGATTGCGATCGAGCAAGGGCAACGACGCGTCCGCATCGACGAGCTCCGCAAACTCGCGAATCTTTACCGAACGTCCATCAACGAGCTGATGCTGCAGGAGGCGATCCACGCAGAACTCACGCCCAAATTCCGTAAATTATTCCAACAGGAGGATGATGCGGTCGAGCTCGCTGTGAAGCAGCTGGAGGATTTGGCCCGTGCCGAGGCGGAGCTGGAACAGCTTCTCGGCGTTCAGCCACTGCGCAACTATCCGCCGCAACGCCCCATTCTTCCCGGCGATGTTCGAGCGCAGGCGGAGCAGGACGCGCTCGAATTGCGGCAGCGGCTCGGACTAGGCCTGAGCCCGATCTCCGACATTGTAACGCTGCTGGAGCTTGAGCTTGGTGTGCGCGTCTACATCCGGCGGATCGATGGCGGAATCTCTGGCGTATTCGCGTACGACGAGGCGCTCGGCGCCTGCATCCTCCTTAACGGCAATCACCCGCGCGATCGCCGCGCTCAAACGGCAGCCCACGAGCTCGGTCATCTGGTTTCGACGCGGCGTGAGCCGGAGGTGCTGGAAGAGGGCGTCACTGAAAACTCCCGCGAGGAGCGTTACGCCAACACGTTCGGCAGAGCCTTCATGACTCCCGCCCGCGCGGTCATGCAAAAATTCAAGGAAATTACTGTCGGATCGGAAAAGCTGACTCGGCGGCATGTCATCGTGCTCGCCCATTTCTTCGGCGTGTCACGTGAAGCGATCGTCAGGCGGTTGGAGGAACTTAAGCTGGCGAAGTCTGGAACGTGGGATTGGTTTCAGGCGAACGGCGGCATTAGCGATCAGCAGGCTGTCCAGGTGCTGGGCGATCTCTCGGGGCCCGACCTTCATAAAGCGGATGCGGACAGGCCGACGACGCTTCGGCTCGGGCTCCTCGCCGGCGAAGCCTGGCGCCGTGGGATGCTCAGCGAAGGCCAACTCGCGCGCATGCTCCATCTGAACCGTGTCGAGCTGCGGCGCATGTTTGATGGCCTGGAAATAGAAGGGAGCGAAGCCGATGGGGCTCTCATGCCTGATTGACCCCACGGCGCCGGTTGTGATCGATGCGAGTACCGTGATCAATCTGAATGCAACGGCCTGCGGGCCGCGCATTCTAAGAGCCATTCCAAATCCCTTTATCGTTACGGATGTCGTGCAGGGAGAACTCCTCGAAGACCGCCGCAATGGTCGCAACGACGGGCAACTGGTCGCCGAGCTTGTTGCGCCAGGTCTTATCTCCGTTGCGAAACTTGACGATCTCACCGAGTCCCATTTCGAGGATCTGGTGATCGGGCGGGGCGACGCAACCCTCGACGACGGCGAAGCCGCGACAATCGCTTATGGCGTCGAGAAGGGAGCGATCACGCTGATCGACGGGCGGAAGGCAACGCGAATCTGCGGTGAACGGTATCCGCGCCTGACCGTTGGAAATTCTTTTGATTTACTCACCCACCCCGCCGTGCTGGCGGCATTGGGTAAGGGCGCCACCGCCGATGCGGTCTTCAACGCACTCCGGCTTGCCCGGATGCGGGTCCCGCCCTCTTCGTTGAAATGGGTGGTTGAGCTGATCGGAGCAGAACGCGCGGCGATGTGCGAGTGCCTTCCGCGCGCATTCAAAACAAAGGCGGTAACTCATCAATGATAACGCAGACTTGGGCGAAATCATTCTCACGAATCCGCCGGTCGCTGCGCCGAGAGCAGATCGAATTGACCATTCATGGCCTGCGACCCACCGCGTCAACGCTCCTGCACGAAAGCGCCAAGTAGCAAGCGGATGCGATCAAACGTTAACTTGCGCATCAGGAGACGAATGAGATCCATGGCGCCTATATCCATGCCGCCGAATTCTGGCAGGGGCGCCTGCGGATGATGCGATAGTGACAAAGGCGACGAGGAAATTTTTTACGAATGCGCCAGCCACAGTGGGGCATCGCGCGCCGAGTCTAGTCTGCCAATGTCGGCAGCAAATTCCCCAAGCGTTCGCCGTTGTTCACCGACGTCTTATTCAACCATTATTCAACGAGCGCGGTTGATGGCAACCTAAGTACCTGAGATTGCTGGCGCTTCCTAGGGGAGGGAACGGGCAGCTCGGGAAGCTGCTGAAAAACAAACACAAATCAGCTTTGCTGAGGGGTGATTGCTACCACGGACTGCTACTACCCACAACCTAGCCTGCCGTGTTGAAATGCATCGGCGGATATCCGGGGGTGTTATTCCGACCCACGAGGAGCCGATTAGGCGTATAAATTAGCGAAACTCTGCTCATTGGGTAGGGCCGGCCATGCCTGACAGATCGAAAGAGCCCCCCGTTCCACCAGAGAACGGCCCTATCTCGCTGGAGGAGCGAAAATTCCAGCTTGAGGTTCAGAAATTCGAGTTCGACAAGTCAAAGTCTCGGGGGTTTCGCTTCTTCAATAGCAATCTCGGCGTCATCATTACTGCCATCATTGGTACAGCCACAATTGCGGTCTCGTACCTTCAACTCCAAATCAACCGCGAGTCCAGCGCAAATCAGCTTGAACTTCAGCGGTCGACCAGCGACGCGCAATTGAACTTAGAGAAATCAAAGGCAAGCGCTGCCCAAGAAAAGGATGAGCGAACGTTCCAGTTCGATGTCGCACGCCTAATGTTGGAGAGACAGAGCGATATCAATACTGAAGAAATCAAACGGGTCTATTATCTGCGAGAAATCGTTATGTCTGCCCTTCCCAATACTGTCGGTATAATGATCACCCGCAGGGCGGCAGATCACGCGGCGGATGATCGAGTGCGCTCGGCTTGGTTAGACGGATTCGTAAAGCTGACCCTCGCCGAAACCCGCTCATCAGTAACTACGCAGCAGCCATCTATATCGGTGGATTATGTGCTGGCGCGCTATTCTGCTCTAAAGACTCCCGATGGAGTGAACCGCATTGCAGATATTTTGGACGCAGCCCGAGAGTTCGACTTAAAAGACTCAGTGGCTATCATCCTAGCGTACGCTTTGTTTACTTCAGATTTTTTTAAGGGATACGATCAATATCTCAACATTGTCTCGGCAGAGCTGATAGCGGTTATGCTTCCGAACATTTTTCCGAATGCTTCAGATGCTAAGCCTTTCGTCGGCAATGCCCGTTCGCTGGCAAATAAAGTGTATTCGGGCAGATTTGGTAATGTCGGGCCCGACGACGGTTGGAACTATCGTGGAAGAGGCTATTTGCATACTGTAGGCAAGGCGAACTATGCGCGGTCTGGTGCTTTGATCGGTATAGATTTGGTGAGCCGGCCCGAAAAGTTGGCCGAAAGTAAAGTTGCTGCAAGGGAAATAGCTGCTGCATTCGCGGCGCTAAGTCGGCCGATCACCGTGGATGGAGCTGTTCGACAGCTGAACGGCAGGCTCCTAGGGCTAGCTGGGATACAAGGGATATATGAAAAGCTCGCGCCTGAAATGCCAAAGGTAACCGAGGGATTAACGATCCCATCCGTCGGTAAGTCATGCACACTGTGGTGCTGAGATGCGGAAAGGCCCTGGAGCAGCAGGCTTGGGCACCGCCGCGCATGATCCTTCGCGTCGATTTCCTAACGAATTTTCTTCATCCACGGTTCGCTTTGCATCAGTTGAGGGCTGAGCGTGCTCAACGCAATCCTGAGCAGATGGTAGCTGAGATGCCTCAGGCCTCAGCCACGAAGCGCTCATAAGCGAGTTCAACGGCTGGGTGTTCTGAATAATGAAGGCCCGATCAGGTTCGATTGGTTGGGCAAACGGTAGGAGGATGTAGGCGTGACACTCCTGATCGGGCAGTATCGGATCGGGGTGAGCTACCACCGATCAAGCGTGCGCCTGCTGCTGCGCGGAGCAGGGGTGGTGCAACGGGCAGTCTTTACGAGCGATGAGGCGACGGCGGCGATCAGGTACAGTTGGATGAGAACCACTCCGACAGCGTCAAACCACTGAAACCACTTGTCTATTTTCTCCGCAGTTCCTGCACTTTGTACTATCCGTTTGTAGTTGCAGCCAAGCCGTTAACGCGCCGATGACGCCGCGCCGTTTCCCGGCGGCCCGTAGTTCCTTTGTGCAGAGGCCAGCGCGCGCTTCAGGTTGCTGTCAAATTCGACCTGCATGTTCCTGAGCGGGTGGGCGCACCATTCCTTGGGCAAACCCCTCCGAATACTTTCCTCATAGAGCGCGGTGTATAGCTCGGACATGTAAGCTTCCTGCACCACGGCGGTGAGCGCCTTCTCGGCCATCCGGCGGGGCTCCAGGAACCCCGGAAAGTAGGAGCCCTTGCGCAGCTTGGGGATGCGGCACGGGTCTCCCAGATCCGGTCGCGATAGCCGTTGCGCTGCGCCAGGCGCTCGGGATTCTTCTCGCCGTAGGCCGCCCCGGTCTGGCCTTCGACTTCCAGCTCCATCAGACACTGGGCGGCAAAGCCGATCATCTCGCGCAACAGATCGGCGTCAGGGGTCTTCTCCACGAGCGTGCGCAGGTTCATCATCTCGTCGGTCATCGGTGGCTCCTCGAATCAGGTTGGTGTCAGCTACCCGACCCTACCGGCGAACCGCCGGTGACCACGCAAAGCCGCCCGCCCGCTACGGCGCTATTGCGGGCGCGCGTGCGGGCGGCTTTGCTCTACCGAGCTACACCATCACTGGGGACACGACCTCCGGATGGTCTTGCCGCGCTAAACGCTTTCGTTCCGCCGAAGGAGCGGCGCGGGCTCGTATTCATCGATCCGCCGTTCGAAAGCACCGACGAATTCGCACTTGCAGGCGATACCCTGAACAGCGCACTGCGCAAGTGGTCCACAGGCATCTATGCCTTCTGGTATCCGATAAAAGGACGGAGCCAGATCTCGAAATTCCGAAGAATGCTCGTCGAGGAAGCTCCGACCTTCTGCACCGAATTTCTCGCATACGCGAAGACTCAGGATGGACTGACGGGGAGCGGGTTGGTCGTATTTAACCCACCCTGGCAATTCGACAAGGACGTCAACGCAATTTGTAGGGCGCTCGTGCCGATCTTTGAAGATAGCGGCTCGGGCTTCTCGACCGACTGGTGGACCAGGCCGCACTAGGCTAGTTCAGCCTATCTTTGGCGCACTCGTCCGCACTGATCGCATGGATGGCTACCATAACGTTTCGCCAACGCACAGCCGAGGGAACGTCTCTTCGGTCGATGCACCGTTCAGCGCGTTGGTCTAGCAATGCCAGGGGCCCCGTCAAGACCAAAACGATCGATCAGCCGAGCGGCTCGACGCCATACGGGCGGCGCCACCCGATGGAAAAGGCCTTCGTCAGGCTGGGCGCGCTCCTCGATTACGTCCACCACAACAGTGGTTCGACCGACCAGGGCGGTCAATATTCTCCGGATGGCCATCACCGCAGTATATGTTCTCCGGGGCCGGAATCAAAGGGTCGAGCAGAAGACCTCGCGGCCACCTAGAGAGCCTGTCGGACATGATCGATCTCGGGAGGCGGCCGGTCTGGCTTGAGCGTCACGCTCTTCTGCCGCGCTGGTGACGACACTTTCCTCTTCGTTCGCGGCAAATTGCGCCGCTGAAGTTGAGTGCGTGGAGCGGTATCAACAGCTTTCCAGAAAGCCTGGATCTACAAGAGGGCCTGTGCCAAGCAAAAGGCCGCGATGGACAGTGCGTTATTCGCAAATTGAAACGGATCGCGATGGGCAGCCTGAAAATTGGCTCGACTTGGGCGAATACGATCGAATTTGCCTCTAGAATGAAAGTATCGCCCCGGTTTACGATTCGCTTCTGCTTTTGGCCTGAGCGATCCCACCAGATAACTTCACCACCAATGTGAACCTCGTAGGAGGCCGATTTGAGCTGATCCTCGCTGAATGGATCAAGCATTCCGGTCGCGCGCGCGTAGTCAGCTATTTCAGCAGACGACAGCAAAGCCCGCGGGATGCTTTTAAAAGGATCCGACTTCGCGTACTTTCTCGCGCGCTCCTCCGCGTCTGACTCATTCGGATTCATCGATGACCATCTCTTGGAAATTAGATCAATAACCAAGATGCAAAACCGGTACGTAGGCGACGTCGGAGACTTCGCGAAATTCGCCTTGCTGAGAGCAATTGCACGAGAGACGAATCTTCGGATCGCCGTCATATGGTACTTGTACTCGGACGAGGACCACAACGCAGACGGGAGACATATCAGTTACCTCCGCGACCAGGCTTTTGCACAGCTCGATCCCAACCTCCACTCCGCTCTGGCCCGCATTATTCACAAGGGGCGAAGAAGCGTGAGATCTATTGCGGCTTCGCAAATCCTGCCGCCCGGCACAACATTCTTCAGCAAGTTGATATCCGACCAAGAACACAGAGCGAGGATTTCGCGGACGGAGAAAGCGCTGTCACGGGCAGCTTGGCTGAAGAAGGCCGTCGCAGGCGCAACTGGCCACGAACTTGTGTTTCTCGATCCAGACAATGGCCTGGAGACGGCTTCAGTCCAACGTCATTCCCCCAAGAGCGGCAAGTATGCCTTTTGGAATGAACTGGCTGAGTTCTGGGGCAATGGTCACTCGTTGATCGTCTACCACCATCTCAACAGGACCGCGACGGTTGTTCAGCAGGCCGAGGTGCTGCGCGCGAAATTCGGAGAACGATTTCCCGATGCACCTCTCATCAGACATTTCTTGGCACGAAGAGGCTCGTGCCGGCATTTCTGGATCGTGGGGCAGAAAAAACATGCTCAGGCGCTATCCCGGTCGATTGAAGCGATATCTCAGAGCGCTCTGAGCGAATGCCTCGAGCTCGGATGATTTCGCGTCGCGTTGAACTCAGACCTTGCCACCAGCGAATTTGGCCCAAGCCCAACTTTGTCTATCTTCTGTCCGATCCCAGCTTCGACAAACGAAAGAAAATCACATGCCCGACGTGTCCTCTCCCCCGCGCGAACCGCCGGATCGAGGTAGTCGAGATGGTTTAGCACGATCGATGTCGGTTGGTTGACGGCGATCGCGCGTCGGACCACGTCCAGTTCGAATCGTCCGATGCGTCTGACTTTCCGCGTTGCCGTGGTCAGCTCCTTGTAACCTTCGGGAAGACCTGCTTCAGCTGCGACCTCTTCCCAGCTCATCTCTTGCTCGAGAGGACCGGAGGTGCCTGCAACGCGTATCGGGTGTGCACGCAAGACGAGCACGATCTCGTCGACGTCGCGCGGGCTTAGACCCGCTTCGGCGACAAATGCCGCCGCCGTCGTGTCTCGACCGGTCGCATGCGGATAGAATCCGCCGTGCAGGAGCGAAAGGCCGAACCCCTGCGAGCCCTCGATGACGATGCGCTGCCCCTTGGCCAATACACTTCGCATGAGGTCGGTCGTATCCCTCAAGTAGGGACGCAGCTTTTCCTCGTCTTTAGCTAAACGGACCAAGGCCCCGCGACTGATGCGACGTACGAGCGCTGCGCCTGTACCTGATCCGGTCGATCCGATCCGATCTACCAGGCTGGACTCGCTGCCGCGATCTTCCGCGGTAATTAGGCTCGCGAGCGGACTAACGACGACACGGTCCGGCTCCAAACCCAACTCAGCGACCTCTTTCTCAAAAATATCGATGTCGATCAGGGCCCCTGGCGGAAGGACCGCGATCGAATTATCCGCGAACGTGGAGGCCGGCAATTGGCGGAATGATCTCGGCTTCTCTCCGTCTACGATTGTGTGCCCCGAGTTGGTCCCTCCCACTCGAACAACGCAATGTGCATGCTTCTCTCGCGCGACCGCGAGCGCCACCTTACCCTTGCCTTCTGAACCGTACTGGCCGCCTACAACTACTGAGACAGGCATTTATCACTCTTTGAGAAGTCCGAGACAATCTGAACAAGCGATTGTTTCAAATCGGACAAAGTTCCTTCGTTCGTCATGTGCGCCTGGGCCAACTTCGAGAGCGGCTCAATCCCAGCTTCGACGGGCTGGTTATCCGCTGTTTCGAAGGAAACGGCTGCATCTTCGGCGTATCGTTTACGACGAATTTCGTCGGATGCTGAGATATGCACGTGAATGAAACGAGTTCCAAACGTCTCTACGAAATAAGCTCGATCCTCCGGGAACCGGAGTCCATCAATCGCGATCAGCTTCTGTTTGCCCACGCGTTGCAGGACGCGCTCGCACAGCCACCTCTGGCCTTTTTCCCGGTGGATTTGTTCGCCAAACTTTTGGCGCGTCGCGCGATCCAACGAAGCACCCGCATTCCGGATTTCGTCGTCGATCACAAGACTAAAGCGAGTGTAAACGAAGCCAGCCTCCTCGAGCATGTGAGCAGCGGTCGTCTTTCCCGAGCAGATACGTCCGCTAATGCCTACAACCAGAGGTGCATCCTCACCATCTGACAGCTTCGGCACGATCAATGCCCCTTCCGTCGGACCGCTTAGCCCCTCATACTTGCCGGCGAGGAAAAATGAGCCAACGAGCGCTGCGGTTATGGCATCCAGCTCGTCGTGAGTGACTTGCTCGGAAACATAACGCCCTTCGATCCCGAAGTCCGACAGGCCGCGCTTGAGGTACTCGATCCCAGCGCCCTTCCGCGGGATGGCCATAATGTCTTGGGCGGCGCCGGGATAGCTTTCGATGACCGCGATCCCTTCCGCTCGGATCCTGGAAGCCAGCAACATCCCCCGACGGGTCAAGCCTTGCATGCTGGGCAGGAGCGCCGGATATACATTCACCCCGCGGCGTTTCAGCTCTCGTTCACACTCGCGCATGATGCCGAACTGCTGGCGACCGGGATCATCATCCGTCACGACCGTGCGCCCGAATGGAAGTGAGAGCGGAGAGTCGATGGAGACCAGATCCGGCTTGAGCTCGAGTATCCGGTCGATCATTTCCTGATCGGTGTGGACGGTAAGTGTTTCGGCGGCCGCGCCGTTCAGGACGCACCAACCAGATCCACGCTTTTCGGAACCGGTTAGATCGATCCCAACGATACGCGCGCGCTCCGCTGACGTTCCGGAAAAGATCGACTTGAAGCTCCGGAACGTTACGCCGGGCTGGAGCGCTCTATCCGCAATCATCGGCACCGGCTGATGGAAGATGTGGCGCGCAATATCATTGAACGCTTGCGGCTGCAGCCAGAAATCGCGCTGAAGGTTAAGCCGCGCCATTACGACGTCCAGGATGGCGGCCATCCCGAGAACGTCGCTGCGATTGTAGAGCACGAGCCGCTGGAGAGCGGCGAGGCTTCCCCGCAGGTAATCGTGCCACAGAAGGACTGCTGCGGCTCCGTCGACGTCTTCGAGATCGGTTCGGAAGTCGACCTGAAGCTCTCTTTCGATGCTTTTTTGTCCGCCCGCTAGTCCTACGCGCCGCGCCAGATAGCGCAAATCGACGTGAATGCCGGGCAGCGCCAGTTCCCCGAACGTCTTCTGAAGAAAACGGAGGTCGAAAAGCGTACCGTTAAACGTCACCAGGACGGTCGCAGATGTGAGATCCTGGAGCAGCGGAGCCGGGTCCTCGCCTTTGACCAAGACCTTGTATTCGCCGTCTATAGCCCAGCCGATGATCGTAATCTCATCGTAGAACCAGCTGAGGCCGGTGGTTTCCACGTCCAGGAACAGTACCCGCGCACCGTGTGACAGGATTGGCGACAAATCCACGTCTGGCGCGAGACTCTTGCGGGCAACTTGGTTCGCTCGCGGCCGCGAAATCGGCGGGTTGACGCCCTCCGCATCGAAAAGTGAAAACAAGTTGTCGCTCCGCCCTCACGCGCGCCGCAGCGCGACTCCGTTGAGGTTATCGCCAAACCTCCATTGCCGAAAGCAGCTTTCCGGATCCCGATCGCCGGAGTGCCCCGGGCTCCACAAGAGATTGGAGCTCTTCATAAACTTCGGCACGACCTTACGAATCGGGTCCGCTTCCTCCGCAAGCTCGCCAGCGCGTACGTACCGGGAATCAGCCTGTACCGCGAGGCCCACCGCCGCAATGTTCTCAGTTTTTGATTCGGTCAACCTTGGGACGCTCGAACCTGAAAATAGCGAAGTCGCTCCGGATCACACGGAGGCAACACCGAATAGGCTTTTTTGTAGTAATATCGGTGGGTTACGAAGCTAAAAAGGGGTGCGCCGCGATTGCGCAAAGCAAGCTGCCCCAGGTTTCGGAAGAGGCTGGGCCGCCTGCCTCGCGCACTGAGGGCTTTGATACTTTACTTTTCACAACGATTTGTGCATTACACTTTAATCGACCATGGGTTAAAGGATTCGCGAATGACTGATGAAGAGGTCCGCTCCGCGTTCTGGGCCACGGTGCTGCGTGACACCAAGTTGCCGTTCTGGCGCGGGATCCAGAACAGTATGGAATGGGCCTACGACGAATCGTTCCAGGCCGTGACGAACGATATGCGTATTCTGGAAGATCAGAAGCCCGCGAAGCTGCTGGATGAGCGATTCTACGTCGCCGAACGCGCCTTGCGCCAGGTTGCAGCCGAAACGGGGATGATCTCCACCGTCCAAAAGATCTCAGCGAATGACTGGAATTACACGCTGGTTCGAGGCGGTGCGGTTGCGATGGTGCAATGCTACGTCCAGACGCCTTCCGAAATGGCGAGACCAGCCAAATTCCGTGAAGCCATGTCCGCCATGAACACCTTCTTGAGCGCGCCGCAATTCGACCTGGGCGATATCAATCCCAAGGTGTTCGATCTTTCAGCGATCAACGGCATTCTTATACATGGGCCGATCGGCAAGAAATTTGAGGCGCCTGAACAGCGACTGGGATTTCTGAACTTTGCGGTCGCGGACGAATCATATCGAACGTGGGGGCTCAACATCGCAGTGGCAGAAATTATCGCGCGGTTTGAGCAGAACGAAGCCGGGCTCGAGGTTCCTCAGCGCGATATCGCCAAGCCTCTCATCAAGCGTCGAGCGAAGAAGGCGGAAGAGTAGGACAGCAATGACAGTAGGTACCCCTGGTTTCGTGGCCGGGAGGTTGACTGAAGCTCGGCAGGCCTTTGGGCTAACCAAAGTCGCGCTCGCCGAGATGATCAACGTCAGTCCCATGGCCATTTCGCAATATGAGTCTGGGCCTCAAACGCCGCGCCCCGATGTGATGGATCGACTTTCTGAGAAGCTAGGCTTTCCACGGTCGTTTTTCCTGAGCCAGCCTTGGTCGGAAGACAACGATGACCCGACGTTCTGGCGATCAAATGCCAGCGCGACTCAGATCGCTCGCGAGCGATGCCATCCCCGCCTTCGTTGGCTAAAGGAGATAACATCCTATCAGCGTGAGTTTTTGGACTTCCCGAAGCTCGAACTGCCGCCGATTCGCGCGCCGGAGGATTTCCGGACACTCACTTCTGCTCAGATTGAACACATAGCTCAGGAGTGTCGGGACTGGTGGAATTTCGGGTCGGGTCCGATACCGGACCTCTTATTGGAGTTGGAGAACAGCGGCGTGATAACCGCTCGCATTAATGTTGCGGCCGAGTCGCTAGATGCCTTTTCACAATGGTCATCGTCCTTCCGAATTCCCTTTGTGGTACTTGGCAAGGATAAGGCAAGCGCGGTGCGCTCGCGGTTTGACGCCGCTCACGAGCTTGCGCATTTGCTTTTACATCGTCGAGTCGATCGTCGGCGTGTTAGAAACACTGCCGATTGGAAGGTACTAGAACAACAAGCGCATCGCTTCGCCGCAGCTCTTTTGCTACCAGCAAAGAGCTTCGTGGATGAACTCTGGGCTCCCACTCTAGACGGCATGCTCTCTCGTAAGGAGCGCTGGCGTGTTTCCATTGGGATGATGATCGTCAGATGTGAGCACATCGGTCTCATCAATCAAGACCAGGCCAGGAGACTATGGATCAATTACAATCGAAGAGGCTGGCGCGGCGAGGAGCCGCTCGATGCGGTCCTTAATTCAGAACAGCCGCGGGTCTTGCGACGCGGCTTTGAAGCTTTGATCGAGAATAAGATTCGCACGAAGGGCGAAATCGTAGCCGAACTGTGCCTGCCGGCGCGTGAAATTGAAGAACTCGCCGCCCTACCTCGTGGGTATTTTTCGGGCAACGATGCCGACGTAAAGGCCTTTCCGCGCCTGAAGTCACAGACTGAAGGGGTACCCTCCTCGAACAACGATGGAGCCGAAATAATTTCGCTAGTCGACCGGAAAAAGCCGAGCTGATTCGACGCTTTGCGATCGACGAAAACCCACAAGCAAGGGAAATCACCGGCACCACCCGCGAGCGTCTAGCGGCCGTCCCTTCCACTGCTGTTGCATAGAGCCCCCTGGTTATCTGGGCCCAGTGTCGTTCTTCGTCGCGCCCGATCTTGCGATCGCACGGTCCAATTCCCGGCGTAAGACTTGCACCTCGACCCTGGTCTCCTCGAGTTGAGCGCGTAGTCGCTGAAGCTCCTCCGCCGGAGCTCGCGCTGCCATTGCATCGACCGCAGCACGAACGTCCTTTACGTCGTCCTGTGCTCTCTTGGCATCGGCTCCGGCTTGCGTTGCTGCGACGGAGACCGTTGAAGCCAAATTATAGGCTGCAATGACGTTCGCTTTGACGGACTCAAAGAAGGAGAACAAGCCGACCACCACACCAGCGACCGCGAGCAGACCGCCTCCGACGAAAATCTTGTTTGTTCGCTCGGCTCTTGTTGCCGCATCCACCGCCTCTTGCGCCTTTGAGTTGGCGTCCGCAACCACTCCGGGGATGGAACTTCGGATCGGCCTGTTCTTGCTTGCGCGGTCAAAGTAGTACTCCGGCGGCTGGTTGTTTTTCCGGGGCTCGGTAGGGTCAAATTTGGCGACAGGACGGTTCGTGACGATCCCATGCTTCGACGGATGGGACGTTTTGGTGAACTCCATCCATATCAATCCCTCATCGCCACGGATCGTGTATTCATCCGACGTCAGATTGTGGAGTGGAATGAGCAGCGTTCCGTGAAAACCCGGATCGACCAGCGGCCCCGTCCCAAGAAGAAGCCCTCGGTGAACATGCGTTATTCGAAGATTGAAACGAACCGCGATGTATTGAGGAAGGCGGAACGTAATGTCTATCTGAACAAAACTGATCGAGTTCGCAGGGAGGGTAATTGTGCCGTCCTTCGCGACAGGGACTGATTTCTTGCATCCCGCCTCGTCCCAGTAGATAAATCGTCCACCGGCATTAACTTCGTACGAGGCGGATTTGAGGCGTCCTTTGTCGTCGTCGAACGGATGAATCATTCCGGTCTGTCGGACGTAAGCCTTAATGTGCTCGGACGACAGAAGCGCCGGCGGAATATCGGGGAAGGGATCGATGTCCAGCTTATCTCCTTGGTATCGGGCCGATCGAATTTCCGCTACATCATCCGTTAAAGCGTATTCGGTTTCGGCTGGGAAAGTTGGAAGGCCGTTTCCTTCTGCGTTGGGGATCGGCGGATCGCTAGGAGGCAGCATTGAAAATCCTCGTAGGGGAAGCGGCACTATTTCTGACGATGTCCTTCGGGATCGCCGGCGCGACCGTTGTGACATACGTCGGCGCCGCACTCTTACGCAACGTGCGCAATGATGTCGAAAGCTTATTGGGAAGTCTACCGACTCGAGTGGTCGAGGATAAAGCTGAAGCCCGAGAAACCAATAGAGTAAAGGCGTGGAACGAGCTTATCTGGTTGCTCGCAATTCGAAGTGCCCCCGGTGCAATATTGGCCCTCTTCGGCTTCCTTCTCCTTTGCACGCTTTCAACGAAAGTCCTAGATATCGCAGCATCCGCACCGATCCCCGCAAGGGCGCCATATCGGTCCTGGTCCAGGTCTCGTCGATGAAGACCAGCCGCTCAGCTTCGACGCGACCTTGATATTTTGTCCACTGGGCTCGCCGCCGCGCGACCTCGGGTCGATCCCGTTCGCCAGCCGCCACGCTTTTTTTTGAAGCTGAGCTTCTCGGCATGCACGAAGTCCCACACCGAATGGTAGTCGACCTTCAGGCCGCGTCCGGCAAGCTCGGCAACGAGCCCGCGTATCGTGAAATCGCCGTCCTTGATCCGTTGCGACAGCCAGACCGCAGGCTCTCCCGAAATCGCCTTCGGCTTATGACCGCCCATCTGGCCCGGAGCAACGCTCCCGGTCTCGTCGACCCGCTTCATCCAGCCAATTGCGGTGCTGATCGCGACCCCAAACTGCTTGGCTGCCCGATTGCGGGACATCCCGCCCTCAATCGCGGCCACGACACGCTGGCGAAGACCCAGAGAATAAGGCTTGCCCATCCATGCTGGCCTCCCGCCCAGCCAGCATGGTGAATCAGAAACGAACTGATTTGGGAATCTTGAGGGTTCTGTGAGGTCGCGTGGCAGGCGCGAGCCGCGCACTCTGTCCTGCGTGCGACCTCATAGAAGCCGGATTGAACGAAGCTGCGGAGTTGTGGGCGCTATGGGAATAGTGCAGCGGGTGCGGTTGCGGGGAACGCGCGCCTGTGGTCGCCGCGCGTCCCCGAGTCATTCATCGGATGTGAAAGGCCCGATTGATCGGGCCAAGGGCGCGATCCGGCGAGCGATTTGCTGCGCTGGGATGCGTGGCCGAACGATTGGCCGGGTGTTCGGTGACGAGCGCGGCCATGGCGACTTCGGACGTCGCCGTGGAGAAGGTGATCACCGAAGGGGCGAATGGTGCAGGCGCTGGTCATGACGTATCACAACGAAACGGATGGTCGCGCGCGTAGGCTCGCGGCACGACATCGACGCGCCGCATGGTGCCGCCACAATACGGGCAGACGGGGATCTCGCATGTGGCGAGGGGATCGTCGCCGGCTCTTTGATCAGTCGGCGCGTTGCGGACAGCAAGGAGTTGGCGGCAGAGAGCGATTTTATCGTTGCGTCCGCCATTGGCAAGGAAGCCATAGTGGCGGATGCGGTGGAAGCCGTCCGGCAGGGAGTGCAGGAGAAAGCGACGAATGAACTCATCGACATCAAGCGTCATCACTTTGGCTTTACGATTCTGCCGATAGTCCTTCCAGGAAAAGCTCACCTTGCCGTCGGCAAGCGAGATCAGCCTACTGTTGGCGATGGCGACGCGATGCGTATAGCGGCCGAGATAAGCCAGCACCTGTTCGGGCCCGCCGAATGGCGGCTTGGCATAGACGACCCAGTCGGTCCGTCGGAGTTGTGCGAGGCGCTCGCCGAATGCGGCGGGATCGGCGAGACGGACGAGATTGCCAAAGAAGCCCAACTGGCTAGCCGCGAAGGCAGCTTGCAGCTCTTGCAGAAACAGGCGGCGGAACAGCCGGGAGAGGACGCGCACCGGCAGGAAGAAGCCGGGCCGGCAAGCGACCCAGCGTGTGCCGTCGAGCGAGGGTCCACCGCCGGGCACGACGCAGTGGATATGCGGATGGTGTTGCAGGGTCTGGCCCCAGGTATGGAGGACGGCGGTCACGCCGAGCTGAGCGCCAAGATGCTTGGGGTCGGCCGCGATGGTGGCGAGCGTCTCTGCCGCGCAGCGGAACAGGATGGCATAGACGACGGCCTTGTTCTGGAAAGCGATCTCTCTGGCGGGGGCCGGTATGGTGAAGACGACGTGGAAATACGGTACGGGAAGGAGTTCAGCTTGCCGTTCGGCGAGCCATTGCGCGCGCGCCGAAACCCTGGCACTTCGGGCAATGCCGATTGCGACAGGAGTTGTAGGCAATGCGGGTGGCACCGCAGTCATCGCATTGCTCGACATGGCCACCGAGCACAGCCGTCCGGCATGCCGCGATGGCGCCCATGACGCGCCGTTCGACACGGCCGAGATGCTCGGCACGGGCTTGCCGAAACGCTTCGCCATGGCGGCGGAAGATCTCCGCCACTTCCAGAACCGGAGCCATCAGGTCCGCTCAGCCGGGCGGCACGACCTCCAGGCGGAGCCGATCCAGCGGACTTGGCGTATTGCTGATAGTCTTGGTGGCGACTTGGGTATAGCGCGCCGTGCTCTGCAGACCGGCATGGCCGAGCAGCACCTGGATAATGCGCACGTCGGCCCCGTTCTCCAGGAGATGGGTCGCGAATGTGTGCCGCAGCGTATGCACTTTCACCGACTTGCTTAAGCCGGCCGCAGCACAGGCTGAACGGCAGGCAGCGTGCAGTACGTTCGGGACGAGCGGACGCTCATCGTCGCGGCCGGGAAACAGCCATCGTTTTGACCGAGTGAGCCGCCAATACGTCCGCAGAATCCTCAAAAGCTGCGGCGAGAGCATAACGAAACGATCCTTGCCGCCCTTGCCGTGCTCGATCCTTCCGTCGTGGACAAAGCGAGCAAAGCCTTCCCATCGGTTGAGCAGATAATTGATCGGCTTGATCACGTTGGACGAACGCGAGAGCCGGGCGGATTCCGCCCGTAGCCAAGCCTCAAAATCGCTCAGCAGCGGCGCGCTTCTGTCTTGGCGGACCCGTAGCCGCTCCGCAGCACTCGACCCATGGATCTCGCGCTCGATCTCGAACAGCTGGTCAATTCGACGAACCGCTTCCAGCGCAATGGGCGAGATCGCCGTCGCCGATCTTCCGCGGCGAGCGTTCTGGGCGATATCGGCCAGTTCGAAGAATGCTCTGCGGCCGTGCGCCCAGCAGAAGGCGGCCGTGGCGGGCACCGCCTTGCGCCCGGGATCGAAGAGCGCGTTGAACCCGCTATAGGCGTCGGCTTGAAGGATGCCGGCGAAGTCCTGAAGATGCCGCGCCGGATGTTCGCCGCGCCGATCGCGCGAGGCGTAAAACAGCGCCGCCGGCGGACCTTGCCCGCCAAATGGCCGATCGTCGCGGACATAGGTCCAAATCCGCCCGGTATCCGTCTTTCCCTTCGCCAGGATCGGGATCTTGGTGTCGTTGCCATGGAGCCTATCGGCGGAGAGCACATGGGCTTCGATCAGTTCAAAGATGGGCCTGACCGCGAACGCTCCGGCGCCAACCTGATCCGCCAGCGTCGAGACCGACAGGTCGATCCCCTCGCATTTGAAGCGCTGGCTCTGTCGGTTCAGCGGCTGATGCTGACCAAATTTGTCGTACAGGATCGTCGCCAGAAGCTGCGGTCCGATATAGCCCCGCGGCGTGGCATAGAACGGTGCCGGTGGCTGCGTGATCGCCTCGCAGTCCCGGCAACTGAACTTCTCCCGCACCGTGTCGATCACCTTGAACCGGCGTGGGATCTCCTCCAGCGTCGAGGTCACGCTTTCGCCGAGCTTCGACAGCCGCGCCGACCCGCAGTAGGGGCATTGCGTCGGAGCCGGCAGGACCACGCGTTCTCGCACGATGTCGTCGGGGAAGGCCTGGCGAACGGGCCGCCTGCGCTCAAACGAACGCACCGTCTGCGTCTTGCCTGCTGCCTTCTCGGCGGCGAGTTCATCCTCAGTTGCGGCCGCCTCAAGCTCCTCAAGCTCCAGCTCTAGCTAATCGAGCAGCCGCGCCGATCGCTCCGAGCGCGTGCCATATATCGTGCGTCGTAGCTTCTCGATCTCGAGCTTGAGATGGGCAATCAGCGCTTCGGTGCTCGATTGCTTCGCCTGGGCATTGGCCGCTTCAGCAAGCCTGGCTTCCGCCGCAAGCCTGGCCGTGCGTTCGGCCAAAATCATTGCATGCGCGGCGGCAAGATCGGGCGGCAGGTCGGCGCTGGAGTCCATGGCCAGATGGAATCACATTCGCTGCCAAACTCAAATGACAAAGTCTCAGCCTACGCTGGTCGGACGCCAGGACTCTTGGGGATTGCGCCAGTCGATGCCGGACAGCAGATAGCTCATCTGCGCCTGCGAGATCGACACCACGCCGTCCGCCAGCGACGGCCAGACAAAACGACCTCTCTCGAGTTTTTCCGTAAACAGGCATGCTCCCTGGCCGTCATGCCAGATCACTTTCAATAGATCGCCCCTGCGTCCGCGGAAGCAGAACAAATGACCACTCAGCGGATCACGGCGCAGCACCTCTTGCACCTGCAACGACAGTGAGGCGAAGCCTTTGCGCATGTCAGTGTGGCCCGTCGCCAGCCACACCCGAACTCCCGTAGGAACCGGGATCATCGCGGATCCAAAATCTCGATGATCCGGCGAAGCGCCTCAACATCGACGCCCGCATCAACAATGACGCGTCGCCCGCCAGCCAGCTCGATCTCAATCCGACGCTTCGTCGAATGTGCGGTCGCGCTCTCCGATGAGGCCGCCACCGACGCCACGGGCCCGCCCTCGGCCATAACTGCCCTGACAAACCCAGCCTCGGATTTGGTTCGGTTCGCTGCGAAGGCTCTTCGCCAGGTCACCAGCAGAGAACGTGATAAGCCGTATCGCAGCGCTGTCGCCGCAACCAGGCGCGGCTCGGATAGGCTTTCCAAAACAATCCGCGCCTTCCTCCTCAGACCAGCGGCGCCGCCGGCCTGTATCAACCACTTCAAGTCGATTCAGAGTACTGATCGTCTGGCTGTCCATACGTACAGTTCTCAACCATCAGCCCAGCCCGCCGCAAGGCGTCTCCCCTCGGAGGCTTACGCCCTGAATGCGAACTCGGCGAAGCAGCTCTGGAGGCTTATCGCGCCACGTGTCGGCTGGAGGAAGCTCCAGCAAAAATGCATATTCTTGACCTTGACCTCAACGAAGTGGCTTCGGTGCTGGGTAATGCCCGCGCGGTTTGCGGAATATCACCGTCGACTCGCGAGCTTTCTGAGATTGAGCGCCATCCGCAGATGCTTGTCTAGGCGACAGAGGGATATCAATATCACGCCAAGCACAGTCTTTCCGGGTGCCTTTTTTGCCAGAACCCATTGTCACAGGAGCGAATGGGTGAACTCGGCGAGGCTATTGAAAGCGGCGGTATCGACAGAGTCCTCCACGCTATTGGCCAAGCTCGCGAGAAGATAACCTCCGCGCAACTCCAGCTGTCGAGTATCGCGGCTCCAGATGAGAGGCACCTAATCTCCTCGCTGAAAGACTCTTACGATCGTTCCGTCTCGGTGTTCAACGAGCGATTGGGTCAATTGAAGCTAATAGCCTCAACGAGGGCTAGCGTTCTCGACCAGATCCGATCATGCGATTGCACCAGGCAAATACCTTGGAAGAGAAGGAAGAGATCGAGGTGACGGTCGCTGACAACGAGTCAGCGAAGTCCCACTGCCGCGTGTGGCGCTGAACCCGGGAGATCTCTCAAGTCCCAGTCGAGAAGAGGTTCTGGCGTTATTGAAGCCAGGCGGCGATCGAACGCGCACCATTTGCGCGGTCGCGGGCGCACTGATTGTTGGGTTTGTGCTCGGATGAGGACAGGATGGCGTTCGGACGGCAACACGCGCCGACACCGTGCCGAGTATTGGTCGGATCGACTCCATCGTGCGTCGGGGCAACCGGTGGATCGTTGCAACAGCTAGTGGATTGATCTCGACGCCAAAAAGGCGCTCAGACTTCTCTTCCGGTTTTCTTCAGCGTGTCCGGCGTCTTGAGTTCATGACGGATCAGCTCTTCGTTCAGCTGTCGTTCCGCTTCTAGATAGAACTCTTGATCGCGCCCCTTAGGCATTCCGGCTTGCTCCCACAGTTGATATGCGCGGCGCTCGACGTCCTTCTGAGTCAGAGGACCTACCATTGCGTGACTCCTAATGAGAGCAAGGGCGGCTTAGGCTGGCCGCGTCCGAGAGTGTCAGTAGCACAGTGTAAGTTGGCTTCCCTGACCTTTGACAGGAGATTCACATGCCTACGGATTTTTCACCTCAGATTTTGGATCAGCTGCTTGGTGGGGCACTCGCAATGGGAACTTCGCGGGTCGATGCCGACCACGTTGATCATGATGACGTGGCGCTCGGGGCGGCGGCTACACCGTCACTTTTCATAAGAAAGCTGCCATTCAACTCATTCTCGAGAGAGCTTGAATCGCACGTGGCGTCATATTGTACGCTATCGATTGCGTAGAGTTGCGCTTCCGTTGCGGCATTTGGGACGACATTTATCGCGGACGTGTCGAGTTATGGACAGTACCGCCAATGGCATGACTGATGCTTGTTGGAACAAACGAGACGTTAGACCAACCCCATCGAGGCATGTGCATTCGACAGCCCTCCAATCCTGCTGGACTGGGGCGCTAAGGAGAGAGCCGTGGCGCTTTCTTCATCTGTCGCGATCGCGCTTGCGACCGTGCCGTGTCGCGCTGATGGACGACGAATCGAGAATGATGCATGGGCGAATCGGCATGAGATGCAAATCGACAGTCCTCTCAAGCTCTCTTTGTTCCAAACGCGGAGCGCGGAAGTGGACAATATAAAATCGATGACTCTACAGGAGCTGCGCTCCGCAATCAGTGGCGGCAGGGTCTTGGAGATAACGACGACAACGGGCTGTGTCGTCGGATGTTCTTATTGCCCGCAGGACAAGTTTGCCGAACGGCAAAGAGCGATATCCGACGTGAAGCATCTTTCTCTCCAAGATTTCAAGCGATGTCTGGCGCGCGTACCAGCAGCTGTCGACATCAGCTTTTCCGGGTATTCGGAGCCTTGGCTCAATCCGGCTTGCACCGAAATGGTTGAGCATGCCTATGCTTGTGGCCATGGAATCCGAATTTTCACAACCCTGGTAGGGATGAACGGGCGGGATCTAAGACGCTTGCGTGCGCTGCAGTTCCGCGTTTTCCTGGTGCATGTTTTTGATGACGGCACGCACATGAATAGTGGTCTCGTCAGGCGCAACTATGTCGATTTGATGCGCCAACTTGTCGATGCCGACATTTCATCGTTGCTCTTCATAGTCATGGGCGAGGTGCATCCCGAACTTATCGGCATAATTCCTGACGAAGCGCTGGTTCGCTCGCGTCCGCTGTGCAGCAGGGCTGGCAACAGCGAGAAGATGGTTGGAGCGCGGCAGCCAATCGTTGGAGCACTGACATGTCCTGACGAACGGCAATATCGTAATGTTCTTCTCCCAAACGGCGACGTTACTTTCTGCTGCATGGATTTTGAGCGACGACACGTTCTGGGCAACCTTCTCCGCGACAGGTACAAGGATCTCTTCGAAGGGGCAGCTTTTTGCAAGATTGCCGATCGCATGAACGGAACGGACGGCTTTCTGCTTTGTCGATCGTGTGAATTCGCCGAACCGATAACGTCGGAATGCTGATTTTTGAGAGAAGTTGACCCCTCGAAGTGAATCGCGAGCCCTGGCAAGGTGGCCTTCCAGCTCATCACCACATCAGCCGCGGGACGACCGTGCCATGAACGGAGGGCCGCCATGGCCTGGAGCATTTTGTTGGTCGCCGGCCTGCTGGAGGTCGCCTGGGCAATCGGCCTCAAATACACTGAGGGCTTTACCAAGCCCGTTCCGTCCGTGCTCACGCTCGCGGCCATGGCCGGCAGCGTGATCCTGCTCGGCCTTGCTCTAAAGACGCTGCCCATTGGAACTGCTTATGCGGTTTGGACCGGCATCGGTGCGGTCGGCACCGCAGCGCTCGGGATCATCCTGTTCGGAGAACCGGCCGCCGCGTTTCGCCTTGCCAGCATCGGGCTGATCGTCGCCGGCATTGTCGGGCTGAAGCTCGTGTCCTGACGAAAACATCGAAAGCATTGACCCCATCAGGTCAGCGCCGCAACGATCGCCGAGGCTGGCACGTAATTCTCTCCAGGCATAGACGATCGAGCTGGCCACGTTCCAGCGCACCGCTAAGGGGCGCGGCGCCGATAATGGCGAGGAAAGTCGCCAAGAACAACATGCTGATGCAATGCCTCTGGACCGAGACCATCTGGCCGCGACCTGGTCGTGACGCGAAAGCCCTAGCGCACGATACGCCAGCCGCCCATCAGGGTCCCCCCGGCATCGGTCTGGCACAATAGCACCACCCAGAACGGCACGAAGAATTCGCTGCCGAGATCGCCGTGCGAATAGAACGGCAATGAAACCCAGCTATTTTGGTGGGCCTCTGGCGACGGTCACGAAAGGTCGCTTGCCGGAGTTATAAGAAGCCTGATCTCCGGAGCAGCAGGGGAGAAAATGCAGACCGGCAGATCGTGTTCGTTTGCTCCGAACTGCTTCCGACCATCCCGCGTCGGCACCATCGGGGACTGCCGACCAGTTCAATTCTTAGATCGCAGTCAGGTGAGCTTGCGATCTCTGAGTGAGCTCAGCTCCGCTCCTCGAATTACCGGTGCGACTTCATTGTGTGGTTCCTACCCGCCCGGCCAAATGCTGGGCCTATGTCGGAGCAGCCGTGGCTTGAAACGGCAATCGCGGCCGATATTGCCAACAGCAGCGAAGTCCGGAAAGGTACCTATGCGGCGTTCCCGCGGCAAAGGGCGCAATTCGACTGCCGTCGTTTCGATGGCCCCTCGGGGCGGCGTTGAGCAAGCGTCGCACCTGCTTGGTCCATCAGATTTGAGCGCGAGTGTATGAGTTTTGGCGGGACAGCATCTGGCGACCTCTGGGAATCAAGCTGCGAGCTCTGGGCATGTCAAAACCTGAAAGTTTGAGGCGAATGGCGTGGAGGTAGGCTGCATCCCAAGCCTCATTCGTGTTGCCTACCTCGCCCAGTGGTGCCTTGAACGCCAGTGGCCTTCTTTCTTCCGCTCAACCTGTACCCGGCGGAATCTGATTGTTGTTCCGTGCCACGCCTTTGTCTTGTTTAGGCTCCGGAGAGCCCGCCATTCTTCCGAGTAAATGCGGCTCTCTCTCGAACTCGAAAAGGCGCCGCCTTGGCATGACCGCGAGTCCATGGTTCCGAAGAATTACGCCGAGAACGAGGCGTTCCTGCGGAGCTTGCGATTTTCTGTCTTGCGACTTTCGCGCTTACGAGAGCTTGAGACCGTCCTACTTCTTTGAGCATGGTTGGGCGGCAGTGGTAAGCCTGCTCACTCCCGGTCGACGCCAGCTCGCCCGTGACTGTCACTTTGTGCGGAACCGACTCTGGCATATATTCTGGTCTAGGGAATACGGGTCAAGGGTGTGCATTCGCGTCGTCAGAACAGCTGGCTGGTCGACCACCTAACCGAACGCACGCTCGATATAGCCAAGGTACGGCAAAGCTGCCCGCCCACAAGCCCAGTCCGGCACGATCGGCCGCGCGTTGCGCAGCGTGGTATCGTCCCCTGGAGTATCGCGCCCAATCGAGCACGAGACCGTTACGCACCAACCATTCTCCGAGTTCGATGCCATCAGCTGAACAGATCGCCATCGTCCGTCCACACTCATCCTCCAGGACTGACAGACAACTGACTTCGCGCTCTGCAATGAAGATTTCAAGCTCGCTCGCGGCCCTGAGGCCACATCGATATGGATTGACGTTGATATCTCGGCACATTTGCGTCTTGTCCGGCGCGTCGATGCCCCAGAGCCGAACGCGCGTCCCGTGAATTTCAAGAGTGTCGGTGCTGATGACCTTTGCCGGCCCCGTCAATTCGCCGGCAAACACGATGCTGCACAGTGCGAGTATGGTCAACACCACGATCAATCCATACATGGCGATCTTCTTTGTCGAACTGCGAACATTCCGGCCGACTGCAGCAGAGCATGGGAAGCCGCCGAACGGCGTGCCATCGCGGCTGTGATTAGGAGGCTGCTAATGTTGCATGGGTAACCTCGTTCGACGGATGAATTCCCGTTTATCAGCAGCGCAAGACGCCCCTGGTGTCCAACCCCGCCCCCGATGCTCTGCGACCAGGCTGCTGCGCTGACCGCATCCCGCCATTCGTCCACGTCGTTGCGGCAGTTCGCCTTGGCCGCATCACGCACCAGCAGGTCGAACTCGGTAGTGCGCGTCCGCTCACTAGCGACCGCGCGATAGGCGGCCTTGGATGGAATGAGCCGCTTGGCGAGCGCCCGGCTCGCAAACAGCGGCACTAGAAGCGTCGTGGCATTCATACCATATTGCGGCAGATCGGTCGGAACAAAGAGGACGCCTTGCAGCAAAAGGCCGAGCGCAAGACCAAAGGCAGCCGGCGCCGCGCCGAACAACAGTGACCGCGTCGAGCGCCGCACGAAGTGCACTTCGGAGACCCCACCCGCAAAGTGCGGCAGGTTTCGAAAAACGTGAACACAAGGCCCGTCGCGGCGATGGCTCGCATAGCAAATGACAGAGCGCCCCGCTCGCTTATGGTCTCGACCACAAGCTTGGCGATGACGCAGCCCGTCGCAATGCCTGTCGCGTACCTCAACACGAGCTTGGCGCCTGTTACTATTCCCGGTTCGATATGCACGGTCTCAAGTCCTTTCTGCCGTTGTACCCGGGCCTTGGCTGGACGTCGTGTGGCTGACGGTTGAAAACGGCACTTCACCTTCGCCACCCTCGGTCCACTGGTAACGTCCTGTTTTCGCCAGATCGGACCGGGTGTGCACTCCGCCTTCGCTCGGTCATTGCGACATTTCATAGCAACAGCTATGCCAGCGCCGCTGCAGCGGTTAAGGCTCTGATTGCCTTGAAGCATCCGGCGGCGCGCAGGATTCGCCGTGTTCTGTAGCCGACATGCTCTGGAGGAAATTGAACACACATCGCGGCCAGTCTTTGGTCAACCTGTGCCGTTTCAGACAATCATTTTCGCTCGCCCATTGAAGCGGAAACTCCTGACGCCGTTGGCGCGAAGACACCGGTTCGGCATCAATCTTGCTCGACCTTGTTTCGAGGACGACGCCTATGGCGCAGCCAAATGTTTGGCGGCCCGGGTCGTCGAATTCCTCCAAGAGTTGCTGGGTCATTCGATTGACCTTGCGGCCAAGCATGCACGAACATGGAAATGGCGACGCACCCATCCAAACTTCGAACCGGCATTTTCTGGATCGCAGCATCATCTCTCAGCGACGCGCCCGGCAAATTCCGCTGCACCATCTGCGACGAAGTTCTGGACGTGTTTGAAGGTCCCGGGGGAACGCTATCGTGTCGCAGTCAAACCGGATGCTAAAGTGAACATGGATCAACTTACGCCCGGTAAGCCTGCCGTCTCCGAACAGACGGCGGCCGCCTCGATGCTGAGCATTCGCGCAGTCATGCTGGGCGATCGCATCAGCCCGTCGGCTCTCGAAATCGGAACGCTAGTGTCCTCGACGCCGGTCGCTTTCCGCATTCATGCGGGCCTTGTCGTGATCGTCCGCTATGGCGTTGTAGTGCTCATCGGATTGTCGCCCTCGGAAGAAACCGCTCTGATCGGAACCCTGATATCGCGGGTCATCGGTGAACTCAGCTCCTATGAGGAGGAGAGCGCGCAGGCGCAGCTCTGCAATGACCAGAGCGCCGAGGTCATCCTGCCGGTCGGGCGGATTTGTCTCAGAGAATTTAGCGACGATCGGCTGCTGCTGATCGCCGATACGCTAGCCAAGAGCACGGCGCTGGAGCGAGATGAGCGCCGTGTCGCCGCGGTGTTCGACGTGATCGAACCCTTTGCACGCGAACTAGCCGAGCGCGGCCGGACGCCGCGGGGCCGCAAGGGCATTCTCCAACTGATCGGCAATGCGCTCCTGGTCCCGCAGCGCGTCGCGGGCCGCGTCGCCATTGCCGAAAAGCCCGACGCACTCTGGGAGAAGCCGGAACTCGAGCGGCTCTATTCGCGTCTGAAAGACGAATACGAACTGAAGGAGCGTCTTGAGATGCTTGAGCGCAAGCTGTAGGCCATATCCGGAACGGCTAACGCACTGACGGACATCATCGACACACGGCGCTCGCTGCGTCTTGAGTGCGTTATAGTCGTGCTGATCGTGATGGAAGTTGCGATCGGATGCTTTCAGATTATTACAGCAGCTCACTGAGTGCGGCTGGCCGTAGCGCGTGGAGGCGCCTTCGTGGGGTTTGAGCGGGCCTACTGACCGACCTGACCAAGCGTTGACGTGGGACCCGCCGTTCGGCCGCACTCAGCTGCGGATTTCGGCCATGTCTTCGCCGTGCTCGTGGACGCGAGGTTCGGCGAAATCCCGGTGCGCTCGCGAACACAGCAAATAGCCGGGGCGAGTTCGTTTCCCCGAGGATCGAGCAAGGATAGGGGGTGTATGGCAGACGCGCGGCGGAGCGTTCATGTCGACGATCCAGCGCCACCCAAGAAGGCCCTTTTGCCCAATTTGCAGCGGGCCGCCACTCAGCTTCTCTGCTGTTCTCGACTTGGTCGCGGAATACTTGCCAGGCCTTGCCCCGCCCCCCAGGCGCAGCCAGCGACTACCGAAACAACGTCGGTCGATTTCACCAGGACGCCTCACTGGGTTGAGCGACTGCCTTTCGCCGCTTTGCCACATCGCCGCGGCTCGGTCGACGTGTCCTGCCGTGATTTCCCTTGCGTGGCTGTTAGCGAACGGTTGCATGATCCGCCAGCGCGAAAAACGCGCGCAGCAACTGGACATGAAAGCTCAGAACTGCGGATCTCGCCCTCGCTAACGCGAAGGTCGCCGAGCTTGACGCGGCCGGGGACTGCGACGGGGCGTGCATAGCGGCTCCGCGTCAGCGATAAATACTAAACGGATGACAAAGGAACTACGCCGCAAATTTCGATGCGGTTTTGAGCTCGCAAGCATGCGCCGAGATTTTCTGACGTCCCCATCCGCTCTGGACATTCCATCTTGCAGGACTGTCCCTCAAAGCCCCCTGGACACTCACGCACGCTCGGCAGCTCCTCTAAAATCCGCTTCCGAACCGATCCAGGCATGGCGATCCTTCGCTGGCTGGTTCAGGAGCCCGGCGAGCCTGAGGCCTTCAAGGACTCCCTCGAGCCGCTGTTCGCGAATGATTGCGGCTAGCGCGAAACGGCCTCCTCCCGATCCACGGTGAAGCAGACGTCAGGCGCTCGCTCAACCAACAGGTCCAGCAAGGTCGGAAGGTCAGCGACGTGGTGGCCTAAGGTCGAAACCACATCATTCGCGAGATAGCTCGCCAAATCAGCATTCGGCAGCGGATCAAAGTCCAAGTCGACCTCGGCGCGCTTCTCGATCGCATGTCGTATCAACTCGCGCTGCCGTCTTGCATTCATCGAGAGCATGAACACCGCATCCGCGAGGTTCTCGCGCGGCAAGCTTCTCAGTTCGGCTATGCGGGCCTGGATGTCGCCGACCGAACTCTCATGGCGTGCTTCTGCTCGCCGCGCGTTAGCGGCTGCCCTGCTCGTTTGTAGTCGAACCATCGTCATGCTCTCCGGCCGATCATATATCCCCCCTATACAGGCGAATGAAAGTGCAAACTTGTGTGCTGCATGCGCGCAGCCCGCCTGACGAACGCGCAACCGGCGGTCGCGCGAAGGAGTCACAAAGCGCTAATTTCGTGATCCGCTCGTACCTGTCTGTCTACAAGGCGCTCGATGGCACGTTCGTCGGGCCGGCGGCGCAAGCGTAGTCCTGCTTCGAGCGTTCCGTTTGTAGGTGATAGGCAGCGTCGCGAGGCAGCGGCGGCAGGCGGATCGCCGCGAACTCCAAGGAGGACGAACCGGCCAGATATTGGGGAAGAGAACCAGGATCCGTCGACAGATCCGAGATGGACAACCTAATCCCGCCAATGCGTTGCGCCCTGTTTCGGATCCGCTCGCTTTGGCTATCTCCGAGCATATTATAGCGGAACCTGGCAAGGGCGCGCGCGGTAGATGGAAAGATCTGGACTCGATTGAATCAGGTGAAATCTCAATTTCGCGCGTGATCTCGTTGTATCGCGAGAACGCCGCAGCCTGCCAATCAGCCGCTACCCCGAAGCTTTAACCAAATTTGAATAGCACACCGTAACCGCCACGTGGGTAGCTCCACTCGATATCGCCACTTTCTTCGCAGATCACCCGGCAGGTACCGCACTCGATACATCCGTCGACTGTCACCTCAACATGACCTTTATCGCTGAGCTCGTAGCACCGTGCAGGGCAGGCCTTCAGCATCGATAAGAGCCGCGAGGATGGTGTGGTGTGCGGCCGCACCTTGATATGGGCGCGGCCGGAATCAACGAGATAGCGGTTGTAGAACAGTTTGTCCTCGACACGTCGGGATGGCTCGCTCGGCATTGTTTCTGGCTCCGTCGTTCGTCGTTGTCTTTGGTTTGTGATCACCGCCAGGCCCGGGCAATGCGCAGGGCATCGCTGAACAGTCCACTCCACGACCGCGCCTTGATGAACGAGCTCAGCATCAGCTTCTCTTTCTCAAGCTTTGGTGTGCCGTCGACGCGCACGTAATCCTGCATCGCCTTGGAGAAGAGCTGCGGATATGTGAGAAAGAAGTTCTGCGAGTGGGTATGCATAAGTGCCGGCATATCCTTGTACTTCTTCAGGTCCTTGATCACGAACGAATCATTCAGCAGCTTTTTGTAAAGCGAAAGATTTTTGGCCGTCATCGGATCATTTCGCGATTTGATAAGGCAGATCGCTTCCGCGGCGATACGGCCCGACGTCATCGCCAGATTGGACCCCTCGCGATGGATGGCGTTGTTGAGCTGGGCGGCGTCTCCGACAACGACCCAGCCCTCACCACAAAGCTGCGGGATCGCCTTGTATCCACCTTCGGGGATCAAATGCGCGGAATATTCCTTTACTTCCGAACCCTCGATCAACGGCGCGACGGACGGGTGACGCTTGAAGCCCTCGAGCAGGCCGTAAGGCGTCTCGCCGGTACGCTGGAAGTCGGCAACAAGACAGCCGATACCGAGCGATATGCATTCCTTGTTGGAATAGATGAAGCCCATACCGGTCATGCCGCGGGAGATGGTTCCGGCGGCTTCGATGACGAGCCCCTCGTCGCCTTTGAGATTGAAGCGAGCATCGATTGTCTCGCGCGATAGGAAATGCATCTCCTTGACCGCGAGTGCGACCTTGTCCGGTTTCGGCCGCCCTCTTAAGCCCGCACCCGTCCCCAGCACTCCGTTCACCCCCTCGGCCAGCACGACGACATCTGCATGGATTTCACCCCCATCTCGGTCTGTGCGCACCCCGACGACCCTCCCATCGGAATCCTGGAGGAGCTCGGTCACCGTGGTCTCGCACAGCACCGTGGCGCCGGCCTCGCGGACCTTCTGCGAGAACCATTTATCGAACTGGGCGCGGATGATGGTGTAGCGGTTCGGCTTTTCCTCGTTGAAGTCATCGGAGCGATAGTGAATCCCGGTGTGCGAACGCTCGTCCACGATCCAGAAGCGTTGCTCGACGAGATGCCGCTCAAGCGGTGCATCTTCTCGGAAATTCGGGATCAGCTTCTCCAGCATATCGGCATAGAGGATGGCGCCTTGCACGTTCTTCGATCCCGAATACTCGCCGCGCTCCAGCTGCAGCACTTTTAGGCCCCGTTCGGCCATGATCAGCGCTGCCGCATTCCCGCCCATGCCAGCACCGACGACGATCGCGTCGAACCTTTCCTCGATCATAACAAGCTCCCCTAACCAGCGATGCGGTCGTGCGAGTGCGGCGACAGCTGCGCGCGGAATGCAGAGGTCAATGCGGGCAACAGTCGAATGGCGTCGGTGACGATGCCGATATGGGCGAAGTCGAAGATCGGAGCGTTCTTGTCGGTGTTGATGGCAACGATGAGGTCGCCCCCCTCCACGCCAACGCGATGCTGGATCGCGCCGGAAATACCGGCCGCGATATAGAGCTTTGGCCGAATGGTTTTCCCGGTCTGGCCGATTTGTCGGTCCGAGGTGACCCAGCCCTTCTGGACCAGCGGCCGCGAGCAGCCATATTCGGCGCCAAGCACGTCCGCGAGCTGCTGTACCAGTTGGAAGTTCTCAGGCGACCCCAGACCGAGCCCTCCAGCGACGACCACGTCGGCATAGGCAAGGTTGGACTTTTTAGAATCGCGGTCTGGCAGGAACGACAGCACTTTTGTGACGATATCTTCTTCTACAAGCCCGAGCGGGTGCGAGATGACGCGCCAGACCGCGCCGGTCACGCGCTCGGGCATCGGCATCACGCGCGGACGGACGGTTGCCATCTGTGGACGGTAGTTCAGTGTGTAGATCGTGCACAATAGTGAGCCGCCAAACGTCGGCCGGGTCGCTGCAAGCGAGCCGTCGGCATCGACATCGAGCTCGGTGCAGTCGGCAGTTAGGCCGGTGAGCAGTGTGGTGGCCACTGAACCGGCGAGATCGCGGCCGAGTGTAGTTGCCCCTAGGAGTAGGATTTCCGGCTTGTACGTATTGACCAGCTCTGACAGGGCCTTGGTGTAGGATTCATTGCGATAATCGGCCAAGAGATCATCCGCGACGATATAGGCGAGGTCGGCGCCGTAGCAGAAGGATTCGGCGACCGCCTGCTGCGTTGTCTCCCCGACTGGGCCGATGACAACCGCGGCGAGGTTAACGTTGAGCTTGTCGGCAAGCCGTCGGCCGGCACCCATCAGCTCCCAGGAGACGGGGTGTACTATCCCGCGTTCCTGCTCGATGAAGACCCAGACGTGCTTATACGCTTTGAATCGTTCGGGCAGCTCCCTCTTGGTCGCCGCGCGACCACCACCCGCGGCCGGAGCTGCGCTTTTGGGTGCGGTGCTCATCATCTGTACTCCCATCCGTGTTCAGTAGCGGCTCGCCAGCGACGCGTGCTCCGCCTCCAGCTTTGAATTAGCGGGTGAAGATTGCTTCAGTTAACGTTCGGCCGCGTGCCCGCCGTCATTTTGTCAACACCGCCTGGCAGCAGCGCGGGGCCGAGACACCCATTGCTGGACTTTTGTCGACGAGCCCGGAAGCACGCGCTTCGGGTTCTTTCCGGGTTCGGCATTCTGGGGCAGCCACCATTTGGCAACTAGTGAGGCACGCAACCGCGCGGTCACGCGAGCCGATCGATTGGTCCCCCTCATCCTCGAGATGCAACCGAGCTGGAACAGATCGAGGACCTACCAGAGGCTCGGCTGGTGCCATTGTCGGCCGCGAGCTTGCCGGTGAAAACGCGATCCATTACTCTGAATGCCCTCGCAATCTTGCCGATTGCAGCGACACGCCCGCAACTCTTGGCGAGGGCACGAGGGCCGGCGGTGAAGCCGCCCGTCAACGGCGCCGCGCGGCCGGCGCTGGAGAGCAAGGGGTTCCCCCGGGAAGTCTCGGCCATAGATCGGCCAACGGGAGTGATTTCGTCGACGAATCTTTGGCGCGGATCAAGCGCAGCTTTCAGCTCAGCCAGGCCGGAATATGCAACCATCGCTTTGGCGTCGTGACGCATCATGATGCCGACAGGCAGCGCGCGCGAAACTGCGTGGCGTCCAAAACAAACTCGATGCGGACCAAGATGTGCATTCGCTTCTCCAGACTAGCTGAGCATATGTCAGCAATTGTCGTACCAATTGCGCAGACGATGAAAATTGACCGCCAATACAGAATCATACTGAAGGAAATCGGATTGGCAGCCTCTCACGAGGATCGGAACATTCGAAACCGTGCTGACCCGTGTCCGGAATGCGACAGAAGACATTCATCCGAACCTTGCTGCGCTTTCCTCGCCAAATATGCGCTCCCCGCTGCCGGCGTACCATTGCAGGAGATAGCTGCATCATGAGACCAGCTTGAAACGACGGAAATATCCGGGCTGAGCCGTGATTACCCTTAAGGAGCCGAGTGTCCAAGCTGCGGATCCGCGAGGCCGTAACTGCAACTTGGGTCGTTGGCAGGTTCTCTGAACCTTCACGCTCCAGAGCACGAGATATAAACTCAATTCACTCCAAAGAACCGAGCTGCACCAATGCTGGATGCTTGTTCGGTTGTGGTGCGGCCGCATCCTTCAGGACCTTGAACACGCGCTGTTCGATCGGGGAGGACGTGACGAAGTCGGCATAGGCGCGCTCAAGCGTGGCCTTGCAACGCGAGGCGATGTCAGGATCTGATGCACCGGTAAACTCCTCGCCGGCGAGATATTGACCCATGCGACGCAGGATATGAAGCCGCGCCACGTCGATGATTTTCGCATCGTACTCGACGCCGAGCAGTGCAAAAAACTCCTCTGCCGCCGAGGCCTTGTTCAATTGCGAAAGAATCCCGTCCGTCGTCATTTTCAACCTCCATTAGATCCGCGCCGAGAAACCGTCCTGGCTCGAATGTTCCAACCTGATCGCGCGATGCGCATGGCTGACCACCCGATCGCCCTCGGTTGACGAGCGATCTCTCGTGAATGTCGCGCCAGATCGCCACCACCGTTTTCTGCGAAACCGGACCTTTGTGCTCGATGGCATGCTTGCTGACGCGCGCGAGAATGGTTTCGGTTTGCTCGGCGGTGACCGAAAGCTGCAACTCGGACAAGAGCGAAGTGATAGCGGCAAGGCCTGAATGCTTGCCGATCACAATGCGGTGGGAGCGGCCGAGTAACCCCGGGTCCAGCGCTTGGTAGGTGGGCCGGTCTTTTCGAGAGCCCACGTGGATGCCGGGTTTATGGGTAACGACATGCTCGCCGTCAATCGCCTTGTTGAGCGCAATGGTGCGGCACGCTGCGGCTGCAACGGCGGCCGCGAGCTTTTCCAGTTCAGATACCAGCACGCCGGTATCACGGCCGTAGAGCTGCCTAACTGCGACGGCAGCTTCCTCCAGCGGCGCATTGCCGGCTCGCTCGCCCAGTCCAATGACCGTCACAGAGGCGTGCGTCGCACCGGCCTTGATCGGCGCCAGCGTATTAGCCGTCGCCAGCCCAAGATCGTCATGGCCGTCGAATCCGAGCTCGAGATCGGTGCTGGCGCGCAGTGCGGCCACGAGCGCGAAGGACGCGTCGGGATCGAGCACGCTCAGCGTATCTGCGACACGAAAGCGCCGCGCGCTGGCCGCCTTGGCGATTGCGATCAGGTCGACCAGGTCGATCAGGAAGTTGACATCGGCACGCGAGGAGTCTTCGCCACCCACCGCAACATCCAGTCCCTTGGTGCGAGCATAGGCCATGAAGCGCTTCACCCGCTCCAGCGCGGCCAAGCGGCCGCCACCGAGTTCGCTGCAATCTGCACGTCCGACGATGGAATCGAAAGGCTGACCATCGAAACACCGGCCTCGATCGCCGCATCGACGTCCGCGGGTTTCATCGGCACCAGCCGATGATCGTGGCCGCAAGGCCCGCTTCGGCGACCGCTCGGATCGCGGTAATCTCTTCCTGACCCATCGCCGGCGTTCCGGCCTTGATCTGCGTGACTCCGGCCGCGGCCAGCGCACGCGCGATCGAGACCTTTTCCGGTGTCGTGAAGGCCACGCCGGGTGTCTGTTCGCCGTCGCGCAAGGTGGTGTCGTTAAGGACTATGGACCTCGACCGATCTTTGTCGGGCCCGGTGATTGCGGCGGCGAACGCCATCAGCGGCTCCGTATGTTTATTCCGGAAGCTGTTCAGCAACTGCTGTGCCAACCCGCTCGAATTCCCAAGAACCTGTGAATGACGCCGAATTTCAGATTAGTCGGGTGTGTCGCAAATCCGACAGGGTGGAAACGGCGGAGCGCCAGGTTCGGTGCGTTTGCGACCGAGCTGAAGGCAGGCGCCGAGCTTGGAAGCTTGCTAGCCGGCCAACGGTTCGGGCCTCACCTCAAGCTACAGCACTTCGGGGAAGGCGCGTGCATTCCGGCGCTTATCGAGGAAGATTTTTGAGCCATCGGGTTCGGTCCAACCACAAGTCGGTGTTCGTAAATAAGTTCAGCGGGGCGCGATCAAGAGGCGGATGTTGGCGTCGATCGTCGCGTCAACATAGAACATCTCGGCGGTAAATGTGACGGTCGCCTCCGCCAGTTATCAAGCCGCGATCATCAGGCGCCGCCGCGTCCAGCTTAGGCCGCCTGCGCGAAGTTGTTTGTCTCTTTTCAAACCCTCAGTCTCGTCATGTGACAGCTGGCCGAAAGCTCGTCCGATACACCGGGACTCGCGCCAGGAGGGGGCATCCATTATGAGCTCAGTCTTGCGAACTTGGGATGGGTTGGACTGAGTCATCGAGACGACGCAGATGATCCCGCCGGCGTCCGGCCATCCGGCTCTCCCCGCTCTCCTCGCCGAAGCAAAGATCAAAATCATTGCATTCCGTGCAGACCGGCGTGGTACACATCACCAGACCGTCATCTTCGCATAGCGTGCGATAGAAGAAGCGCTTCCAGCGCATGTTCTTGGTGTTGCGAGCCGCCAGCGGCTCGAAATGGCGCATCAGGAGGCGGGACAATTCGTCCCGCTCCCGCAGACCGAGATCTTCCCACAGGTGATTAGGCTCCATGGCGCGCCGCGCGATCATCGTCGCGAGCCAACCGCCGACCTCGCCATGGGTGGAACGTTGCGCAAGCAGGAGGTCGCGCACCATAATCGTCTCGTCAGGAGCCGGTAACGCGGACTGTTCGCGCCAGGTACAACTCCTGACTGGGGTGGATGGGAAGTATTGCACCAAGAGCGCATCGAGCTCCTGGGTAGTCAAGCCAGCCCGTTCGGGAAGTTGGCCGCCATCCATAGCGGATGCGGCGAGAACGCAAGCGAGCACATGGCGATCGAAATCGTCATCGTCGCTGATGTCGACTTCTGTTGGATGGCGCCCGGTCAGAAGCCCGTAGAGCTCACTTGCGTCGCGCTGCTCGGCGATGTGAGCTGCTGATACAGGAGATGACATCGTATCGGCCAATTTGCTTTGTGTGCCAATCATGAAGGTCCCCCAGCTTCTGAGTGGACGATGTCGGCCTTCCCCGGTCGAGAAGGCCGACAACATCAACTATGCCGAAACAGCGGCGAGCTCGGCGGCGGTCTTGCCGACCAGGCTCTCGTCGACAGGCTTGATGATGCCGTGCTCCATGAGCATATCCTCGAGCTCGTCCATGCTGATTGGCGTCGGGATGGCGCCTTGTCCTGCATTATTGTGGATCTTGGTCGCGAGATTGCGATAGTGATCCGCCTGCTTGGACTCTGGCGCGTATTCCAGCACAGTCATGCGGCGCAGCTCCGCGTGCTGCACGACATTGTCTCGTGGCACGAAGTAGATCAGCCGGCTGCCGAGCTTCTTGGCAAGAGCATCTGCCAGCTCCAGCTCCTTGTCCGTCTGCCGCTCGTTGCAGATCAGGCCGCCGAGGCGCACGCCGCCGGAATTCGCATACTTCAGAATACCCTTGGAGATGTTGTTGGCGGCATACATCGCCATCATCTCGCCGGACATCACGATGTAGATTTCCTGTGCCTTGTTCTCGCGGATAGGCATCGCGAAGCCACCGCAGACAACGTCGCCGAGCACGTCGTAAGAGACATAGTCGATGTCCTCATAGGCGCCATTCTCCTCCAGAAAGTTGATCGAAGTGATCACGCCTCTTCCGGCGCACCCCACCCCCGGCTCTGGACCGCCGGACTCGACGCATCGAATGTCCTTGTAGCCGAGCTTGATGACGTCCTCGATTTCGAGGTCCTCAACGCTGCCGGCATTCGCCGCCAGACTCAGAATGGTGTCCTGCGCTTTGGCGTGCAGGATGAGGCGAGTCGAGTCCGCTTTGGGATCACAGCCAACGATGAGAATCCTTTGACCCAGCTCAGCAAGAGCCGCCAGCGTATTTTGCGACGTTGTCGATTTACCGATGCCACCCTTGCCATAAAACGCGATTTGTCTCAGCGAAGACATGTTGCTCTCCATCAACCGATTGCCAATTTTTCGCGCGGAACGCGCGAGGCTGTTTCTCTCTCTCAGAAACGTGGGCACACGGGTTTCGGGAAGGAGGCCATCGCTCGCCATCGGCGTCGGCGTGCCCTCAGCCCTCACTCGTTGTTGCTGCATCCAGTTAGCAACTGGCGTGCCATTCGTTCGCACGCGCGTTAAGCATCTGACTAGGCTCGACTAATAGCGCAGCGTCCGAGACTGGATGCTGTGGCGGACCCGACAGCGGCAAGAGCTCTGAGACAAACCTGACAAAGCCGGCGCGTGGATTCCACTACGAGTGCCGGGCGAAAGAGCGCGGAACGGGGAATGCCGGGCCAAGTCAATTGAGGACCATCCGGTGCAGATGGGGTTCGAGGACACGCCAGCATCAAAGGCGAATGTTCCACGACCGGCATGATGGGTACTTGCCGGCAGATGGGTGGCATATCGCTTGCTTTGCCAGTCGCGGAACGCTGTTTCCGTGTAACGCGATGTTGTGAGGACAATATGCCTGGAATTGGAAGTAAGTTGCCGCCGTTCGACATCACAGGCGTGAAGCCCGGCTTTCACCTGCAAGAGGAGAACGGGCAGAGCGCCTTCGAGACGCTGACTGAGAGGAGTTTCCCCGGAAAATGGAAAGTCATCTTTTTTTACCCGAAGGATTTCACATTCGTCTGCCCAACCGAAATCGCTGAGTTTGCTCGCCTGTCCAAGCATTTCGCCGATCGCGATGCAGTCGTGCTTGGTGGCTCGACCGATAACGAGTTCTGCAAGCTCGCCTGGCGGCGTGAGCACAAGGATCTGCACCGTCTATCGATCTGGCAGTTTGCCGACACCAAGGGCGCACTGGTCGATGGCCTTGGAGTGCGATCGCGTGATGGCATCGCGCATCGCTACACCTTCATCGTCGATCCTGAGAACACGATCCAGCATGTCTATGCGACAAGCCTCAATGTCGGCCGCAGCCCGACTGACACGTTACGCGTTCTGGATGCGATACAGACTGATGAGCTCTGCCCTTGCAACCGCGAAATCGGCGGCGACACGCTTAAAATTGCCTGAGGCAACATATCGAAAGTGCAGCAAGGAGCAGCTCCCGCATTCGAAGGACGTCAGATTCAATCGTTTGTGGGATACGAGATGAGACGATCTTACCGCAAATGCGGCCTGCTGCTAGCGAGTGCGGCCCGCAATTCAATTCTCATTGCCGACATGGAGTCTGCCGCGGCCGCCGCGCTGTCCGCGCGCGGCACTCGCGGCGGCGAAATCCACGGTCTCGATGATAACGATGAACAATGTTCACAACTGCTTTGCTCACCTCACAACAAATCCCGCATACAAGAGGATGCCGGCGCGGCTCCGCATGAACATACAAAATGCTTGTACGCTTCTGCGCCTGCTGTCTGCACATCTCCTGCCGGACTACCTATGTTGTCGCCGTAGGCCGGATCGCGGCTATTCCCTTCTTTCTGCGGCTTGCCGGCCGGCAGCATCATCAGAGCGATCTGCGTCAGCCGCCGGCCGCTAATGCTGTAGGCCGACGATGTCGGCCCCCCGGACTCGGAAAAATGGTGCCAAGCTCCCTGTTGGGGGCAACTAGGTTCCAGTCGCCGCGCCTCGAGAAGTATCGAGGCAGAGGGAGATGGCTCAGCGCCGAATGACGTCTACCGGGCGAGATGATGATCCGCCGGCACGCTCGCGGACCGTATTTTCCCAGCTCAGTAAATGTAAGCCGCTCAGCAAACCGGTCAGCTCGTTCATCGCGCGAGCTGCCCCTCGGGCGCAGGGACCTGAAAAGATCAGGTGGCCCGAGGGTCGTAAGCCGCCTGGCCGTCTCGATCATCACGCCGGTCAATTTCCGAACATTCACGCGTATCTCAGCGCTGGTGACCCAAGCCAATCCCCAAGGTACGTGCTTTCTGTCTTAGAGAGCCCTCGGATCGCTTCATAAGCTTTGAAACCCTAGCTACAGGGGTGCGGGCCTTTGAGTGCGCTTTGAGCAGCTTGACGTCATCCTTACTATACTCTTTGCGCTTGGTGCTTTTTGCCACGTGTTCTCCGATTTCGCTTTGCACATTTGCCTGCAGCGTCTTGTTTTGGCGAAGACGCAACTGCTTCCCATTACCATATCAATGGTCATCGACAACTATTCAAGCGGATTTTTCTCTTCGAGATAAGACTGGAACTACACGCGAATTTGTCCTCTGTCCTCTGGATCTTTATCCGCGTGACAAACCCGATTTTCGACGTGCACGTCAGCCCCTTCAACATGGAAGCAAGCCATAGAGAAGGGACGCTCGATGCGTCTTCGAAAAACAACTCGAAAAGCGCTTCTTGCTTGAATGCGCCGACTTCACTCACCAATTTCGTAGTATGATATTTCCAGGCGCCAATACTATTGATGGAGTAGCGCGGATCGGCCGGGACAGTCGCACTGCCTCACTTTGCGCGCGCATCAACGGGCCTTCACGGCAAGTGCACGGCGTTACCGCGCGAAGAGCAAACGTCTTCTCCTATTTTCTCAAGTCCTGCGGACTTAAGGGCGAGTACTCACAAAGCCAAATCTTGCAATGCCTGACCGTTACTCCTCGTCAGCTGATCGAGCACGGTTCGCTCATCCCCATTTGATCTACCGCAGTATCCTTGGATTAATAAGCCACGTTGAGATACCCAGGCAATTCCGCCCTCAGCGAACACTTCTGCGAGACCATCGCCTGCCCCCGTCACATGGACCCGATGAACGAGCGAGCGACCTGATCGTGATATTTCCCGGGCCGGGCACTACGGCATGGCAAGCAACCCGCGGGCCTAGCCGTCCTGTGTGAGCTTGGCACCGGAAGGCGATTGCTTGATCATGACTTGCCAGAGCGCTTGGCCAGCACAATGCCGGCGGCGCGGTGTGGATCATTCGTGATCTGTACACAGCGATCTCCACTGTTGAGCAGATGCAGGTCGAACTTTCCAAGCCGGCGGAACGGACTCAGCGTCATGTCGGACGCCTCGCAAGAAGGCAAGATGTGGAACTTTCTGCCGGAGCGTCAGGCAGGGCTCAGAGGCTGTATCAATAGCGGCGAGCGTCTGCTCGATCTCTGTCAAGTCGCCTTCGAGCACCATCTCCACAATCCTTATTGCCAGAACAAACGTTCAGGGTCGGCGTTCAGAACCGCTGTCGCCAAGCCAAGCCGTTGATGGGTCGAATGCCACTCCCAGACGCCCTTGCGGTGATCTTTGCGGAGCAGCTGCCATGCCGCCCCAGTCCTATCGTGGTGCAGCAGCGCGACGTCGACGAGGTCGCCCTCCGCATTGATATTGCCTGAGCAGCACGGGCTCTCGACCAGATAGCCGCCAGCAACCGCTGTCACCTTTGGCGAGACATATCGGTAGTGCTCGCGCTTCGTCAGCGCGCGCACGATCCGCCACCGGTCGAGCTCGTTGGGATGCGCAGGCAATCCGGAATGATGTCGTCTGATGATTGCGGCGTTCATTGCGCGATATCCTAGACTGCAGAGATTTCTGCCTCGAGGCAGCCAACCACCAAGTGCTTGCCGAAGTCGACCATATAAATGGGTAGGTTCGCTTCCGTATGGCGACCGACCTGGACGATCTCACCAATGTACCCGACGCTGACCAGACACTCTTCCGCCGACGCGCCGGGAAAGGAACCGTCGTTGAGCAGATCGATTGCCGCCTTGACACGTTGGCCTGACCGGTATTTTGGCGATCTTGGTTCGATCATCGGGGTGCCGCTCCTGGCAAGAACGGCTCCTCGCCTTCGTGGCTTGGCGTGACTAGATCGAGCTCCTTGCATTTCATGCCGACGCGATTGCCGGAGCCGAGGAATTCGACTCCATAGATATAAAATTGTTGCAGGAACGTGCCGATCGAGATGACATAGCCAAGCTCGCCTTTCTTGACCAGAACCTCACCGATCTCCTTGCCTACATAGGTGCCGTCGTTACGGATGGTGCGGTTGGCCCGCACGTTGTCACCATAATCAAAGAAGGGGGCGTCCGTCAGCTCGACGATGTCACTGTCACGGGCGATGTTGCTCATGCTGCGTCCCTGTTCCATAGTTCAATTGTACCGCGCCTTGCAGGCGCCCGGCCTTACGGACCACCCTATCATGATGCTCGATCAACCCCCTCCATTCCCGCACGGCGGCGCTTGCGATCACGGATTGCATGAGCCTGTCGGGATCCCGGTGCAGCAACATCAACGCCCGCAACCTAAACTCCAGATGCTCGAGACTGTCGTGAGCCCATGGTTGATGTTGAAGAAGCCATCGACGCGGCACGCGCGTCTGCCATCGAGGGAGGCGTGCTTGAGCCGGCGGCGAGGCGCGTGCTTCAGCGCGGGATGCGCACAGCCGACAGAGTCGACCTGATTACCCCGGCAACCGATGGCATTGTGGACGTCATCACTCACGGTCCCGCCCATACGCTCGAGCGTGCCCAACAACACCTTGGCGCCAGCCTTGTCCGCGGGGCAAAGCCCCAGCAGTCTCCCGACAGCTGCCGTCCTTCCCCAGTTGCCCGAGACGCATCTGCAAGTCGGCAATATGCGTCGAGCGAGAACAGGAAGACCCACACGAGGTGCTCTCATAGCAGCCGAATTCCGGCTTGGTGGCGCCCACCGCACCAGTGGCAAGAAATTCGTTTCCGCATCACGTGATCCGGTGCGAACGCCTTGGCGTGGCGCAGGTGTACTTTCTGCACTTTCATCGAGGTGATAGGATAGCCCTGTCGCCCTGGGATGATGCTCGGCTGACTCGACACCGTGCGACCAAGACAGGACTCGCGAGGACGCCCTCTTTCGGATGACCAACTGAAGAAGGCCTCGGGCATGAATGTCGCCTGATCAACAATGGCTGCAGGTGCCTGGATTGATGTCGCGGAAGATGCGTCCGCTCTTCGTGGGCCCATCGGCGAAATCGATCCTCCACGCTCAAGGCGGCGGCCTTCGGGCCGACAGGAATAGCTCGACGCGCTCCCGCCGACGTGCTCGTCGCCAGAATATGACTTGGCAACTTGCGAAAACGTTTGGGACCAGGGCGAGCCGTCCACCTGGTCTGAGAAGGCGAAAGCCGCGGCCGGCGCCTCGTCAAGGCGGGCATCATCCGCCCGAGTTTCTGAACCTTTAGTGTCGTAGTGACATCCATCGTAGCCCTCAAGCAGGCTCCTGGTGACGCGGCAGTGCCGTGTCGAGCACGCATGTATTGTCAACCGGGCAAACGGCCACGCATTGCGGCTCATCAAAGTAGGCGGCGCACTCGGTGCATCTCTCAGGATCGATCAGGAAAACGCCGGCTCGCTCGGAAATAGCAAAGTTCGGGCACTGCGTTTCGCACGCCGAACAGCCCGTGCATTGCGAGGCGATGATCTTGAACGGCATTGTCTGAACCCATCCTCTCAGGCGGCGGAAATCAGCGCATTGCGGTGGGCCGCCCGATCGACCCGCTCAACGTGCTCGATCTTCCCCTCATTGACTTTATCGAGATAGAGTTTGAACCAGGCGATCGCCGAGCCATCAATGAACTCGTAGGCATACTGATCGACCGGTTCGATTCCGGCCTTGATCAATTCGGCCTTCGGGCAGCCGCCGATCTTTGACACGAACACGGCATGACAATCGTTGATGGCGCCGATGGCGATTTCGAGCTTGCTGTCCTCGCCATGGCCGCCCTGGCAATAGGGATGAATAGGACGATGACCAACGAATTTTGCGCCTGAAGTCGAGAGCTCGTAGATCTGGAACTCCTTGGCATGACCGAAGTGCTGGTTGATCAATCCCGAGCCCTTGGTTGCAACCGCCACCAGCACCTTGATTTCGCTGGACGCGCTGGCGAGCCCCGCAAGCTGCTCCTGCTTGGCCGCAAGCTTTGCAACGCGCGCCTTCTCGACTTTGGCCTGATACTCCTTTCGGGCCTGCTCATCATATTTGATGTCCATGGCCATGATCTTTTCCACGGTGAACTCCGCGCCGCGGTCCTCCCCAAGCAGTCCGACGGCGTCGGCGCGGCACTGGCGACAGTGACGCATCATGTTCATCTCGCATTCGCAGCTATCCTGCAATGCTGTCACTTCCTGTGCGGTCGGGCCGCGTTGCCCGCTGAGACCGAACACGGTGCCGTGCTCGGGCGACGATATCAGCGGCATCACGTTATGCAGGAAGGCGCCGCGCGACTTCACGGCCTTGTTAACCTCAACCAGATGCTGATCGTTAATCCCGGGAATCATCACCGAGTTGACTTTGCAAAGGATGCCGCGCGCGGTGAGCATCTCCAGGCCCTGGAGCTGCCGATTGCTGAGAATGCTTGCAGCTTCAATGCCTGTGTAGCGCTTGTGGCGGTAAAAGATCCAGGGATAGATCTCTGCACCAATATCGGGATCGATCATGTTGATCGTGATCGTCACGTGATCGACCTTGAGTCTTGCGATCGTGTCGACATGATCAGCTAACGCCAGACCGTTCGTCGAGAGGCACAGCTTGAGATCTGGCGCGAGTTTATTGACGAGCTCGAACGTCTTGAATGTCTTGTCCGGATTCGCCAGGGGGTCGCCAGGGCCAGCAACGCCGACCACGCTCATCTGAGGGATCGCGGAAGCGACCGCCAGCACCTTCTTGGCGGCCTGCTCCGGCGTCAACTTCTCGCTGACAATGCCGGGGCGCGATTCGTTGGCGCAATCGTATTTACGATTGCAGTAATTGCACTGGATATTGCAGGCGGGCGCGACCGCGACATGCATGCGGGCATAATGGTGGTGCGCCTCCTCGCTGTAGCAGGGATGGTTCTTCACCTTTTCCCAGACCTCATTTGGCACATTGCCGATGCCGGCCTGAGATCCGCAGCTCGCCTTGCCGCTTCCACCGACCGTACCGCAGCTCTTGTGCTTAGCCATGACTTGCATGGTCTCGCTGATCTCGCCGCCGCCGCAGGATACCTGGTGTTGCGCTGAAGTACTCATTTTTCCAATTCTCTTCGCAAGTCGAATCCTTCCAGGCAAGCATCCCCAGAATCGTTTCTGAAAAGCCAAGAGCAACTGGCATGCCATACCTGCCACAAACGAATTTTTTGGTTCGTTTCAAGCAGTTAGATAACGCCTGCTCGAATGTCCGTTTTATCAACTCATGTTGGAAAGCTGACAGAAATTGCGATCACAAGAGCGCTGGCCGCGCTATGATGACGGCGGGTACGCTGCTTCATCTATGCCCTTGGGCCAAGAGCATGGCGGCTGGTGTCGTTGAAAGTTGATCTTGTCGCCGAAATGTGACGCGTATGCAAAGCACAATCCGCAAAAGACGTTTCCGGACGCTTTGAAGGACAACTTGAACCGGCGATCCTACGCAGATGCAGACAAGAAGCAGCCCCCTGTTGCCGACCTACGTCGTGAAGATCACGCGGGCCCCTGCCCTGAAACTCCGGAAGGCATTGTCGGGATGAAGAGAAACGCCGAGTGGCCAGGGTGCCGACGGCCACGAATTGGACCGTGCGTCCAAACGTTGGTTGGATCTCGAAAAGGTCGTGCGGGTTTGGACGCCGATCAGATTCGTAAGGCTGCAGCCGCCTCGGTTGACATCGCACGAAGTGCCGTCCAACAACTACACTACGTCGCTGACGTCTCGGTATCCAGCCAGCCGATCCTGCTCTTCAGGAAACGCAGGCCCAGCACCAACAAGCTGGCGTGCTCCCTGTTGTCCTTGCCATAGCCGTGGCCGCCGGCGGCATGCTCGTAGAAATAAGCCTCATAGCCCATCGCCTGCAGCTTCGCTGCCATTTTGCGCGCATGTCCGGGATGGACGCGATCGTCCCGCCGCCTGGTGGCCATCAGGATCGGTGGATAGGACTGCCCGGGTCTTGCGGCATGATAGGCAGAATAGGTCTTCAGCCACTCCCACTCCTCAGCGTTGTCGGGATCGCCATATTCGGCGAGCCAGTTCGCCCCGACGAGCAGTTTGGTGTAGCGGCGCATGTCGATCAGCGGGACGGTGCAGAACAGTGCGCCAAAGAGCCCGGGATATCGCGTTAGCATGTTGGTAATGAGGATGCCGCCGTTCGATCCACTCTCGGCCCCGATCCGCTTGGCCTGTGTCACGCCGCGCTTAACGAGATCGACGGCGACGGCTGCGAAATCGTCATGCGACAATCTCTTGCCGGCCAGCCGGCCGGCGTCGTGCCAGCGCGTGCCGAACTCACCGCCGCCGCGCAAATTTGCCTGAACCGTGGTGCCGCCGCAGTGAAGCCAAAGCTTACCGAGCGCGGAATTGTAATACGGTTTCACGGAGATCCCAAACCCGCCATATCCGCTCAGATGGACCGGCGCGTTGCCGGTCTGTCTGACCGGGCCGGTCTGTAGGTAGGGAATTCGCTCACCGTCGATCGAGATGGCCTCGTGCCGCGTGACCACGCAGTGCTCCGCGGCAAACGTCTTCGGCGCCTGCTTCAGCACGGCGGGACTGCCAACGCCCCGCTCCATCAGGATGAGGGACGGCGGGGTGAGCGGATCCTCGACGTGAGCCAGCAAGTCGCCATTGCTCTCGGACGGATTGCGATCGAGAGACCAGATGTCGACCACGCCAAGATCAGGAAGCCCGCCCAATTGCTCGCGGATCCAGCCATGATCGGATGGCGTGCAGATCTCGAAGACTGGCCGGAGTTCGTCGAGAATACAAAGCACAACTTTGCCCGCACTCCAAAAGAAGCTCTGCAGCGCACGGCGCGGCCCCGGCTCGAAGAGAATCTCGAACTGGCGGCTGCCCGCCAGGAATGCCGGCAGCGGGATGACGAGCACCGTATCCGCGGCATAGGTCTGCCCTGCCACAGACCAGGATTCGCGCGGCTTCAGGGCAAGCCAGTTGCGATGCGACCGCATCCAGATGTTACTTGGCAAGTCGAGCCTCGTCTTGGCGCCCGTTTCATCGCCCAGCCAGACCACGCAATTGGAGACGTCTGTCGCATCGAGGAACCAGATCCTGGGCGGCACGACAGTGTCGTCAACACTGCAACCGACTGACACATGAGCGGCCTTGATCTCAAAGATCACTGCCGCTTTGTCAACATGCGTACCACGCCGCCACAGCCTCACCGTGCGCGCATAGCCGGTGGTCGCGGCCATGCCATCGCCATGGGAGCTTAACAACACCAGCGTATCAGAATCGAGCCATACGCCGCTGCCTTTGGCTTCCGGCAAGCTAAAGCCATCGTGGACGAAGAGCTTCGTGTCTGAATCGAATTCACGCAAAGTGACGGCATCGCTTCCGCCGCGCGATAGACCCAAGATCCATCGCGAGTGATTTCCAGGCGGTGCGGCCGTGGCATTCAGAAGCCAGTCTTTGCCTTCGCTGACGGCAAGTTGATCGAGGTCGAGCAGAATGTCCCATGACGGCTTCAGCGTGCGATACTCTTTCAGAGTGGTTCGCCGCCAGAGGCCGCGTGGATTAGTGGCGTCCCTCCACAGATTGTAGAGATACCCGCCGCGCCGGCTGACATAGGGGATATTGTCAGGTCGGTCGTAAATCGCTGTCAGCGCATCTCCGTCTCGTTCGGCTGCGGGTCCGCCAAACACCTCCAGGGTTCTGCTATTCTGCCGCTCGACGAAGTTCAGCGCCCGCGCGCCTTCGATCTGTTCCAACCATAGATAGGGATCATCGTCAGGAGCGGAGGGCGTTGGCCTTCCAGTTCGCGCGCCATCGACGCTCCTTGTCTGACCATGCTTCATTTACAACCTTAGTCTTGACGCGTAGTTCGACTGATTCAAGGATTTGCATCGCGAACGTTGCATCAAGATTTGCAAGCTACGAGCTGGCCCGAGATTCAATCCTCTCGAAAATGACTCTTGCGGAGTTGCAGCAATTGGCCTGACGCTGTTAAGATGTGCGGAATGCAACGACCGGGCTGGCGATGTCAGCACAATGGGCCCTCGCGAGGGCCTTCCCACCAACGCCATCTCGCTGGCCCAACGCCTCAGTGCTGGCCTAGGCCGAGATATTGCGTGTGGCACCGCGCGTCGGCGCCTTCTTGGTTCCCAAGAATGCTTCGAGCGCTTCCGGAGTCATCGGCACGCTCGGCTGGAACTTTCGGTCACGCCAAGCCAAAGCCAGAGAATGCTGTGGCCTTCCTCGCAGGGGCCAAACCGCTTCGCCAAGAATAGCTTCCGCATCCGCCGGTTTGGCGAGGTTCTGTGGAGTCGCAGCATTCATCATTCGGTTGCTTCGCCGCCGCGCTTCTTGGCGTTGATAGTGATTGGAAGGATGGTGTCACTCGCCATCGCGGGTAGGTCGAGCACCCAGCCATTCGCGATTCGAATCCAACCACCCCACAGCGTCTCGTGCTCACATTCGACAATCGACTCCTCAAGATCCTTCTTGGGCACATAAATCGAAAGCCCCGTCTCGGGCGAACGGCGAATCATGACCTTCATAGGAGCTCCGCAAGTTGTGATCTCTCGCCCGCGCGCTCCTGACACGCACGCCAGAAGGCTCTCTGTTTGGCATTGATGTCCGCCAGGACTTGCAGGACACGATCGATCTCATCCGCCGCCGTCTCGCGCGACAGCGAGAAGCGAACCGCACCGCGCAAAAAGGCCGGTGGTACTCTCATCGCGCGCAGGACATGGGACGGCTCCATCGAGCCGGACGCGCAGGCTGAACCGAGTGAGACGGCAATTCCGTTGCGGTTCAGGTGGTCGACGATGGCCTCTGCTTCGAGATGCTCGAATGCAATGTTAGACGTATTTGGCAAGCGGTTCTTGATATGACCAAGCACGATGCAACAGCCGAGAGCGAGAATGCCTTGCTCCAGCCGGTCGCGAAGGACGCCTATCTGCATCTGCTCTTGTACGAGGTGTGCCGCAGCGAGTTCCGCCGCCTTGCCGAGCCCAATAATGCCCGGAACGTTTTGGGTGCCAGCTCGGCGATGCCGCTCCTGTGCGCCGCCGAAGATCAGCGGTCGGAACTTGATGTCCTTGCGCACATACAGCGCGCCGATCCCCTTCGGACCATGGAGCTTATGGCCGGAGAGCGACAGCATGTCGATGTCCGTAGTCTTCAGGTCAATCGGAATCCGCCCGACCGCCTGGACCGCGTCGGTGTGAAAGAGCGCGCCGACTGAGCGCGCCATCCTGGCGAGGGATTTCACCGGAAAGATCGTACCGGTCTCATTATTGGCCCACATGACCGAGGCGATTGACGTGCGCCTCGACAATGCGTTGCGATAAGCCTCGATGTTCAATCGGCCGCTTGCATCGACCGGAATGACATGGGTCTTGATTCCTCGTCGGCCCAGCTCCTCGGCAAGGGACAGCACGGCTGGATGCTCAACGGCCGTTGTGACGATCTCGTCGCGCCCCTCCTGCACGGCGAGCGCGGACAGGATCGCTGTGTTGTCGGATTCAGTCGCGCCCGACGTGAAGACGATCTCGTGATCGAATGCCGCGCCAACGAGGGCCTGCAGCTTCTGGCGCGCTTGCTTCAATGCGGGCGCAACCTCAATGCCGAATACATGCGCGGACGACGCATTGCCGAATTGCCCAGAGAAGAACGGCAGCATTGCCGCGACCACCAAAGGATGGGCACGGGTCGTCGCGTTGTTATCCAGGTAGATCGGCCGCACGGACTGTCCGCTCTGCACTTAAGGCCCCACTTTGGCAGCTCCGGGGAGCGGGATCAGGCGGACGAACTCGCCGAGCCGCTCGATTAGGCGCGCTTGAATGGCCGCGAGCGTCGTTCCCGCAAGCTTGCATAACATGCAGGCGCCGGTGAGCCTGACCATGATCTTGTTGCCTTCGATTTCGACGAGCTCACAATCCCCACGATCACGCCTGAGCCTTGGCCGACTCTCATCGAGCACGGCGCGGACAATCCGCTGGCGATCGGAAGGCTCTGCAGTCGAAGATTGCTTCGTTCGTTCAGCCTTCAGGCCCATGTTCGATGCTCCTTCCATTGCGAATGGTCCGAAGGCGGCTCAGCTGAACGATTTGCCGCAGGAGCAGCTCGATTTGGCATTTGGGTTATCGAAGCGGAACCCTGATCCTTCGAGCGACACCACGAAATCGATCGTGGTGCCGTTGAGATGCGCCCGGCTCGCCTTGTCGACGAAGACTTTGATCCCGTCTTGCTCGAACACGGGCTCATCGGAGACCGGCTCATGAGCAAGACCCATTTTGTATGTGAACCCTTGGCAACCGCCGCCTTCGACCATGACCCGCAAACCGCTTGCCGGCTGGGCTGTCGAGGAGATTGCGGCCTTCAGTGCGTTGATGGCGCTATCCGTTAGGTTGATCATTTCTGGCTCGCTCTCAGTTTCTGTCGCGAGGCACAATTCGCAAATCCCATGCCAGTCGAGATGCAGCTGAAATCAATTGGTTTTGCAGGCGGCGACCATACGATTTGCGACCTGTCGGCTTTGCGACAGGCGGTTTTCCGGCGTCCCGACCTCATCCGGCCGAGACCTCGTGATGGTGCCGGCACGTATTCATGCACATTGCGCCAAGCCGCCGCTTACGGTGTGCGTCGCTGCAGACATAGGCGCACGGCAAACAACTTGCATAGGGTTAGCGGACACGCCGCGTTCGGCGATGAATGTACACGACAGATTGATGAGGAGCCTTCCATGACGTCGATCGACAACACCGCTCTTGGCCAGTTGGACAAGGAGGGGCGGTTGCTGAATGCGGTGCTTAAGAGCGAGACAACGAAGTCGGGGCGATTTGGATTTCGGGGCGACATCGCGCTGAAGTTCCAAGCCCAGCTCGCCGACGAAAAACGACCGCCGGACTATTCCATCGAACAAGTTCTTGCAATCGCGCAGGAAGGCGAACCGACCATCCCAGTCCTTGCCGGATATCTGCATTCCTTCGCCTATCTACCTCAGGCCGCAAAGGTTCTGGATGGCAGGCTGAGCCCCAAAGGCAGCTATTTCATGTTCTGCAACAACATTGATCTGCTCGCGAAGTACCGCACTAAGATAGGCGACACCACCTTCCGCATTCTGCCTTGCGACGAATCAACTGTATGGAAGGAGATGATGGACCTCGCCGGCGTCGACAAGAATGACATCAAGAAGCTGGGTACGGCCGGTAGGCTCGACTACTTGCTCGACGCGGCCAAGGACATCGGTGGATCATACACGGAAATTTCATACGAGGACGGCCTGGCCAAAATGGAGCCGGTGAAGAACAGAAGCGAAAACCGCCCCGTCTGAGGCATCGCCTCAGACCCTCTCTCTCACCAGCTCGACGAGTATGCCGCAGAGAGAGTCACTGCACCCGCTTCGCCGGGACTGGCTCTGACAAACCCTGGTGATGGACTTATCGGCCTACCTTTCGGGAGAGAACACACCGCCACTCTGCTAAGCGTGTGTTGGTCAAGAGCACTGTCGTCAATTGCACCGAGGAGCGGCTGGCCGCGACGGTCCGGCTGACTGCATCCATGGGGATCCGGACATTCCAGTGCTCATCGGTTCATGATCGCGGTCACATTTCAGAGGGCGGATCGACGATGTATGGATCGGCTTTCGCGCCTGTGCGCCAGGCCTTTGCCAGCCTGCGTGGCGCAGAGATGTCGCGCGTCGATGCTCGCCAGCCGACAGTTGTCGACGAGCTGCGCCCATGGACGATGGAAACCGACCCGGGGATTGGGTAACGCGCAGGTTGCATCGCTCGAGAGAACCCGGCGAGCCAGCGTCGAGCGGTTTGCCTCGTACATGCAGTTCCGCAGAGCCTCAAAATGCGACGGCGGGGTGCCGGTCGATCGAGCCAAGCCAAGCGATAGCTGAGCAGACTTGGCCGCACGTCCTCAATGTTGTGAGAACGAAGCGAAGCTATGCAGAATGCCGCAACCGAAGCTGTCCCAGGACCTGTACCTAAATAGCGCCAGGTGATTCCCTCTCCTGCGAGTTTTTGATTCGGGGGCGAGAGAATGCGCGCGGGTTTGTTTTGGCTGAATGATCGGCAGGACGTATCGAGCCTCATCTGCCGACGGGACTGACGGGGCCGGATCGGGACGACGACCCGGGATCATTCACACGCTGCAGTCGGGTGCGCGATGGGGCGACTGCCCGCGTGAATACGGCCCTTACACGACCGTCTACAATCGCTTCAACCGCGGGGCCAACCGCGGGCGATGGTGCGCAATCTTCGAAGCGCTGGCCAAGCCCGGCGAAGACGGCGTCGTGCTGTCGCTCGACGCGACCTCGATTAAAGCTCACCGGTGTGCCTCCGGCGGAAAAGGGGGGAGCACAATCAAGCAATCGGCCGCGCGCGCGGAGGCCGCACGACAAAAATCCATGCGCTGAGCGATCCGCTCTGCCGGCCGGTCGTGCTGCATCTGACCCGAGGCCAGAATGCCGATATCGCGGCGGCGCCCGATGTTCTGGCGCTCGGGCGGCCCATGAGCGCGCTCCTCGCTGACAAAGGGTATGACGGCGTCGACCTTCGCGGCGAAATTGTTCGTCGCGGCGCCAAGCCCGTCATCCCTAACAAATCCAACCGCGTTGTCATCCATCGCTTCAACAAACGCGCCTACAAAGGCCGAAAGTCATCGAGCGCTGTTTTTGCAGGCTCAAGACTTCCGCCGCATCGCCACCCGATACGACAAGCTGGCCGGGAATTTCTTGGCCACTGTTCATCTCGCCGCTCTCGTCGCATATTGGCTCAATTGAGTCTGGCACCTTCGGCGCCTGCCGGTAGGGCAGCATGCTTCCTAGCCGCGCCGTCAGTTCCATCAGCTCCGGTGTCGCTCGATCGGGACAAAGTTCCTTCGGCGGCGGAAAGCACCGACCATCCCTGGACGGCATTCCCGGCACAGCATCCGGGGATTGCGAACCTCAACGGTGCCGCAGACGGTTCGGATCGGGCGTGTCGTGTAGTCCTTGACGCGGTCGGAACGTATGGCACTCCGGGCAAACCCGGCGAAGAAGGGCATACGTCTCCGCCTCATGATTCACGACCGCGTTCTGCAGCGCTGCCATGATCTTCTTGCTATCGCCGATCGACAAGCCGATGTCGCCGTCGAATAGGCTCTCCCAGCTCTTGTCTATGCGGACCTCCTTCCGGCATGTTTCACCAAATTCGTTCCGGCCCTCGATCGTAAGCGTCCATTCCACCGCCATCGCTTTGTCTCAAAACGATGCTGATGGACTGCTCGAGCCTAACAACCCGTGTTTGACCCCAGAGAAGTTACCGGTCTCCTCACGACCGACCGCGCATGACTGGGCGTCAATGTGGATCGCTACTCCTTCATTGCAATGGACTTGCACCATCTACTCCTTGCCGGTCTCCCGGCCCACCTTGTTCCGACCCCTTCAGGGGCTCAGCTCGTTCGGCTTGGCCGATCACCCCGATCAAAGCATCGACATAAGCGTCAAATGCGGCTTCACTCTGAGCTGTCCAGTCGGGCATCGCCGGGCGCTTCCCTGATCACGAAGCAACACCCTAACAAATCCGCGCCAGCGCGAATCCACCCGCATCCGCGACTTTCTGACTCAGTAAGACTAGGCGCCCGCCGCCACGTGCGGGCGACGCCGGCATCAACCGGCGGGCAGATGCGCCGAGGGCAACAAGCGCGCCTGACGCAACGCCGCGAGATCAGCCGAGCCGGTGCAGAAGCAGGCGACGGCCAACTGGCGGATGACGATCTCGAAATGCGCGACAACCGCCTCGGTGGATACCGTAGCCGCGCGCAGCACGCCGGCCGCCTGCCCGGCGATGTCCGCGCCCAGGCGAATGGCCTTGGCTACGTCGACGCCGTCGCGGATTCCGCCCGACGCGATCAGCTTCACCGTTGGCAGCGCCCGACGTACCGCCTGCACGCCGGCCGGGGTCGGAATCCCCCAATCGGCGAACGCCATCGCCACTGCACGGTCGGCGGCATCGCGGGCGCGCTCGCCCTCCACCGCGGCCCAACTGGTGCCGCCGGCGCCGGCAACATCGATCACCGCCACGCCCGCCTCGACGAGCGCACAGGCCACCGAGGCGGACAGGCCCGAGCCCACTTCCTTAGCCACGATCGGCACGCCCACGCTGCGCGCGGCGCGAGCGATCTGCGCCAGGACGCCGCGCCAGTCGCGGTCGCCCTCCGGCTGTACCGCTTCCTGCAGCGGATTGAGATGGACGATGAGTCCATCGGCCTCCAGCGCATCCACCGCCCGGCGCGCCAGGTCCAGGCCGTCGGTCTCGCGCAGTTGCGCAGCGCCGATATTGGCCAGCAAGGGAATGTCTGGGGCCAGGCGGCGCAGCGCGCGTGTCAGCCCCTGGGAGTTGCGGGATTGCAGGCTCACGCGCTGCGAACCGACGCACATGGCGATCCCCAAGACTTGCGCTGCCTCGCTCAGATGCCGGTTGATGGCCTCGGCGCGTGACGTGCCGCCGGTCATAGAGCTGATCAGCAGCGGCGCGCGCATGGTCTTGCCCAGCAGCGAGGCGCGCAGGTCGATCTGCGTCAGGTCCAACTCGGGCAATGCGCAGTGTTCGAAACGGATGTACTCCCAGCCGGCGGCGATCGTGGCCGGCGCCGTTCGCCGATCCAGCACGATGTCCAGATGGTCGTCCTTGCGCCGGCTCAGGGCGGTGTCGCTCATGCTCGCTCCATCCGTCGCATCGGGCGACAGCGTTGCGTCGGATCGGACCGACGGCAGCGCGCGCACGCCGCCGCCTCCCGCGCGTTCAGGCCGGCGCACGCTGGCCTCCCCCGCAGCGTCGCTGCGGTAGCGGCTGGTCGAGGTCTGGTAGTACTGCCCGCGGATGGCCGCCATGGCCTCGATCAACGGTCCCCACGGCGCGGGAAAGCGTTCTGAAGCCATCACCCGGTGCAGCATGCGCGTATGGCCGGCCAGCTCGTCGTTGAGGAACTCCACCACAGGCATAGCCGGATAGCGCTGCAGCAGCAGGATCGCCGCGTTATCGGCCTCGCCGGCCGACCTGTCCTTGTCGCGTCCATGCAGATCGTTCTGCAGGCGCCCTATCGCGGAGATGAGCCGCAGGACCTGGCGAAACGCCGGACGCGCGCGCAAGGTCGCCATGTCCAGCCCCCACAGCAACGACAGGCAACAGAACACGTTCGTGTAGGCGATCGAATCGATGCCGTTGTGCAGGTATTCGGCGTAGGACCAGCATTCCGCCCCTGCCGCCTGCGCGTGTCCGGCGCGCAGCGCCGCGCAGTAGCACCGAGTATCGGCAAGAAGCTGAGCATAGTCGCGACGATCGTAGGCGAGCGCGGCCAGCGAAGCACGCAGCACAGCGCAGCCCTCGAATCCGGGGAGCGCGCACGGCACGCCCTGCCCCAGCGCCTGCTCCACCGCAGCGAGCTGCTCCGGCGCGATCAGGCCAAGGTCGTTGCAATCGTCGAGCCAGAACAGCAGCGCCAGTTCGCGATAGAACGCCACGATCAGCGTTTCGTCCTGCGGATCGCGGCCGGTGCGGGCGCTGGTGTCGCGCAGGCTCGGGTGGATGCGCTGCAGGATGTACTGGCCGCCCCTGACCGCTTCCGCGGCATGCTCGTCGGCGAACCCGGTCAGGGAACGCCCCCACTCCAGCACCTGCTGCAGCGCGCGTTCGGTCTGAATCATGGCGCCGCTCCTGCTCCCCCGGCCGGGACGCGCCGCCCCCAACGAAGCGCCAGCCACAACCCGGCGAGTTCGGCCACGCGCACGACCCGGGTGGGGCAATACAGTTCCTTGCCGATCCACAGCTGCGTCTGCGGCAATGCATGCGCCGCATGGCGGGCGAGCATCCACTCCAGCGCACGCGCCACCGCCTGCGCGATGCGCCGGCGCCCTGTCGGCTCTTCGCTCCCGTCCATCACGTACAACGCGAACAGCGCATAGGCGGTTTCCTCGAATGTGGACGCGCGACCGGCGCCCCAGCCGCCCTCGTCGCGCTGCGCCTGCAGCAGCGCCGCCAGCGCGCGCTCGTCGCGCCACTGGGGCTTGCCTTGCGCCAGCGCAGCGATCGCATGCGCGGTGGGATACAGCCACGAAACGTGCCATTTTTCGTTGTCCCATAGACCGTGCGTGTTGCGATTGGCCTCGACGTAGGCGCTGGTGCCGGCGGCGGGCTTTCCCAACAGTCGCAACGCATGCAGGGCATGGATGTTGGTCGACACCGAGGCATTGCGCTCGCCGGGGAAGGTGACGAACAGCTCGCCAATTTCGAAATGGCGCAACGGATCGACCGCCGGGTCGCGGCCTGCAAGGCGCAGGACGCACAACGCAACGGCGGTGTCGTCCGCATCGGCCGCGAAGTGCAAGGCCGGTCCCAGACCGCGCACGCCCAGACGGGCGTCGAGCTGCGCGATGATCACGCGCACCGCCTCGGCGAGCGCGGGATGCGCGAACAGCCCGGCCAGATGCAGGGTGTACAGCGACCAGCATGGCTCGAACACATTGATCGGCCAGACGTTGGGAACGACACCTTCGATGCCGCTGCGCGTCGCCCGCGATGCCGCCTGCAGATACGCGTCGGCGCGCGCGGCCTGCGGCGTGCTCCCCTGTGTCACGGCGTGCGCACGACACGCCGCGGTGGCCGCCGGACTGATGCCGATGCTGCCGTCGTCATCCGGGCATGCGGTGGTCAGCGACGTGCCCCAGGCTTCCCAGGAGTGCAGCAACGGATGGCCGCTCGGCAACGTCGCCACCGCCCCCAGCTTGACCAGGCACGCTTGCCGCAACGGCAACAGCGCCGGGTGGCGCGGAAACGCCACGCCGCCCAGCAAGGATGCGGCCTCGCCGCACAACTGCGGCAGGATCAGCTCCGCGCCGATCGGCGCGTCTTCCGGCACCGTCTGCGCGTAGGGATCGGGCTCGCGCTCGAGGAACCGGGTTGCAGCCTGGACTGCGTCGGCAGCGCCGGGAAGACGATCGGCACGCTGCAATGCCAGCAACGCCGCCCAAGTGGGCGCATGGCGGAACAGCGGGAAGTCCGCGCTTCCCCATCCTCCATCGGCCTGTTGCTGCGCGATGAGCCACGCGTATGCGTCCTGCCGACCGGTGACGTTGCCGCGGAACTGTAGAGCTCGCGCCGTGTCATAGACGGACGGGCCGACGCTGCCGCCGTCGCTCATCTCGCTCAGCAGGTGGCGCAATTCGGAAAGGATCTGTTCAGACAGCGCGTTCACTCGGGATGTTCCTTCTGCAGACGGTTCGGGCAGACGCCGCGCACGTCGCCGCAGGCCCGTCGCGGCCCGGCGCATGGGCGGTGCCGGACGGTCGCCCTGCTCCGGCGCGGCGACGCGCCGATGCTGGCGCCGGTCCGCCGCATAGGCTTGCGCGCAGCGCGCCGCGGCCGTGCTGGGCAACCGCTGCGATCGGCGCCGCGGACTCGGACACAGTGCAGCATGCACCGCTGCCGCCGGGCGATCGCAGCGGCAGGGGCGACTCCATGCGGACGGGCGCGCTCATGCGCATGGCGCGTGCTTGAACAGATACGCGTTGGCCCGCTGCAGCATCTGCGCCAACCGTTCCGCACGAGGGCCCAGCGGAGCGATGGCCTCCCCGGCGTCGCGCAACAAATCCAGCGCGAACTGGCGCGCTGCCTGCAGCCCCATGATCGACGCGCAGGTCGGCTTCTGCGCCGCCGCGTCCTTGCCGGGGGTCTTGCCCAGCGTCGCGGTATCAGCTGTCGCGTCGAGAATGTCGTCGACCACCTGCAACGCCAGGCCGAAACAGGCGGTGTAGCGATCGAGCGCACAGTACAGCGCAGCGTGCGCGGCATCCTCCGCGATGGCGCATAGCGCGCCCATGCGAACGGACGCGCGCACTAGCGCTCCGCTCTTCATCCGGTGCATCGCCACGATCCTGTCCAGCTCGACGTGCTTTCCGACCAGCGACAGATCCATCGCCTGCCCGCCTGCGGCACCCTCGGCGGACACCGCCTGCGCCAGTTCGCGCACGAGCGCGATACGGTTGTCGCCCGGCGCATCCAGGCTCGCCAGGGTCAGGAAGGCGTGCGCCTGCAGCGCATCGCCGACCAGGATCGCAGTGGCTTCGCCGAACTTGACGTGCACGGTCGGGAGGCCGCGGCGAAGCACGTCGTCGTCCATCGCGGGCAGGTCGTCGTGGACCAGGGTACAGGCATGCATCATCTCGAGGGCGGCGCCGACGTTCTCGAGCATGTGCGCCGGCGTGTCAGCCAGTGCGCCGGCAGCCAGACAGAGCAAGGCGCGGGTGCGCTTGCCGCCATTCAAGGTGGCGTAGCGCATCGCCGCCATCAGCTCGGTCTCACCATTGTCTTCGGCGCAGAGAAGACGCGCCAGCGTCTGTTCGACCCGCTTTGCGCCGTCCTGCATCCAGATCTCCGGCAGCAGCCTGCCGGACGCGCCGCGCACCTGCGCGCCCAATCCGCCGAGCGCGGAAACGCCAGTTCGGTCGTCCTGTAGCGTAGAACCGGTCTGCATGTTGTTCATGTCCTTGTACCTGACACGGCCACGGCGAGCGCCGAGCCGCCGCGGTGTTGCCGGCGTCGCACCGAGCGCACGCGCCGAGTGCAGCAATGCCGCGCGTCGCCGGCGCCGCTGCCTCGCCACACGGGGATGCGATGCCAGCTCATGAGAATTCGATGCGGATTGTCATGGACGGATGTGCGGTCGGGTAATAGCGCCGGCCTTTTTCGACGCCGCTCAGCAACCGCGGCCGCACCCCGGCCTTGTGCATGGTCAGCGCCAAGGCGATGCAGAACTGCACCAGTTCCAGCCATACCAAGTGGTAGCCGATGCAGACGTGTGGGCCGGTACCGAACTGCAGCATGTCCACCGGCTGGATCGGCTCCGTGCGTTGCAGCCACCGCGCCAGGCGGAACTGATCAGGCGCCTCGTGCAGCAGCGCCGAGGTCGAGAAATGGAGCAGCGGGATGCACAGATGGGTGCCCGCGGGAATGCGCCGTTGGCCGAGTTGCAATTCCTGCAGCGCGCGACGCGGCAGGAGCGTGGCCGTCGGATGCACGCGCAGCGTCTCGCGGAACAGCGCCTCGGCGACCGGACACTGCGCCAGGTCCGCGTGCCGGGTCGGCACCGCGCCCACGCGTTGCGCCTCCTCGACCAGGGCGTCCCACAGCACAGGCTGCCGCGCCAGCTCGATCACCATCCAGGCCATCGTCGAGGCAGTGGTGTCGTGACCCGCAAGCAGCAGCAAGCGGATATTGGCGACCAGGACGTCATCGGAGAGCGCATCTTCGCTGCGATCGAAAGCGCTCACCATCTCGTTGATCAACCCCGTGCGCGCGGCATGCGCGCGCACGTCGCGGACGAACTGGCGCAACTGCGCGTCGATCCAGTCGCGGGCGGCGCGGCCGCGCCGCAAGGGCAGTCCGGGCAGGTCGACCGGGGGCGCGACGATCAACTGCACCACTTGCCGGTACTTGCGATGCCATCCCGGCAGGTCCTGCGCGGGGATTCCCATGAGGCTGAAGATGAGCTTGAGCATCAGGTCGCCGGTTTCGCGCAGGATGGTTACGTCGCCGCGGTCGCGCCACGCCTGCACCCGTGCCCGGATGACGGGCACGAACAGGTCGCCGATGCCGGCCTGGGTCAGCCCCTTGGGCAGGAACGCCGCCTTGATCGCATCGCGCGCCTGCCGGTGCGCGCCGCCGTCCTGGGTAACCAACGTTCCGCCAAGCAATTCGGGCGCGATCTCTTCGATCAGCGCCGAGGACACGTCCTTGTGCCGGAGCAGTGCGAACGCATCCGGATCCACGCAGGTCATCAGGTGTCCGGCAGGGCCGAAATCCAGCCAGAAGTGGCTGCCCAGCGTCCGTTCCGCGCGCCGCAGTAGGCGCGGCAGGTCGCAGACAATGGCGGGAAGATGCCCGACCAGGGGGAAAGCGCCGGGCACGACCGGGATGTCGTGCCGCAGCCGGTGCCGACGGTCCAGCGGGTTGAGCAGCATGTCCATCAGCAGCGCGGCGCCGCGGCCGCTTCGGCGGTGTGCCGGCAGGCCGCGCGGCGCGGCTGTTGCCACCGTCGGCGTACGTCGGCACATGCGCCAGCATGCCGCCGTCGATGCACACGACCTGGCCGGTGATGAACGCAGCATCGTCGTAGAGCAGGAATGCCATCAGCGCGGCCACGTCCCTCGGGCCAGCCGACGCGCGGCAGGAGCTGGTGCCGGCGCAGATGCCGTTGCATGCACTCGTGCAGCTTGGCGAGGAGACGCTCCGTCATGACGAGACCCGGCGCAATCGCGTTGCAGCGGATCTGCGCATGACCGTACTGGGTGGCGAGCGAGGCCGACAGCATTTTCATCGCCGCCTTCGACGCGGCGTAGGACGTCTGCGCGGTGTCACCGCTGAGCCCCTGGCACGACGACATGTTGACGATCGCGCCACCGCCGCGGGCATATGGCCTGCCGGCAGCAGAGCAGCATGCCGCGCAGATTGGTCGCCATGTTCTGATCCCAGACCGCCAGGTCCAGGTCGAGGATCGCACGGTGGCGCGGGGTCAGATGCATGTCGCTCCACCAGCAGGTCGACCCCAGCGAAGTGCCGCTCCGCAGTCTCGAGCAGCGCGCGCATCGGCGATGTCCATGGCCAGGGCCAGCGCGTGGCCCGCTTCGGCCGCGACCTGCGCGGTGCAGGCGATGGCCGCCGAGCCATCAATGTCGGCCACCACCACTCTGCCGCCCTCGCGTGCGATGGCGAGGGCGCATGCCTTGCCAACGGCGCCGGCGCCGGTCACCACGGCCACCTTGCCTTCAAACCGTGCCATCGTGTCCTCCTGGATTGCGTTGGTCTTTCGCGGCATGCCGCTCGGCCCCCGCAGGAGAAGGCGCAGGGTCGACGCTGACGCGCTCGTCATCACCAGCGTCGCTTTCGATGACCCGAATGGCGGCGACCGGGCACTGGCTGGCCGCGAGTCGCATGGCGGCGTGCAGCGCCTGCGGGACCGTCGCCACGCACACTTCGGCCACGCCGTCGGGTTCGCGTTGGCGAAAGGTGCCCGGCAGCGTCAGCACGCACTGCCCGCTGGTTGCGCACATATCCTGGTCGACCAAGATGCGCATCTCAGCCCCCCTGCGCATGCAGCCGCACCGGCAGCGCGCGGAACGTCCTAAGGAACTCGGAGGTCTCCCGCGTCGGCGGCTCGGCCAATGCCAGCGTGGGGAAGCGCGCCTGGATCCGCGGCAGGCTCTCGGCCAACTGCACCCTGGCCAGTTGCGCACCGAGGCAAAAGCGGATGCCGTGGCCGAAGCTCAGCATGATCTTCCCGTCCGTCGACATGCCAGGACTGGTGCCGTAGAACCGCGCGGGATCAAAGCGGTCGGGATCGGCGAAGGCGTCCGGGTCGCGATTGCCGGCCGCGATCAGCACGCGCACGTCCGCGTTCTTCGGGATCACCACGCCGCCCAATTCGATGTCGCGCTGGGCGATACGCAGAGTGGCGCTGAACATGACGGGCGAGTCGCGGCGCAGGACTTCTTCGACGAATGCCTTCACCCCCACGGCGTCTCCCTGAAGCCAGTGCCGCTGTTCGGGATACGCCAGCATCGCCAGGACCGCATGGTCGATGGTCGCAGCAGTGGTTGCGAAGCCGCCCAGCAGCATGCCCCAAAGCATGCTGATCAACTCCGCATCCGACAGCGTGTCGGCATCGTCGTCGTGTGCGCCGACCAGCATCGACACGATGTCGTGGCGTGGATCGGTGCGCTTGCGCTGTATGAGGTCGCCGAAGTAGGCCTGCACCCTGGCGCTGGCCGCGTCCGCCGTGGCGAGCTGGGGGTCGCTGGCGTGCGGGCCCAGGCCTTTCAGAATGGGGTCGATGACGGCGGCGAGCCCGAACATGTCGTCCTGGGGCATGCCGAACAGTTCGGCCAAGACCAGCATGGGCAAGGCCAGCGCGAATTCCCGATGCAGGTCCACCGCCTCCCCGCGCTCCAGCGCGGGCGCCATGCCATCCAGGCGCGCTGCGACGATGCGCGCGATGCTCGGCCGCAGGTTGTCGATCTGGCGCATGGTGAAATCGGGCGAGATCAGCCGGCGCAGACGCGTATGCGTCGGCTGGTCCTTCATCGCTAGTGTAGACGCCAGCAGATTGAGTGATAGGCTGGTCGCCGCACGCGGGAAGTGGCGCGCCAGTTCGCCCGGCGCCGGTGCCCGAAACGCATCGCCCGTGGCCGTGAGCGCCCAGTAGATGTCGGCGTGGCGGCTCAACAGAAAGAGGCCCGACGCCGCGCGATGCACGGGATCGTGCTCGCGCAACCAGTGCATAAACGGATACGGGTCGTGGATGCGCGCTGGCGACGCCAGTTCGGCGAAGGCGTCCCGGCATGCTGCCGTGGTTTCTTGCACGTCCATCTTGGTTACCTGTTGGCTGGCTGATCTGATCGGCGCGCGCCAGGCGCGCCGGCAAATTGCGGAGAACATCGCGATTCCCGGCGGCGTCCGAGCATCACCAGAGCACCGGGAACCCCTCGAACCCGCCAGTGATGATCTCCTTGCGCAACTTCGCTCCTTCGGGCGCCACGGCCAGGCGCAGCGCGGGAAAGCGCTGGAAGATCGAACCGAACACCACCTTGAGTTCAAGCCTGGCCAGCGCCACGACGATGCAGTAGTGCGGGCGGCGAGCCTGTTTGTTAGGGGGCGATTTCGCCGAGGCCCCCTTCCCATAGAATGCTATCTGATGCGGATTTGCCATTTTGCTTTTCTTTCTTCGCTCCATCGATCGCGATGTCATCCACGAAATGAAGGTCGGTCGGCGGCTCCCAGCTCGCAACGAAGGGTTTCAAAACTCGTGCCAATTTGGCCGACCCAGCAGAAGAAAAGATTGTGATTGCTTTTCAGCGGATTAGCCTGCGGCCAGACAAGAGCTCGGCGAAATAGGCCGGTGTCGCGGACCAACAAAGGCGACAGAACAGTGTCGGATAGTCATCAGACGTCAGACCGGCGACACCTTCTTTATCAGTTCTCCTGAATGACGATTCCAGTTGCTTAGTATATCCGGCCTCTCGCCGCTGTTGCAGCCAAGCCATGATGAGATCCACGCACGCCGTTCCCAATAAATGGTTGGGGCACGAAGCCCGCTTTTTTGCACAGGGTTTACGGTATGCTGATCCACTGTTTCGTCATCACTATTCGCGAGCCTTGCGATCGAGCTAGAAGCGTCAGGTAAACGCGGGATCTCTGCGTTCGTTGCCAGAACAGCATCTGTTCGAAGCGCTAACAAAGACAGTGCTCCAGATCGACTTCACGTCGGTCGTCATGAACGGGATGCTAGAATTCTAGCTCTTCGCGGGAGCGCTCCACGTCGATCTCGCAACATTGGTAAGCCGCGCCGTAGTGGCTTTCTATTCTGGCAGGCCGCTGGTCTCCTTGGTCAGTCGCTGCCGCTGTCCTGGGAGCTGGTGTTTGGCGCGCTCATCAGCCTGACCGATGCGGTGGCGGTCATGGGTACGCTCAAAATGTAAAGGCACCTGAAAGGTCGAGATGCAGGGCGAGTCACTCTTCAACGACGGTGTCGGCGTTGTCGTTTTCACGATCCTGCCGGCCTTCGCCGCCGGGGCCCATGCGAGGTCGCGGCCGATTCGGAAACTGCCGGCTTCACGCCAGAACAGGTAGGATCTGGGCGTTCCCTACCAGCTACTATCTGACAACTGGCTCGTCGATCTCGTCGGAGAAAGCTAAGTCAACCAGGTGGTGTGTGGGTCTGACAGTTTGTTGGGCACACCCGGGCGCAGGCGCTGCAGCCGATGCAAGCGCCTTCGTCCTTCAGCACCATGACCTTCTTTTCGAGCTCATCGTCGTCCTCGTCGAGATCGATGATCTCGCCACCCTCACTTAGCCCCTTCAGCGTCATGACCTCACGGCCGCAGATCTTGTAGCAGCGGCCGCAGCCGATGCACTTCTTGGGATCGATAGCAACCAGGTAGTCCGGCCTCCAATTGCGACCGTCGCGGGTCCTGAATGACATGGCTAACCGTCCGTTATGTTTTGTCCAGCGCCTGGAGATATTGGCGTTTGCTTTCGAGCTCGCTGAAGGCAGCGTGGGCCTTCTGGGCCACGCTCAGGATCGACGACCAGTTGACCGGCAGCTCCTCGGAGAGGTTGGAGGTCCATCTTGGCCTGAGCCGCCTTGGCCGACAGCTTCTTTATTTCCGCTTTCAGAGTTTCGATATCGCTCACACTTGCCTCAACAACTCGCCACTTCCGGGAACTTACGGATCATCTCAACGCCACTGTTGACGAATTTGTCGCCTTGATTGGCGAGATCAGAGAGATCGTCGAAACCAAAGCGATGCACGTCGCGCAGCTGCTTGCTCACGACAACGAGCCGGCCGCCGATCAGCACGATCCGACCGAAGCCTTCGTGATGCATCTTCAGCATTGGCGAGATCATCACACCGGTCGCCTTCTCGATCGAGAGCGCAACGGCGTCGAAGAACAGCTCCAGCCGCCATGTCGTGTCCGGGTCGGGATTGCCGACGATCGGCAGCGCACGGCGCTTGCGCTTGTCGAGAACGTAGGGTTCGAGCAGCTCGAGATCCTTTTTGCCCTCCCAGGCGCCGTGGGTGTCCTGGGCGCGCCAGATCTTGATGAGCTCTTTCAGAAACGGCGCCTCCGCCGCGGCGGCGGCTGGAGTGACTTCAGACGGATCGGCCATCTTTGTTCCTTCAGGCTTCGAAATCCACCGTACGTTCCCGGCTTTTGGTGAGCAGCTTCCGTAGCCAGGGCGGCGGCGACCCCTTCAGCACGGTCTCGAGTTTGACGCAAAGATCGTGGATGGGCTCTGGCTGCAGCACCTTCATCGGATGGATGTTCCTGGCGACGACTCGCGCAGCACCCGAGCCGCCAATCGCCGCAACATAGAGGATTGCGCACTCCCTGATCGCCTCGATCTTCGGCGCGAGCTTATCCTCATTGCCGTCTTCGGTGAGGTCACCGTCGAACTGGATCGCCTCAATAAATCGATGCCCGTCCGGGCCGATCTCGTAGATCGCGATGTTCTTGGCCCAGCCGAAGTGGGCATCGACGTGCTTCAAGTCCTGAGTGGCGAATGCAACTTTCATCCGAGTTGTTTTCTCTCCCTGCTCAATGTAACTGGGGCGGATGGGCCTGCGGGCCGCCGCGGGTTGGTCGCCAGGTGTCGGGCGTCGGCCCATGGTTGGCTTCGCGGTCGGTGATGATCAGATTGGCGATGTCAAAGATCAGATCGCGCGTGCCGCGATAGCCAGCGATCGTGAGGTGCGCAGCGCCAACGCGATCGAACATCGGAAAGCCTACCCGGAAGAACGGGACATTGAGTCGCGAAGCGGCCTGGCGACCATGTGAATGCGACATCAAGAGGTCGCAGTCACGCGACTTGGCAAGCTCTTCAAGATCCTCCAGATCGCCGATCAGGACGTCCTCGGTCCTGACCCGCTGGAGCACCGGTGAGTTCGTCGTCGTCACCGCAGCCCTTACCTGTGCGCCCATCTCATGGAGCAAGCTGGAGAGATCGAATAACAAGTCCGGCTCGGCGCCGATCGCGAGCTTGCGGCCGCCGATATGGAAATGTGCATCCAGCATGGCGTCTGCCAGCTGTCCACGCTGCCGGCGATATTTCCAGGGCACCGACCGGCCGCTGATCTGGCTCAGGAAGGCGATGAATTCGTCATTTGGGATAAGGCCACAGAGCCGCTCGAACAGGCGGAACGGCGTGCCTGTCCGCACCTGCATGGCCTCGGCCGCACGGCGCATTTGCGCGCCGATCGCGATCGTCCAGGCCACCTGCCCCATGGTCGCAATCTCGTCCACTCCAATGCCCCCGATCGTGGTGGGCGTGAATTCGTCGGGGATGTGACCGTCCAGCGAACCGGCAACGTCCGGCAGGAACGAGGGCTTGAGCCCAAAATCCTCAAAAATCGTGCGAAGCTCGTCGAGATCGCCGGGCGTGAGGTGACAACCAGGTAGCACGTTCACGCGGGAGATATCGCGCGGTCTCGCTGTGTCGACCGGAGCCACAAGCACCTCGATCATCCGCGCCACTGTCTTGCCCCAGCCATCCTGAAAGGCATCCTTGAAATCCGGGGTCGAGACGTAGACAAGGGGGAGCTTTTCGAGCTTCGGATGCTTCTGTCGGATCAACCGGATGAAGGCTTCGACGTCATCGCCGTTAGTCTCAGTGACGCCAGTCGAATTGATGCCAATGATCTCGGGCTTGACGCGATTGTAGATGTTGAGGATCGCCTGTTCGAGATTCTCGTGGCCACCGAGCACGGTGGCAACCTCGCTCATGGCGGTCGTCTGCATCGGCACGGCTTCATTGAAATGGCGCACGAACAGCGTCAGCCCGAAGGAGGTGCAACCTTGCGGGCCGTGCAAAAGCGGCATCGCGCCGCGCAGGCCCAGGAAGGCAAATGAGCCGCCGATCGGCTGGCTCATTTTGAGCGGATTGACCGAACAGGCTTTCTTCGAGGTCGTGACGATCGCCATGTCGTCCCCCTACTCCGCCGCCTGCAGTGCCGGGGGCTGCAGATCGGAACGATTGTCCTTACAAGCAACGCACCGTGCGGTGGAATTGGTGCACGGCCTGGCGGGCTTGGCGAGATTCGGGCCATGCGCCTCAATCGCGCTCTCACCACCGCTGGCCTCACTTTCATTGGAGGAACTTATTGTATTGACGCCGTTCTTGCTCGCGTCTCGAACTGGATCAGCGGCTTGCGCATACATCTGCGCAACCGTCCTTGCCTGACGCTTCCGGTCGAACTCATCCCATGGCGCGGGTTGGCGGAGCTGATCCCATATCGGATTGTAGAGCGCTTTCTCGATCTCCTCCATGAGATTGACAATCCCGATATACCCCATGTAGGCGTGGCAGCGCTCCTGGTTGATATCGAGCCACGGCATCGCCGCCTTTAGTGCGACGAATTGCGACTTGCCGCCGGAGAGCATGATGTCGGCTTTTGCGTCCTTCAGCATCTTGTAGATCTCGCGAGGGGACATGTCCTCGATCATGTGGGCGTCCTGGCCCATTAATTCCTTGATACGTTCCTTGTCCTTCTTGGTCGATTTCTTCACGGACGTGCCGACGATCTCGAGCCCGGCCTCTTGCAAAGCGGCCACCATCGACCAGGATTTCACGCCACCGGTGATGAGAACAACCCTCTTGGCGGCAAAGCGTGGTTTGAAACGTTCAATCGCAGCCCAGGCTTTGGTCTCTTCGCGTGCGATCAGGGCTTGCGTGCGCTCCATCAGCTCAGCCGGCGCGCCGCGTTCGATCAGCATGCGCGCGATCTGGCGCAGTGAATCGCTGGAATCCTCAATACCGTAGAACGAGCCTTCAAAAAACGGGATGCCGTAGCGCTGCCTCATCTTGCGTGCGACGTTTATCATTGCCTTTGAGCAGACCATCATCGCGGCTTTGGCTCGGTGCGAATAAGCGACCTCGCGATACTTGCCGTCCCCCGAGATGCACGACAGGACCCGGATTCCGAGCTCATCGAGCAGCGGCTTGATCTGCCAGAGTTCGCCGGACAGGTTGTATTCGCCGATGATGTTGATGTCATACGCAGTGGTGTAATCGGGCTCTCCGGTACCGATGACGTGCTCCAGCAGTGCTTCGCCCGCGAGCTTGTTGCCAAGGTTCTTCGACCCCACAAATCCCGGTGCATTGATGGGAATGACCGGTTTGCCAAATTTGGCGGAGGCCGCCTTGCAGACCATATCGATGTCGTCACCGATCATTGCGGGCACGCATGTCTGGTAGACGAAGATGGCCTGCGGGTCGTATTTCTCTGTGATCTCCTTGACTGCCCTGTACAACCGCTTCTCGCCGCCGAACACGATGTCGGTCTCGCTCATATCTGTGGTGAAGCTTCTGCGCCACAGATCGGAGCCGGAGGAGGCGGAACCGCGATTGTCCCAGGAATTGCCCTCACAGGCGATTGGACCATGCACAAGATGGGCAACATCGGTGAAGGGCTGCAGTGCGACTTTGGCGCCATCGAAGGCACACCCACCGGCGACGCCGCCCGGCTTCAGCTGCTTGGTGCATCCATTCTTGCGCTCGACGTTCGACTTGCTCGCGTTCCTGGCGCAGCCCGGTTCGTTAAAGACGTCCTGTATGGTCGTGGGAAGCGAAGTCATGGCGTCTCTTTCGGGGATGTCAAGACATTCGCACAGACCAAGAGGATGGTCCGGCGGATAACCCGGGATCCCCGCCACAGCGCCGCTGTTCCTGCGGACAATGAGGCGGGGCGCTCGCCTCAACGTATGATGTCGAAGCTGTAGTCTGTCTTGCCAACTGAGCTGGTTTTTCGATCGATCTCATCAAAGATCTTGTCGAGAATCTTGACCAGCACATTCATGCTACCCTGATAGCCCCACACTGGATAACGATGGTGATGATGGCGATCGAAGATGGGAAACCCGATGCGGATTAGCGGCGTTCCAGTGTCACGCTCGAGATACTTGCCATAGGTGTTACCGATCAGGAAATCGACTGGTTCTGTGAACAGGAGCGAACGCATGTGCCAGAGATCCTTGCCCGGGAAGGCGCGGCAGTTTTTACCGAACGGCGAGCTCGCGAACAGCGCCTGCATCTTCTGCTCCCAGGCCTTACTTCCGTTGGTCGAGAGCACGTGCGTCGGCTCAGCGCCAAGCTCCAGCAAGAATGCGGCCAGGCCATAGCAGAGGTCGGGATCGCCGTAGATCGCGAACTTCTTGCCGTGAACATGCGCGCTAGAATCAGCCATTGCGTCTACCAGACGCCCGCGCTCCCGCTCCAGCGCATTGGGAATTGCCTTGTTGGTGATACGCGACAGCGTCATCAGGAAATCGTCCGTGGCGCTGACACCCAGCGGGTGATTGAAGGCGACGACCTCCTGGTCGTGCCCCTTGATGAAGGGCAACGTCTTCTCCGTACAATATTGCTGCATGGAAATGGTTGCCTTCGCATGGACTGCGTTCGCGGCATCCTTTAGTGTGGTGCCGCCATCATACATGCGGAACTCGCCGTCGGTGGGGGTATCGAACACATCGCTGTTATCCGCGAGGATCGTGTAGCCGATCCCCATCAGCTCGAAGATGCGCTTGATCTCACGGATGTTTCCGACAGTGTAGCCATCGAAGCCACCGATGAAGTTGATCCAGTTGTTCGCTTTGCGCTGGAGTTTAGGCGCCGTGCCGGCTTTGCCATCCCAGAAATGCTCGAGGATGCCCTTGAGCGTGTTGTCGTAGCCCGTAATGTGGCTACCGACGAATGCAGGAGTGTGAGCGAATGGTACGTCGTAGTCCGCGGGGACTGAACCTTTTTCCTTTGATGTTTTGATGAAGGCGTTGAGGTCGTCGCCAATGACTTCCGCCATGCAGGTCGTGGCGACCGCGATCATCTTCGGCTTGTACATGTTGTAGCTGTTGGCAAGCCCGTCGGTCAGGTTGTTGAGCCCCCCGAACACAGCCGCGTCTTCCGTCATGGACGAGGAGACGCACGAGGTCGGCTCCTTGAAGTGCCGCGACAAATGGCTCCGATAATACGCGACGCAACCCTGGGAGCCGTGGACGAACGGCAGTGTGCGCTCGAACCCGAGCGCGGCGAACACCGCACCTAGCGGCTGGCAAGCCTTCGCCGGATTAACAGTTAGCGCCTCGCGGGCGAAGTTCTTCTCGCGGTATTCGGGCGTCTTGGACCATTCTCTGATACGGTCGACTTCGGCGGGATCGTGCGGATTCTCAAATAGCGCCTTCTTATTGGCCAGCATCTGCTGGTATTCGTCTCCCCGGAAAAGCTCAGAGTGGTCGAGGATGTGTTCGGCGTTCTGTGTCATCATGGCACTCTTCAGGTTCTTGTGTTCGTTCTCCTGCCCTTCCCTCCTCTGCGGAAGAAAGGGCCCGAGCGTCGGCTTTCCTATTCCGCCGCCATGAGGCTCGGCCGCGGAGCGTCCTTCCATGGTGCGCTGGTCTTCCCCCAGATCGGGGAGTTGATTGCCATGTCCATGTCTCGGGCGAAGATCGCGAAGCCGTCATAACCGTGGTAAGGACCCGAGTAGTCCCAGGAATGCATTTGGCGGAACGGCACGCCCATTTTTTGGAAGACGTATTTTTCCTTGATACCGGAGCCGACGAGGTCGGGCCGGATCTTTTCTACGAAGCGCTCGAATTCGTAGCCGGTGACATCGTCGTAGATCAGCGTGCCGTCCTTGACGTAGTGCTGGGCGGTGCGCTGATAGTCGTCGTTGTGACCGAACTCATAGCCTGTGCCGACAACATCCATGCCGAGGTCCTCATACGCGCCGATGACGTGGCGAGGACGTAGGCCGCCTACGAACAGCATTACGGTCTTGCCATCGAGCCGCGGCCGGTATTTCGCGGTCACCGCATCGACCAGCGGCTGATATTTCGCGATGACGCGCTCGGCGCCCTCCTTGATCTTATCATCGAAGAAGCTTGCAATTTTGCGCAGCGACTCCGCGATTTTGGAAGGCCCGAAGAAGTTGTACTCGCACCAGGGAATCCCAAATTTTTCCTCCATGTGCCGTGAGATGTAGTTCATCGAGCGATAGCAATGCAATATGTTGAGCTTCGCTTTCGGCGTCGCCTCCAATTCAGCGAGAGATCCATCCCCGGACCACTGGGCGATGACGCGCAGGCCCATTTCTTCGAGCAGGATCCGTGACGACCAGGCGTCGCCGCCGATGTTGTAGTCACCGATGATGGCGACGTCATATGGGGTCGGCTCAAATTTAGAGCTGGCTTCTGGGGCGCTCTTGTCGAAGATCCAATCTCGAACGGCGTCGTTCGCGATGTGATGGCCGAGCGATTGTGACACTCCACGAAAACCCTCGCACCGCACAGGCACGATGGTTTTGCCGCCATATTGCTTTGACTTTTCTCTGGAGACTGCCTCGATATCGTCACCGATCAAACCAATTGGACATTCGGACTGAATGGTAATGCCCCTGTTGAGAGGAAACAGCTCCTGCAGCTCGTCGATGAGTTTGGTGACCTTTTTATCTCCGCCGAACACGATATCCTTTTCCTGGAAATCGGAAGTGAACTGCAGTGTCACGAACGTGTCGATGCCGGTCGTGCCGACGTAGTAGTTGCGCCGCGAGCCCCATGAGTACTGACCACAGCCGACCGGACCGTGGCTAATGTGGATCATGTCCTTGATCGGCCCCCAGACCACGCCCTTGGAGCCCGCGTAGGCGCAGCCGCGGATGGTCATTACGCCCGGAATGGACTTGATATTGGATTTGACGCCACAATCCGACTTTCCCGCCTCGTGAACACTCAGATGCTTGGCGCGCCTTTTGGCGGTCTTCTCTGGGTAGACCTTCAACACCTCATCAATTAGCTGCTTGTTGCGCGCCTTGATCTCTGCGACGCTTTCGGTAGTTGCTCGGCTCATACAAATTTCCTTTCCATTGTCGTCTCAAATGAAGAAGCGACGCTTTTCCGGTAGATCGACGGATTTCCGATCCGGCGTTGCGGTGTAAAGCGTGCAAATCTCCCTGGCCGGTCCTACCGAACGCAACTTCGCGGGCTTCCGGATCCAGCGGCCGATCAGGATGTTGCAGCTCATCGGCTAAGCGCTTGCGAGCACCATGTGTGACGCTGTTGATTTGTCGACGGAATCGCTGACCAAGACGCGTCTCGGTGATGTCATGCCTGCCCTCCAGCGATTGGTCATATCGGCTTCTTTACTCGCTCGCGTGCCATCAGGGGCGGCCTGCCCGTCTGCATGTCGTGCAAAGGGCTGGCAGCCGCCTGTTGCGCAGGGGTTTGCAACGAGTGTGCCAGTGCTGGTTGAATAGAAAAATCCACGTCTGTAGAGCTAGATAGCTGGCAGGATGCGGATTGTTATAAACCTGACGCTGCGTGGCACCGACAGGCGTACCCGCTAACGCCTGTCTGAAATAAAACACTCACTTGCGCTCTCCGCCAGCGAGATAGCTAGAGTCTTCCCGCGCGCCGACGTCACTCCCGTGCGCAGCTTTGCTTGGCGCACCATCGAGCGATCGCAAACACGATCGGTTCGAGAGAGTTCAGCGCACGTGACCTTGCCCCACAGGCTTAATCCAGTTTGAAGTTTGCTCTGGCCCAAGACGAGGACCAGAGCATGAAGCGCAATCGTTTTACGGAAGAGCAGATCATCGGGATCTTGAAGGAGCACGAGGCCGGGGTTTCGGTGGCCGATCTGTGCCGCAAGCACGGTGTCAGCGACGCCAGCATCTACAAATGGAAGGCCAAGTTCGGCGGGATGGACGTCTCCGAGGCCAAGCGGCTGAGAGTGCTGGAGGACGAGAACACGAAGCTGAAGCGGCTCCTGGCCGACGCCATGCTGGACAATGCGGCGCTGAAGGACCTCTTGGGAAAGAAGTGGTGACGCCCGCTGGGAAACGGAAAGCTGTCGCTCATCTGGTGGATGCCCACGGAATGAGCGAACGGCGGGCGTGTAAAGCCATCGGCTGCTGCCGCATGACCATGAGATATCGGACGACCTTGGCTGACGATGCCAGCCTTCGTCAGCGCATGAGGGCGATTGCCCAGGAACGCCGCCGCTTCGGTTACCAGCGGCTGCATGTTCTGCTCAAGCGGGAGGGGTATCTGATCAACCACATGGCCTAATCGCACGCGCGAAGCTGAGGCAGAATGTTCTCCTCAGTGCAAACGAGGAGCATGTGATGACCCTTTATGTTGGTTTGGATGTATCGCAAAAGGAGACGGAAATTTGTGTGATCGACGGCGACGGTCGGCGCACTTGGCGGGGCAAATGCTCCTCGGAGCCGGAGTGCATCGCAATGGCGCTGCGCGAGCACGCTCCAGACGCGGTTCGGGTTGGTATGGAAACCGGGCCGCTGGCGATCTGGCTTTGGCATGGGCTGCGCGCTCTCGACGTTCCAATCGACTGCATCCACGCGCGCCATGTCGCGGCGGCGCTCTCGCTACAAGTTAACAAGACGGATGTGAACGATGCATTTGGGATCGCGCAAGTGGTGCGCTCCGGTTGGTACCGGCCCGTCGCCATCAAGAGCCTGCAGAGCTGTCGTATCCGAGCCCTGCTCTCAGCCAGAAGCGAACTCGTCGCGATTCGTACGACGCTTTACAATCAAATTCGTGGTCTACTGAAGACCTTCGGCGTGGTGCTCGCAGCCGGTAAGGGTGGAACGTTCGAGCGCGCAGTGCTCACGCGATGTCCGGAGGACCCCTTGATCCGAAGCGCCATTGACGCGCTGCTTGAGGCTTGGCGTGTTGCGGGAGAGCGCAGGCAGAGGCTCGATTCGCAGCTTCTACGTCTCGCGCGCACCGATGAGGCCTGCCAGCGCATGATAACGATCCCCGGTGTAGGCGCGATTACTGCATTGACGTTCACGACGGCCGTAGACGATCCTAACCGCTTCTCCCGATCCACTGATGTCGGAGCGTTTCTCGGCCTGACACCTCGGCGCTATCAATCCGGCCAGGTCGATATCTCTGGCCGGGTATCCAAGTCAGGCGACCGCATGGCGCCTTCTGTTCGAGGCAGCCAACGCGCTCATGACGCGCGTGCGCAAAGATAGTGCACTCCGCCGTTGGGGGCAGCAATTGATGGCTCGGATCGGGTCGCGAAAGGCCAAGGTCGCCGCGGCGCGCAAACTCGCCATCATCCTGCACCGTATCTGGCTGGATGGCACGGAGTTCGCAGCTGCGCCGGCTAGCTGAGCCAAGCTAGCTAAGCCAGTATCTCTGTAGATCGTCCTGGAAGGACGCTGGCCGGATCATCCCGTAACTTCTTGGGCGGCTTCAGACCGCGGGAATCACATGGGGAGATCCACTGGCGAGGGCCATGATGAGGCGGCACATTCTTCCGACCTCGAAGACGACAAGGTCCGGCACCCAGGGCAATTGACAGCGATTAGACGACAAGAAGCTGTTCCGGCTCTACCGGGAAGAGAAGCTGGCGGTGCGTCGCCGTGGCGGCCGCAAGCGGGCGATCGGGACCCGGGCGCCGATGACGGTGCCGATGGCACCGAACGACCGCTGGTCACTCGACTTCGTCTCCGATCAGCTCACCGACGGCCGGCGCTTCCGCATCTTGACCGTGGTCGATGACTGTACCCGCGAGTGCCTGGCGCTGGTGGCCGACACTTCGCTCTCCGGCGTCCGCGTGGTGCGGGAGCTGGACAGACTGATGATCGAGCGTGGCAAGCCTAAGATGGTGGTCAGCGACAACGGCAGCGAACTCACCAGCAACGCCATTTTCGCATGGGGCCGACCAGAGCCATGTCGCATGGCACTACATCGCGCCTGGCAAGCAAACCCATGCAGAACGCCTTCATCGAGAGCTTCATGTATAGACGGCCCCGCGGATGCGAGGGATTTAGACAACATTTTGGAAAACGGTCGGGTGCGTTCATGTATACGGCCTGTTAGTGCGACCGATGCCATGGCCGCTGCCCCTGATGGAGATCGCGGATCGAGGCCTCATCAACGGGTCGCGCTTGCTGCGCTTAAAGCTCTGCCCTCAAATTCGCGCTGAGCGTTCATCGCCCGTCAGTGAAGCTTCGCATATTCTCCGTTTGGCAAATAGGGCCTGTGGATAGCCCACTTTATCTGCTTCGCGGCGCGAAATTGACGCTTTCCAGCCTTTGGCCAACGGCATGGGACAAAACAAACCCCACCGGGTGGACGGCGGGGGTCTGAAGCGAGCATGATGGGTGCGAGATCTACGGAGCGGCTCGGCTGCTCATCGTCGAGTCACTTCCAAAAAAGAGATTCTGGCCAATCTGTGAACTTCAATTCGAAGCTACGTAGGCCAGTAAGTTTGGTGGTGAATTTAAGGGTCTTCCCTGAAAGGGCTGCCAATGAGCCAGATGCGAACTTGAATACTGTCGTGCCGGAAGTTGCGACCGCAATGCCTTGCTCGCCTTCCATGCTAGAGAAGCCGGTCGCCTCGGAGAGTTGCCCAATTGCAACTCCCTCCAGCGCGCGGTGCAATTCCAGGGACGCTAGGTACGTTCCTTTATCAGCAGCCCACTCGCTGACCGACACTGCTGTAATCCCCGCGTCACTCGAGAGACCATCCGCGATCCGGCAGCCATATTGAACCGTGAGAATGACCCGCTCGTTCCGAACTCCGGCCGGCTCCTTATCGGCGGCAGTGATCGTGCACGCGTACCGCCTTGTGTCCGCAACCGCGCTCGCGCTTAGCCCGAGCAGCTCGAGAGCGGAACATAATGCAAAAGCGATAACGGCTCTTCTCATTCGGCTACACCTAGTCTGGAGTATCGTTCGCCTGCTCTGTACAATCTGACGCTACGGCCGATTCAAGCTTCTTGGATCGCTCTGTCGGATGAAAGCTACTCATGGTGACCGCGGTTTCGCAGAAAACGGCGCAATCGGTGTCCCCCCAGCCGTGGTCCTGGATGGGCGGCCCGAACGGTTTCATTATCGACGCTCACGGTGCGCCGCAGGCCAGCACATCGGTGAACCAAGGCCGAGGACCGGCGCATTTCAGTTCGGCGGCGGCCATGATGGGCGCGGCGGTCCGCGGCGACGGAGCCTACGTTTCTGACGCAGGCGCATGCGTTCTATGAGCCGACGCCATTTTGCGCGCCAATGACCCGCGGCAGGTCCCGAATTTTGCTTGACACTGTCAATGTAAAAGGAAACGTGGTCGTTAGGAGCCGTTCAAAGGCAGATTGCCGCTCAAGCAGGCGATCTTCGAGAACCTTACGCTCGAGATCACTTAGCTCGCTTTTAAGCCTTCTTCGACAGCGCCAAATGTCATTCCGCACGTTTCGGATCTCATTCAATCGATCGTCAATTGAAGCCATCACGGACACCATATCTAACTTGAACCAGCCATGGACAACTGGTCAATCACGTCGTTCCCTCGGTAAGACGCCGATGAGATCTCACGACGTGGCCATCTGCGGACATGATGTAAAGATCTCCTACCAACATGTCCCCTTGTACCGAAGTCTTTCACGCAAGAGCACGAAGTGACCATTGCTTCTGCAGAAGTTCAGCGATTTTTGCGATCAGCGCGCAGGATTTCAAAAGCTGCCACCCGGCCGTGAGGGGGTCGAAATGGTTCTTATCCCAACCCACACGCGGCCCGATCAGGCGTCAGGCCGGCACTTAAGCTGGTGTCGAATGGGAGTATCCGGGTAAATCGGACGGTCGTACCGTCATACTCTGGGTAACAGTTTTGACACCGGCAACTGCCATGCCAGCGAACCCAGACAAGCCATGTTCAGGCTTCGGGGCTCGTCTGTTACAAACGAGGGATTTCGGCGGCGGCACGCAAAGAGCCGGCCCGGATATGAGGTCGGAGAGCCTTCAGTTGGCAAGGCGAGGCGAAATCGTGAGCGATGCGCACCGCCGGGCGCCTCGGCTCAGTGTCTCGCCGTAGGCCAGCGTAGATCTTTGTACCGCCGTCCCACGTGTGGCCGGCAAGCCTGGCGATTGGATCTCATCACAAAGCTTTCTGTGCGATGATGTCTAGCCGGGACTGGCGCTTGTCACATCTGTGACACTGTATGTATTCATCAAAACAAGACATCCGACGTTGTTCGGTAGCCCGGATTCGTTTTGTAACTAAATCAGCAGCTTGCATGCAGATGCAACTGGCATGGGGGTTGCTATTGTCCAGCGGCACCGTGAGCGCTGAGCGCGACCAGCGGTGCAACACGGATAGATCAACTTCGCTGGAGCGTATTGGCCACCCAATCGCTCAATGGAGAACCGATGCGGCCACTTATCCTTTTTCGGCACGCTTGTTGTTGTCAGATCGGCCATCATTCCGAAGGTTGAGGCGCTAGTCTGATCTACCAAGGTCGTGATCTAAGCTCAAAGCGAACTCGCGAATCAAATAACGGCTTAAAGCCTCTTGGGCGAACGCCGGCAGCGAGCACCTCGAAATCGAACATTTGATGCAGCCTCGCTTCACAGGATCCGGTGCATGCTGCGCCGGCCCGTTGAGGGAACAGAGTGTGGCATCGCTTTCGACTGTTTCCTTGATTCAATCAGAACTGATGAGGCGGGTGTATGAACAAATCGATCCGGGAGCTTCGGCTTGTCGCTGAAGCATCTGTTTTGGCGATTGGGCTGCTGATGTCGTCAGGAGCTAGCGCCGACGATGATCTGATGAGAACCGCCAGGCAGATCTTCCATCCGATCCCCTCAGTCATTCCTGCGGTAAAGGACAATCCAGTCACGCATGAAAAGGTCGAGCTTGGCAAGATTCTGTTCTTCGATCCGCGGCTATCGGCAAGCGAGATCATTAGCTGCAATACGTGCCACAATCTCGGCAGCGGCGGAGTCGATGCCGGTCCGACCTCAGTCGGTCACGGCTGGAAGGTCGGCCTACGTCGGGCCCCAACCGTCTACAACGCGGTGTTCAATGCGGCGCAATTCTGGGACGGACGCGCCGCGGACCTCAAGGCGCAAGCAACTGGCCCTGTGCAGGCGAGTGCCGAAATGAATGCGACTCCGGATCATGTGCTCGACACTTTGAACTCAATGGCCAGTTATGTCGTCTTGTTCAAAAATGCTTTCCCGAACGAGGCGAGCCCGGTCAGCTTTGAAAACTTTGCGAAGGCAATCGAGGCTTTTGAAGCCACCCTCATCACACCTGCGGCCCCGTTCGATCAGTATTTGGAGGGCAATACACATGCTCTCGATGATCAGCAGAAGTCAGGGTTGGCGCTGTTTATGGAAAAGGGATGCTCCTCTTGCCACAATGGAATCAATGTCGGTGGACAGGCCTACTTCCAGTTCGGCGTGATGAAGAAGCCGGACGCAACCCTGCTTCCGCAAGCCGATAAGGGCCGATTCGCGGTCACCAAGGCGGTCGGCGACGAATATGTCTTCCGCGCGGCGCCGTTGCGGAACGTTGCTTTGCGAGCCCCTTACTTCCATTCGGGCCAGGTTTGGAGCCTGAAGCAAGCTGTTGCCCTGATGAGTGAAATCCAGCTCGGCGCCAAGCTTAGCGACGGGGAAGAAAACGACATTGTGGCGTTTCTGAATTCGCTTACCGGGCGGCTACCTAAGATCGAGTATCCAATACTACCCACCCGTACGAACACGACGCCAAAGCCTTCAATAGACAGGTAGGATTAACAGCACCGGCCTCATGTCTTGCCGAATGAGAACAGATGCGGCGCAAGAACCCGGCGTCCCGCAATGACGTTAAAATGAATGATCCCGTGGTGTCACTCATAACCAAGCGATCGGGTAGGAGGAAGCCTCGCGGCCTCCCCCTCCCACACCACCGTACGTACGGACCCGTATACGGCGGTTCGTCAAGCACGATTGACATGGCGGTGCAGTCCAATGAGGAACAGCAGAGAGGTGCACGAAGAAGGCGGTGCGATAAGCATCGTTCATGTGGCTGGCCCCGGCATTCCACCATGGGCCGCGGCCGTTGAAGGTCGACCGCCATGCCCACCCCGGATCGAGCCCACGTTGCATCAAGCGCTTGGCACGTGTCCGTGGTCGCTTCCACGGGCGCCAAAGGCCGGCCTTGGGGTCGGACGAATAGTCTCCGCCAGCGTTGCGGTGCCGGCTTGCGAACGCGTCCCTCAGCGCCATCAAAAGGCGGTGAGCAAGAGAGCGCGCGATTCGCTGTCCACGCCGCGGATGCCCTTGGTCAGCAAGAGGCGGTCCACGATGGGCCCGAGCAGCTTCTCTAATTGTTTGGCCGGCCCTCTCCCACATCTCCGTTACGGCCGTCCAGTGAGCTTCCTGCTCGTCGTGACTCTCAGTGTCCGGCGTCCAGCCGACACCGGGCGCGTGAACCATGGCGACACTCCGGGCGCGGCTCTCGCTGTCCGCCCAGACGCTAGAGTTCGCCTGCTAAGGCTGTCGCTTGGCGGTGGGTCGGATGCATGGGAGCGTCATCGCGGACGGCCTGCCAAACACCCTCTAGATTGGCCACGGCGACTCCATGCGCGACTTCGCTTCGGGGGGCTCTGTCCGGGGTGCGGAGGGGAAATCGAACGGCCTGCGCTCTCGCTAGGCGTCACAAAAACGAAATCATCACCGAGCGGAATAGCCAGCTGAATGCCCGCAGGAAAGCGAGACCCGTCCGGCGCATCGGCCGAACAACCCTGAACAGCAATGTTACACCCCATTGTTACACAGTCGGAGCCAGCGCAACACTCTGAAAGAGCATAACTTCTTTGAATTGCTGCACATCAAGAAGTTGATGATGCCCAGGAAGGACTCTGACCTCCAAGTCATCGAACGGACAGCACTCCGGCCGAACGCGCCAGTCACGGCGGTCCGCGCCATGCCTGGCGCACCAAAAAAACCGGCCTCCTCCGGAGGCCGGGCGAAAGTCACGCAGGAAGGACGCTGCTTTGCGCATCGCACCAGCTTTCGCCGGTAGGGAGGACTTACCGGCGATCGATTTTCGGCGAGGGCATTCGCCGTCAAACAAGGAGGAACGGATATCACTCCGCGTGAAATCTGGAGCCGTTTGCCTTCCGCCCCTGTCGGAAACTTCACGACTTTCCACCACTCGCCCGCTGTCCGGTTGGGACGGCAGTGCCTTGATCGAGCTGGGATCCTGCGCGCATCCGGTTTGGCTGCCGTGCCCTGAACACAAGCGGCAGTTTGCCGTCGCGCAGCAGCATTTGGCACGTCCCCAAAACCAACAACGCTCGATTACCTCTCCCGAAGGGCGTGCCAGGGCGTGAATTTCGTATGACGTTCCGTAAGGACCGTAAAATAGATTGTTGTGATGGGACGCACACGCGATGGATAAATGAAAAATAGCGCTGTGCTTCGCGTCGGGCGATAATGTTCGGAATATGTGACCTGATCGGGCATCGCCGGCATGCTGTCCGCCGTCGGATCGAGAACCGAGCTTGTCGCCGGCTGTATGCGACGGCCTCCGCCGGCGCCGGCCGGCATTCCCAGGCACTGGGAACTTTGGGAGCTCGCAAGGACATCGTAAGCCCCCAAAGCGCGTGCATCTTATTCACAAACGCGTTGGCGAAACGCTCCGCACCATCATGGCTCAGCCCGCAACTCGCGTGCGGCGGCCACCATATTGACGAGCGCGGGACGCACCTCCTCCCAGCTTCGAGTTTTCAGTCCGCAGTCGGGATTGATCCAGAGCTGCCGATCGGAAACTCGCTGCCGCGCCAACACAATCAGCTGCTTGATTTCCGCCGCTGCGGGAATGCGCGGTGAATGAATGTCATAGACGCCGGGCCCGATCTCATTGGGATATTTGTAGCTCTTGAAGGCCTCGAGCAATTCCATCTTAGAACGGGACGTCTCGATTGAAATGACGTCAGCATCCATTGCTGCGATCGCATCGATGATTTCGTTGAACTCGGAATAGCACATGTGGGTATGGATCTGAGTTCCGTCGGCGACAGAGGACGAGCAAACGCGGAAGCTGTCCACTGCCCAATCGAGATAGTTCCTCCACTGCGATTTGCGTAGCGGCAATCCCTCGCGCAACGCAGCCTCGTCGATCTGGATCATGGTCGCTCCAGCCGCCTCAAGATCGATCACCTCATCTCGGATCGCAAGAGCGATCTGACGGCATGTCTCGCTCCGCGAGATGTCGTCGCGGACAAACGACCAGTTCAGGATCGTCACCGGTCCGGTCAGCATAGCCTTGACGGGTTTCTTAGTCAGAGACTGCGCGAAGCGCCACCATTCAACGGTCATCGGCTTCGGCCGGGAGACATCTCCGAACAGGATAGGCGGACGAACGTACCGCGACCCATAAGACTGAACCCAGCCGTGCTTGGTGAAAGCGAATCCCAACAGCTGCTCGGCAAAGTATTGAACCATGTCATTGCGCTCGAACTCACCGTGTACGAGCACGTCCAGGCCGATATCTTCCTGCCACTGCACGGTACGGGCTGTCTCCGCTTTCAGAAGCTGCTCGTACTGCGCGTCATTCAGCGCTCCCCGCGCATGAGCCGCACGCGCATTCCGGACGTCGACCGTTTGCGGGAAGGACCCGATGGTTGTCGTTGGAAACATCGGCAATGCGAACGCGACCCGCTGGACGTCGGCACGCTGGGTGAACGCATTGCGACGGCGACGCATGCTATCGTCGATCGCGGCCATTCGTCCGGCGACATTCGCATTGTGGATCTCGGGCGATGTTTCGCGGGTCACGGCTGCGTCCTCGGAAAGCGCAAGTTCATCGGCCACCTCGGCAGCATGGCCGGCCAGCGCTTTGCCCAATATCGAAAGTTCCTTGAACTTCTGAACTGAGAACGCCAGCCACGTCTTCAGATTGGGATCGAGATCGGTCTCTAGCTCAATGTCGATCGGAACATGAAGCAGCGAGCAGGAAGGAGCAATCTGAACACGGTCCCTGCCCAGCTTTTTGACCAAAGGGGCAAGTTGGTCGAGCAGCGCCGCAAGATTGGAGCGCCAGACGTTGCGACCATCAACCACGCCTAGCGAGACCACGAGATCTCTGCGGGCTGTGGCGACAATTGCGTCCAACTGGTCGGGTGCCCGAACCAGATCGACATGAAGCCCGGCAACGGGCAAGGCAAGGGCTGTTTCAAGATTGTCGCCGATAGCGCCGAAATAAGTGGCCAGCATGATTTTAAGGGCCGGCACAACCTTTGCGAAATGAGCATAGGCCCGGCGGACAGCCGCCCGCGACGCTTCGTCGATGTCCATCACCAGGCATGGCTCGTCGAGCTGAACCCATTCAGCACCGCACGAGGCTAGTTCGCGGAGCACATCGACATAGACTGGGAGGAGCCTATCAAGCAGCGACAGCGGATTGAATGCGGGATTTGCGCTTTTGCCGAGCTTCAGGAAAGTGACTGGGCCAACTAGGACGGGGCGCGTTTGGTAGCCGAGGCTTTTTGCCTCCTCATATTCCTCGATCGGCTTTCGAGAGGAATACTTAAAGATCTGATCCTGGTGAAATTCCGGCACCATGTAGTGGTAGTTGGTATCGAACCACTTCGTCATTTCCTGTGCGGCTACGCCTGGCCCATGCTGAGTGTGATCACCGTCCTGAGCGCCACGTGCCATGGCGAAGTAGGTCTTGAGCGACACAGCACCTTCGGTCCAGCCGTAGACGTCGGGAATGGCTCCGACCATTACGCTGGTATCGAGCACCTGATCGTAGAGCGAGAAGTCATTCGAAGGAATGACCGTCACACCGCAGGATTTCTGCCGTGCCCAATTAGCGGCACGAAGTCCACTCCCCGCCTCGAGGAGCTCGGCTTCGCTGGAGTTTCCCGCCCAGTAGCTCTCGAGCGCGAACTTGAGTTCGCGTCGTGGGCCGATGCGTGACGTCCCCAATGTGGCAACGGGAAGCGAAAGAATAGACATAGATCAGACCCCATAATTGGGGCAAAGGCCATGGCGGACGCATGCAGCGAATATCGCGTGAGCGACAGCTGCTTGGCGCACACCGGGACACCCCGCCCGTGGACGATATATTGTCGAGGCAGGTCTCCTGGCTCGCGGGTCGTCGCTGCTGTCCGGCCTTCCCGAAGCCGCATGGCTTCAGTGACTTCGTTGGACAGCGGCTCGCCGCTTACAGTTGCGGGGGCAGCGCCGGCATTGCACCGGCTTCCCTCTTAGCTCCGGATCAAACGAAATCCGAAGACCACGACGGCTGGCATTAGACGCACGAGGATCGATCCGTCAACCTACTAAGTGTTGCCGCGATATTGCCCAAGCGATTGCCAGCTGTACCAGTTAGGGCACAACGGTCTTACTCCCGGCCTGGTAAAAACGCGTGGATCTGTGAAGCCTCCGCTTATGAATGCGTCCGCTCAACACCCTCTTGGCGTAGTCGTGAGCTAACGCGAGCAGAACGAACGCGCTGGGCGCTTCGACATCTGCGTGATCGCGACAAGCCTGGTCTTTTCCGTCAGCAGCTTCTCGAACTCGCCCGTGAGGAAGTTGCGATCATGCTCGGCCGACATCCGCTTGAACACAGCGCCATGAGGCTCCTTAGGGTTGCCAAGGCCGGGATTGCTCCAGGATCGCACGGATGATCAGGTCGGACTGCCTGTGTTCGGCGGACCCCGCGACGAGCCGCGAGCTCGATCGCCTCCGTGGCGTTGGTCAAGATGATCTCCTCGGTGCGCCAAGCACTTACGTGCTGAGCGACTTTGGCGCGCCTTCGTTGTTTCCGTCGCCGCTGGCGAGTAGTGCAGCCTGGACGTTGGCCTGCGCGACATCGCAGGAACAGTTCCGGACCTCAGGATGCACGCTGACTTGCGAAACTGGAGTAAGCGGCGAGAGCGCGGGCGGCGGGGATCCTGCTATGACCCTAGGCTCATGCACGCGTGCATGGTGACCACGGCCAAGCGGATGCCGAGCTTCTCGCACGTCTTCAGGATCTCCGGACCGATCTCGTCGCATCGAGACCGTCTCTTCGGCTTCGAAGTGACGTCGCTTTAGATATCCTGCAGAGCCCTTCGAGGGCTTCTCGGAGTCGATCGGCGCCTTAAGGTCATAACGATGTTGATCGACCTCGATCCGCCCCACGCGGTCGGCGGCCTCCACAAGCGCGACATCTACTACTTCGTTAGCGAAATCGAGCGGTGAAGCCTTCTGGACGCGGGCTGCTTATGCTGTCTTAGACGGGACACAGGTGTCAGGCACCGGACAGACCACCGCACATTGCGGCGTGTCGGAATGGCCCTCGCACTCCGTGCACTTTTTGACATCGATAACGTAAATGTCGCGCTTGAGGCTGATCGCCGCGTTGGGACACTCGAACTCACATGCCCCACAAACGGTGCATTGCGAAGCGACGATCTTGTAAGCCATGCCTTCCGACTCCTTAGGCGAGCGATGCCATTGGCGATCCCTTTCAAATGCCGTGCCAAGGACAGACGCGCTAAATGATGGGCAATTTGCCCCAAGGTGCTGTCCCGGGTCTGAGACCATGCTACATCTGCGACAGCAACGGGCCACTCAATTTCAAGCTATGCGAGCCCTCAGGCCCTACTCCGAGAGCCAGTGGCGACTCGACCGCTGGGAGCTTCCGTCGTTTGTCTGGCATGGCAGCGCGGGGCCAAGCGACGCTCGACGATTCCGAAACCGGCGGCGCGACTAAAAGCCGCGAGCCGACGCACGTCTACGCCGGATCTCGGCAAACCTCCGGTCACACACCCTGACTGGAGGTTTTGTGCAAGCCTCGCTCACGGCTGCAACGTTAACTCCGCTTTAATTGCAGTCAGCCGCATGCCTGGTGCCGAGTAGGCATGGCGGCGCGGGCGAGCGCTGGTACGCTTTGCCTGGCTCTGCTCAGCCACTCCTCATGCAACTATTTTGGACGAAGTGGAACAGGGCTGAAAGATGACTGTGCAAATTGCTTCAGCGGCATGGCCTTTCCGAACAGATGGCCCTGCGCAAGGTCGAAGCCGAGTTCGGTCACAGCGATCAGGTCGGCGTGGCTCTCCACACCTGCGGCGACGGTGCGCACGCTGTACTCTTTGGCTAGATCGACGATATGGCGGCACACCGTTCGCTTCAGGGGTCCATTTCCGCAACCGGCGACGTACTGCCGGTCCACTTTTAATTTCATGAACGGGAATTTTTCCATCCCCATCAGCTGCGGCCAATTGGCGCCGACATTGTCGATTGCAAGGCCAATGTTGTGAAAGCGAACCTCACGCGCGACCTCAATCAGGAGATCTAGGTTCTGGATCGCTTCCTCGCTATCGATTTCAATCGTCAAGCCGCCGAAAGCGGGGTGCGACGGCATGCGCTGACAGAGATCGCGTACCGCTTGCGGGTCAATCAGGAATGCTGCCGGGAGATTGATGGAGAGATCGATCGAAGTTTGCTGCTCCAGAAGATACTGCCAATCCTTGATCGCGCGGTCGATCACGAACTGCGACAACTCCCTAAAATGCGGATCGTGAGCCTCCGCGATGAAATAGGCCGGTGGAACAACGCCTCAGGTCGGGTGCCGCATTCGCACAAGCGCCTCGGCGCCGCGGCGGCTGAGGGTACACGCGTCAAACTTCGGCTCATACCAGAGCTCAAGCCAGCCAGCGTGTAAGGCTTCCCCGACATGGACCGCGGGACGGGGCGCCGGCTCTCTGGGCAAGAGCATGGCGACCCGATCGCGCAGCGTCTCGGCTGCAAACGGCGTCCTCAGCGGCGGCAGCATATCAAGTCCATATTCGCCCCCGACCTGCTGCACTGCCGTCATGATGATCGACTCGCGGGCGCCGAACGCCAGCACTCCGCCTGCAAATCCTTCGCGTACGAGTATCTCGAGCAATCGTCCAGGCTCGATGCGATCCGAGCCAATGCCGAGCAGGATCAGATCAGGGAAGTCCGTGCCGAGTACGTGCGACAGCTCGTCAGCAGTCCCGCATTCGCTGATAACAAACCCCATATCCTCCAGCACATCCCGAAGAAAGGCGCGCAGATGCCGCTTGCCGACGGCCACGCACGCTCGCGGCCGCACCTTACGCTGTCCGAAGATTACAGGTTTTCCTCCGACTAGTTCGGCCTGCCCATGCTCCATTGCAACCACTCCCGTTCCGTGACGGTCCCTTAAACGAGGAGGGAAGGTAAACAAGCTGTGCTTGCCATTATCTTTCGATTCTTCGAGGTAAGCTTAAGATAGTGCATTAGCGTGCAAAATCTTTCGCGATGTTGTTCAGACGATTTTGTCGGGCGCACGCGTATGATACCTCTCCCGCCTCGCGCAACTTTGTACGAGTGACGCACACGAGTGTGGGGAATCTCACCTTCGGACGCGCCGAGCTGATGCGCCCTATGGCACGGCAATTACCATGCCGCAAGATCTACTGAATCGAGTCGCGCGTGAGTGATGATCGGAAATCACTCTTACGAAATGTTTGATCTTCATGGCCCGCCTGCCCACGCGCGAATGTGCCGTCTCGTGGACTTCCTTTCCAATCGAAGGAAGTCCATCATGAGTTCGCAGCAGGTCAAGCCGCAGTCGATTCTGAGAACGGCAACAGCTTGCACTTACCTCACCTCTGTTGCTGATAGCGAGTGCGGACGTCCTATTCCCTATCGAGCTTGATAGTTGCTCTCAGTTGCGTTTTCTGTATCCTTCTGAAGCATGGATATCCTCAAGAGGGACTGGAGGGACTAACTGACGGGTGTTCGTGTTGTCGCTGAAGCGCAAGGCCTGCCCCACGGGGGCACGGCTTTGCGCAAAGCGTGCCAGGAGATGAGAACGCGATCGCAGAAGCCGTCGAAAAGCTACTTTCTGAATTAGGTGGCCCCGGACCAGAGTTCAGCCTTGAAGGCGCGAAGCAGGCTGCTTTGCGCCTGATTCAGGATCCCGAAGAGGCTTCATTTTTGTCGTCGAGGAACAAGCCACCCGGCAGATTGTAGGGGTCGCTGCCACCTCGGCCGTACAGGCCGTGAGAGCAGCCGGAGCGTACGGTGTGCTTCAGGAGCTATGGATTTCTCGCGACTTCCGAAGCTCTGACCACGGTCGGCATCTGCTCGAGGCGGTACATTCGGAGGCGAAGCGCCGAGGCTGGCAGATGATTGAGGTTGCGTTGCCCCCGGATGGCTATCCAGCTTTACAACGGGTACGCCGTTTCTACGAGGAGAGGGGATATCGGGTTGGAGGATTGCGCGCGCAAGAGGCTATGACAGTGCGTCGCGGCCGAGGATGATCGAGAACCTCGACGCTGATGCGGTGCTTACTCCTACTGCGAGCGGATTACCTCTTCGACCTTCTTGGCGGGTATCAGCCATCAAATCGTTCTTCATGGTGCGAAGCGATACCATGGTCTTCTCAAGGCTCGTGGACCGCGAGCCGAAACCTGCCCGGCTAAAAGGCGCGGAGCCAGGTCGGCCGCGACCCGTTGGGGGCGAAGCCCGACCCCAGCCTTACAAACGATGGCCGAGTCGTTCTTTCGTGCTTCCCACACAATGCGACTTACTGACGCCAGTTTCGGATCACCGCACACAAATGCGATCCATTCGTCGCCAAGTACAATGCCTCGGCAACTGGCAAGCCAATCATCTACCGGGCTCCTTCCTGCATCTTGATTCGGTGGACCGTCGCGTAAAAGGATTCGGTACCACCTTGTCACTCCTGCTGGCGAACGTTCAAGGAAAGTGAGTGAGATCAGCCATCAACACTGATCCGGTAGAGGATTCCGTAATGAGCAATGTGCCGTTTGCCGCCTCCAATACGAGGTTCGTGCAGGTCGCCCCAGCGCAGGACTTGATGCGGGCGATCGTTTCGCCGTTCGGCGCCATGACGAAGACGTGGCCGAGGGAGGCGTGCGCGACAAAGAGCCGCCCTTTTTGATCCATCGTCAGCCCGTCAGGATCGCTGGTCCCGAAGAACAAGCTGAACCGTCCCACCTTCCCAACCCCACCGTCACGCATCAGCGGCACGCGCCAGATGCTGTTGTCGCGCGTCATTGCAACGAGCAACACGGCCTCGTCGGGACTGAGCCCAGCCCGTTCGGCTTGACTCGTTCGAAATCGGTCAATCGAGCCGGCCGTCAGAACACAGTCGGAACACCCGGCCGGTCGGATTGTGCAATCCAGTTTGCCCCTGATCGGTGAAATAGATGTCGCCGCTGGTCGCGATATGCAGGTCGTTGCAGCCTCTGAAGGACTCGGAATCGCGGTGCCCCAGAAGCAGGCTGATAGTATCCCGCTGCGGATCGAGCTCCATGAGGCCATTCATGTAATCGGCCACCAGCACCCGGCCATCAGGTGCGATCTTCAGACCATTCGGCCAGCCGTCATATTCGATTATCAGAGACCAGATGCCGTCGCACGAAATCCGGAAAATGCGGCCGAAGGGGATATCGACGACGTAGAGATTCCCGGACTTGTCGAACGACGGCCCCTCGATGAAACAATCCACCGGATCGCCCCACGGTTGGCATCCGCCCATTTCGAGGAAACACCAGGGCGACGAAATTCCGCCGGCATCGACGAGAACACGCGGGTCTCAACCAGCTGAGGCGGCTTGTCGAGATACATCATGACGCGCCTCCCAGCGTGCGGCGCGGCTGTCCCTCGTATTTGTAGCCAAACTGCTTGGGCATCGGTCCCTTGTTACGATCCTTGCGCCTGGTCTGTTCCCAGGCGTGGGCCAGGATTCCGACCGCGCGCGACAGGCAGAAGACGCCGCGCGCCAGCGGAGGCGCGAAGCCGAGCTCGCCATAAATGACCGCGGTCGCGCCATCAATGTTCACTGGGATGAGTTTGCCCTTGCGCTGCTGCATCACGCGCTCGATCGCGCGGGCGGCCTTGGCATAGTCGCCGCTGACACTGCCCTCAGCACCTGCGTCATCCACCAGCGCCAATAGCGGTGCCGCGCGCGGGTCGACCGGATGAAACCGGTGGCCGAAGCCGGGCAGATATTTGCCGCGCCTTGCGGTGAAATGGTCGATTGCGGCGGCCGCGGCCTCGCCGATCTCTAGGCCATCGCGCCTCCGCAGCACATCTTCGTAGAGTTCGACCGCCTGCTCCCCTGCTCCGCCGTGCACGTCATCGAGTGTATTGATCGCGGAGGCCATCGCACCGTTCAGGGGCAGCCCGCAGCTCACCGCCATTTGCGCAATTGCGATGGAGGGCGCGTGCGGACCGTGGTCAACGGACGCGACCAGCGCAGCTTGCAGCAGCCGCTCCTGCGCTGGCGTCGGCAGATCGCCGCGCAACATCAGCCAGATCATGGCGGGAAAGGAAATCCGGCCGATCAAATCTTCGATTGGGTAACCCCGATAGGCGATGCGACCGGGCGCGATGTCGCAGATGGAGGTTCGCCACCAGCGGGCCGCTTGCTGTCGCAATTCTTCTTCGCTCATTTCCGGTTCCGCCCCTTCAACCTGCCGATTGCCAACCGCCGCAAGCCGTCGAATATCATGATATTGGTCCGTCCGCGGCCACGCGGACGGGCAGGAAATCAGCCCCTCCTTGCTTTGGTGTCCCGACGGCCCGGCTTGAGACCAGTTGCTCGACCTCCGCATACGAATAGCCGAGCCGCTGCAACCATCGCTCGGTGTCTGCTCCGAGCGTCGCAGGTGGTGAAGGCACCGAAAACTCCTCATCCAGCCGGAAGCCCGGCCGCGTGATTCGTAACGGCTGCGCACCGTCTTGTTCTGGGGCCAAAGTCTCGACGAATCCGCGCTCGAGGAGCTGTGGCTGCTGCAAAACTTGCGAGACCGTCAGCACGCAGCCTGCGGGGACTCCAGCCAGATTCATTTGGGTCTCCCATTCGTCAGCGGGCTTGCAACCCAACGCCTTGTTCAACTCCGTGTTCAGCGCTGCGCGATTGACCTTGCGCATCTCGCGCCCAGCAAAGCGTGGATCCGTCTTCAGGTCCGGTCGGCCAATCAGGTCGCATAGGGCTTGGTACTGCTTCTGCTCGTTGGCGGAAATGTTCAGCAGGCCTGTTGCGGTGCGGAACGTGCCGGAGGGAGCCGCGGTGAAGTTCTCGTTGCCGATGGGTTGCGGCTCGACGCCAGCGTTCAGGTGGTTGGAGACGACCCATCCCATCGCTGCGACGGTGGCTTCGAGCAGGGACACGTCAATGAACCGACCGCGGCCGCTATGCCGCTGGTCGACCAGAGCCGCGGCGATGGCAAAGGCAGCAGTCAGTCCCGCAATCGTGTCGGAGATCGGAAAGCCCGTGCGCAGGGGAGCCGAGGCCATATCGCCAGTGACGCTCATGGCACCAGACAGACCCTGAACGATCTGGTCATAGGCAGGACGGGCGGACCACGGCCCGCTCTGCCCAAAGCCGGAGATCGCGCAGTACACCAGACGCGGGTTCTGCCTGCTGAGCACATCAAAGCCTAGGCTAAGCCGTTCCATCACCTTCGGCCGGAAGTTTTCGAGCACCACATCTGCTTCCTTGACGAGCCGCAAGAATACCTCGCGGCCCGATTCCGACTTCAAGTCCAGCGCCACGGATTGCTTGCCGGCGTTCACCGCGACAAAAGAGAGGCCCTGCAGGCGCTCTGCCCTTTGCGGATCGGCGCCGAGGCGCCGCGCGAGGTCGCCGCCGTTCGGATTTTCGACTTTGATGACCTCCGCGCCAAGACGCGCGAGATGATAACCGCAGAACGGACCGGCTAACACGTTCGACAGGTCCAGGACGCGGATGCCGGTGAGCGGCAGAGACATCTGAAGAAGCCTTCCTTAGGTGATCCGATGGTGAGGGCTTGGTCTGCGAGCAGCTATTTCAGTTGTTGAGCGGCGCGTTCCGCGAAGCGATTGGTGAAGGTTTTGTTCAAGTCGATCTTTGCGGCAGCGATTTTTGGATCAGAGTCGCTCAGGACAGCCAGCGGGACCTTGGCCGCCTCAATGTCCATCTGCCCGGTTCGCGAGAAGAGCGCTTTCGATGCGTTCATGATTTCGATATTCACCTCGCGATTGTCAGTCTTGTAACCAGGAGGAATCGTATCGACGAGCTGCTCCGTCGGCGCTGCGTTGATCCAGCGGTGAGTTTTGAGCAAGGCGTTGACCAGGCGCTGGACCGTTTCGGGATTTTTATCGATGAAGGACTGCTGAAGGTAGAGACACGCGGTCGGATAGGATCCGCCGAAGGCCTGCTTTGAGCCTTCGATCGTGCGCGCATCGAACAGCGCTGTCGCGCTCTTCTTGCGCGCGAGAAGCGTCGCGATGGGATCGAAATAGACCAGGGCATCGACGTTCATGGCCTCAAGCGCCACCATGCCCGGTGCGCCGCTGCCGACGGCAATGACGTTGACATCGCGTGGACCCAATCCTGATTTCTTGATATAGTAACGCGCCATAGTCTCCGTCGATGACCCCGGCGCCGTGATCCCGAGCCTGAGACCCTTCAGGTCGGCGGCGGTTCTGACCTTGTCGGCGAGGTCGCTGCGGACACCGAGCAGGACGCCGGGAATGTCGTTCAGCAGGAACACGCAGGAAATTTGTTTACCCTGCGCCTGCATCTGAATGGTGTGATCGTAAAAGCCGATAGTCCCGTCGACGGAGCCGCCGATCAGGGCCTGCAGAGCCTTTGAGCCACCGGCCTGGAAGTTCTCGACGGCAACGTCAAGGCCTTCTTCCTTAAAGGAGCCAAGCTTCACTCCAAGTTCGACAGGCATATAGTTGAGGATCTGTGACCCCATGGCGATCTTCAATTTTGTTTTCTCGGGCTCGGTGGCATGCGCCAAAATGACCGAGAATGCGGCCAGCGCCACGACCGGCGTCAGTCTTATGGAAACGTGCATGCGAACCTCCATGATTGGCGGGAGAGCGTACGATCAGCTTTCGTGCGCAGGCGCCGGCCGCCAGACCAGGAGCCGCTTTTCCGCGCAGTCGACGATGGCATCGAGGACAACGACGAAGGCGGCGAGAACGACAATTCCTGCGAACACTCCGGTCGCATCGAGGACGCCTTCGGCCTGCGCAATTAAGTGCCCCAATCCTGCGGACGAGCCGAGATATTCGGCGACCACGGCTCCCATCACGGCCATGCCGACTGACACCCGCAGGCTCGACAGAATCCAGGTCGTAGCGGACGGCAGGTAGACGTGCCGTAGCAGGGACGACTTCGATGCACGCAGCAGGCGGGCATTCGCCAGCACGACCGGATTGACCTCGCGGACGCCCTGGAAGGTGTTGAAGAATGCGACGAATAGAACCAGCGTGACGCCGAGCGCAACCTTGGAGGTGAGGCCCAATCCGAACCAGATGACGAAAATGGGTCCAAGCAAGATCCGCGGGATTGCATTGAACATCTTGATAAAGGGCTGAACGACTTCGGCAGCAAACGGGCTTAAGCCCAGCCAGATACCAAGTGCTGTGCCGATCCCGATGCCAGCCAGGAACGACAGGACCGTCTCCAGCAATGTTATGCCAATATCGGTCCAAAAGTCCGCCATCGACATCCACTCCCCGATCCTTACGACAAGTGTCGACGGTGCCGGAAAGAAGAAGGGATCGATCAGTCCGGCCCACACGCCCAATTCCCAGATCAGGATCAGGCCAAGGAGGATGGCGAACTGCGTGAGAGCGACCCTACCCCTGCGTGACATAGCTTTTCTCCACTTCGGCGCCGAGCAGCGACCAGATTTCACGATAGAGCGCGACGAATTCGTCGGTGGTCTGCAGCGCAGAAACATCGCGCGGACGAGGCAGCGTGATCCTGACGTCGGCAACCATGCGGCTGGCGGGACCGGCAGACATCACAACGACGCGGTCCGCTAGCGTGATCGCCTCATCGAGATCATGGGTGATGAAGATGAGCGAGCGCCGGTCCGCCTGCCAGAGGTCGAGCAGGATGCGGTGCATGAGTCGGCGTGTGTGAACGTCCAGCGCGGAGAACGGCTCATCCATGAGAACGATTTTGGGCTCCATGATCAGCGTTTGTGCCATCGCAACGCGCTTGCGCTGGCCGCCGGACAATTGATGCGGATAGCGCTCCTCGAATCCCTTCAATCCGACCTTGGCGAGCCAGGGCCGTGCCTGCTCGCGCGCTTTCGCGATCGAGCTGCCCTGAAAGACGAGCCCGAGGCCGACATTGTCCTGGGCGGTCTTCCAGGGCAGCAGCCCTTCCTGTTGAAGCATGTAGCCGGACTGACCGTTCAGGCCCGTAAGAGACTTGCCGAAAATGCGAACGTCGCCGGCGGCGGGCTTCAGCAGTCCGGTGACAGTGTTGAGAATGGTCGATTTTCCGCAGCCGGTCGGCCCCACCACTGCAACGAATTCAGTCTCGGCCACCTGGAGGTTCATGCTTTTGACCGCCGTGAAGTCGCCAAAGCGAATCATGACGTCGTGCAAGTCCACGGCAAGTCCCGGCCGCCCCATTGTTTCGCTCCATAGAACTTGTTCTGGCACCTGGAACCGAGTAGCTCGCGTTCTCACGAGGAGTCAATCGTATTCTGATGTGCAGAATGGCCCTCGCGCTAGCTGGCTGGACTCCTAGCGTCATTCTGACTACTGGTTCTGCACAGCAGAACCAGAGGTATCGATGGTAAGAACAGGGGTTGATGCGGTCGCGCGGGCACTGGCAATCCTTAAGGCGTTCGACCCGGAGCGCGCCGCGATGACGCTGACGGAGATTGCGGATGCGACTGACCTGTACAAGAGCACAGTCCTTCGCCTTGCCGCATCTCTGGAGGCGGATGGCTTCCTGGTGCGGGGTACGGACCGGCTATTTCGACCCGGACCGGAGCTATGGCGCCTTGGGGCGCTCTATCAGCGCGGGCTCGACCTCGGTGACCTGATCAGACCCTCGCTCCATCGTCTGGTCGAGGCAACCGGAGAGACCGCATCCTTCTACATCGCGGAGGGCGACGAGCGCATCTGCCTTTATCGCGTCAATTCTCCGCGTTCGGTCCGGCATCACCTCGAAGAGGGTCAGCGATTGCCGATTGACCGCGGCGCTGCCGGCCGTGTTCTTACCGCCTACCGCGATTCTGCATCAGCCGATGGAAAGAAGGTCAGAGATCGTGGCTCCTACGTCTCGATCGGCGAGCGGGATCCTGAGGTCGCGGCCGCAGCTGTGCCTGTGATCGACGTTCATGGCCAATTGCGCGGCGCCCTCTCGGTCTCCGCCATTCGGACGCGCTTTGATGCAGATGCTCGGAAGGCTGCGATTGTAGTTCTGAAGTCCGAGGCTAAAGCGCTGACCGGTCTGCTGCCTGCAAGCGAGCGCTGAGCTACAATGGCAGCGTTCCGTTTATGACGCACAGCTCAGCGGTGCCGCAAGGGCCTCTCCTGAGCGCAGTTTGCCTTGGTAAGTTGGTGCGGTTTGCGCCCTCGAGGTCTCGCGCTTCGCTCGCAATCCTGCACGCGCTCGATGACGATCTTCAGTCGGGATTGGCAGCAACTCATCGAGATGTGCCGCGTGGTTGATACCGGTTCTGGTCGATCAGGAGACCATCTACGCATCGACGCATGGAAACGACCGCCTGCTGCTCGGGCTCAACGGCAGCCTCAACGAGTACGAACCGGATCTGTTGCGCCAGCCCTCGCTCTCGGCACGCTAATAGAAGGCGCGCCGGGGGCGAGTTGGTTGTGGCAGCGCCCGTCGGCTTCATGAAGGCCGGCGACCGCTATGTGAAAGACCCGGATCGGCGTGTCCAGGAAGCGATCAAGATGGTGTTCGACAAGGTCGAGGAACTGGGCGGCGCGCGACAGGCGCTTTGCCGGCCCCACGAGTACAATTTCGATCTGCCGGTGAAGCAGACCAACGGGGACACGGCCCGGCGGCGACCACACTACTCCGCCATCGGCAGGCCTAAACACCGGGATGTGGTTGTTTGAGCGCATTGATGTGACGCGCTCGCGGGTACGCGATTGCCGTTGCCGGTGTTGAGGCCATTGCGATTGAGGAGGCCGGCAATGAGATCGTCGCTGGCGATCAGCACCAGTTGGCGCACGGCTGGATGATGTCGGCGGAGAGCATCACGCACCTGATCCCGCCGTTCCTTAGCTCTCTTGGCGGCCGCGATTGCAGCGGCGATCGCCCCGGGACAGATGACGCCAAGCAGCGCTTCCTCGATCACCGCGCTGAACGATGCGGAGTTGAATGCCCTACATTAACGCGCGTTCCGCGTATTGAGGGGCGATGGGACAACTGTTCGAAGCGCAACGTCCTGTCGGACGATAGCAGCGCAGACTGTCAGTCTCGAGACAAATGTCAGCAACTTGACGCTACACACCTTACGGAGTGCCTGCAGAGCCTCGAACTCTCTTCGGCACGAGGTTTGCGTTGGTCCCGTCATCATTACCAATCGCAGTGCGATGGTCTTCGGGACGGACTCGGCGCGCATCGCCGTTAGCGTCTGGTCCGCCCCGACGGCTTGCTGCGGCGATAAGTAAGGGCGCTCGGTTGTAGACCGAGAAAATGCAGGGAAGTATTGGATGTAATCTGGAGTTCTTCTTTCGGGAGCCACAACAATTGCGCTCATCGCAAGCGGTGCAGCCAAAGCGGCGGACCTTGAGCCGGAAGTGAAACTGCCACCCGTGGTGTGGAGCTGGTCCGGAGGCTATATTGGCGGGCACATCGGCGGTGGGTACGGCCGAACCTCCTTCAGCAATCCCTACGGTCCGTCAATCTATGGCGGCGTCGTCGATACCCCCGTGTTCCTCGTAGGAGGCCAGATCGGCTACAATTGGCAGAAGAACGGCTGGGTGTTTGGCGTCGAACTAGATGCCAGCCGTGCTGTCTCCGATGGCACAAATACTTGCCTGGCCGCCTTGGGCTTTGTTGTGAGCGCAAACTGCACGGCAGTCCAAACCTCTTTGCAACCGGGACCGGCCGCGTCGGTTACTCGTTCGGCGCTCTCGGCCATACGCTGGCCTATGTCAAGCGAGGCGTGGCTTGGCAATACAATCGGGCCAACGCGCTCAATAACAACGAATATAATGGCCTGCAGCCACAGGAGAACACTCATTTCGACTATGGTCAGGTCGGTGGCATCATCGGGCTGGGCATCGAGCAAGCGCTTACGCCTGCATGGTCGGTCAAAGTAGAGTATGACTATCTGCATTTCGGTGGGCCAAGTGTCGCAACGCCTCCGACGGTGCAGCTTCCGCCGTTGGCAATTCTTCCGGCGAACACAACGAGCCTGTCCAGCAACTATCACATCGGAAAGATGGGGTTGAACTACCATTTCGGCGCGGACCATGGGCGGCCCAATGGTCCGATGCGCCGCTGTACGCGAAAGCACCTGCCGGCGCGCCGCCGATTGCTTACACGGCCGGTTAGTCGTTCGAAGGCGGATCGCGGCTCTGGGTCAGCCGGGGACGATTCCAATGGGACGCCAGCGCTATTCCCTATGAGATCGCTACTGAAGATCCTAACATTCTTATATCAAGGCTCACCTACCACGCCCTCGATAGACTTTCCGGGGAATTATTTGGCCGTCTTGACAGCCTGTGGGGAGTGTTCCTGAAGAGCAACGTGGGCATCGGGGCGCTTCGATAAAGGAAAGTTCAACGATGAAGATTGGGGCATCCCTCGCAGCTCTTATAGCAACACGATATCGGGCCAGGCAAACGGGAGGTTCACGTACTACACGGCCGACGTAGGTTACGATTTTTGCGCGGCGCCAACTACAAGCTCGGCGGATTTATCGGCTGGACCTATTACGCCCAGAACTCCGACACGATGGGATGCATGCAGATTGCCAACCCCATGACACTATGCCGGGCGTCCGCTGATCAAATCATTGGCAGCCAGGATACGCAGTGGAATGCACCTCGCGTCGGCCTGAGCGCCGAAACCATGCTTACCGAGCGTTGGCGTTTAAGCACTGATGTCGCTTACCTGCCTTGGACCGATTTCGCTGGTCGCGACCACCATCTCTTGCGCCCGACGACTACCTTCACTGATCAACGCGGGAACGGAGGCGGGGGTGTACAGGTCGAAGGCGTGTTGTCCTACTTCATCACCAATAATCTCAGCATCGGCGTCGGCGGGCGCTATTGGGCAATGTGGACCCAAAAGGACAGCGAAACGATATGCACAGGCTGTTATCGGGGAACCACTGCGACTGTGTTTTCGAAGTTTAGCATGGAGCGCTGGGGTACGTTCTTTCAGGCCTCTTACAAGGTCAACTGAAAAGGCCCCCGCCGTAGTCAAGCTACAAACTCCAGCCTTCCTGGACGAGCATCCTGAAGCCGTACGCGTTTCCCTAGCAGAAGTACCTTGAACCGTCCGAGACGTTTTCGAAGGTGGAAGTCATTACCGGCCTGGCCCGCGGGCGGCGGGTTTACGGTGGAGTCCGCCGCCAAATAGTAGTCAGATACTGTCGAGCAGCTGATAGAAACGTGGAAGCGGCGCCAGGCTGGAGTCGGCAACTTCAACAAGCCCCGCAAAGATTTGCCCTTGTAGGACGATTCACGAAGTGTGACGGGCGAAAACGAGGTTCAATTCTGATCGACGGGCGATTCGTAAGACGCACGCACTCATTCACTAGTAAAGAAGGGGCCGCCACCGTGAACTTCGGCGGCGACCCACCTGGGCCTAGGGTGCAGAAACTCCGGTCTGTCATCGGCCCGACATATCGAACTGACAACAAAGACATTCAGCGAGACTACACTACTAGGGAAACGGTCCGCGTGTTTCTTTTGCTCCGCGAAAGTGCTCGACACCTATCGCCATGGCTGCCGTGCGATTGAACAGGTTTTCACGTTTGCTGCGCGCATGACGCGCTCGAAAGCACGGTCCAAAAGTTGATACTCCCTACGCGTGACTTCCTCCTCTTCCCGGAACAGTCGCTGGAGGTCCTGCACCCATTCAAAGTAGCTCACCACGACACCGCCCGAGTTGCAGAGAATATCGGAGATGAGGAAGATCTCCTCCTGATGGCCTTCCTACTGGCTATTTCGGCCTCGATGCACCGTTCCAGGCAGCCGGAACAAGCACGTCACACGGGATCGTCAGCAACTCGCCTGGGTCTAGAGCAAGCTCGCTGGAGTAGCCATCCAGGCTACCTTGCGAGGCAGCATGTCCGACCAGCTGTGGTATATCGAGCCCCGAGGTCGATAAAGCGCGCCCGTGTGATCGCTGACCGCGATCACTTTCGCTCCCATTTTGTGTAGCTCGAGTGCGGTGATCGAACCGACATTTCCAAAGCTTGAACAACGGCTGTTGGCGCCATTGAGTGGGATTTTGAGCTCGTCCGCTGCGCGGCAAACCAAATGAGCCACACCCCACCTGTGGCTTCACGGCGACCGAGCGTTCCGCCAGCGCTGACAGGTTTGCCAGTCACGATCTCGGTGACGGTTTGGCCCTGATACATCGAGTAGATATCCACGAACCACGCCATGATCTGCTCGTTTGTTCCAAGATCGGGAGCTATGACATCTGTGTGCGGCCCAACAAACGGGATCATTTCCAGCATATACGCATATACCGGCGCGACAGAGTCTGAAGCTCACGGTTCGACAAGCTAGAAGGGTCGACGTTAATTCCGCCCTTGGCGCCGCCATATGGCAATCCGACCAGGGCACACTTCCAGCTCATCCAGATCGCGAGCGCTGCAACTTCGCCAAGGTCGACGGTTGGCCCGAATCTGGTGCCCCTTTAGTAGGGCCAAGTGTAAGGTGCTGCACCCGAGAGCCTTCAAAAACCGCCGTTGTGCCGTCACGGTGAATTGGGCACGACACCGTGACAGATCGCTTCGGGCATCAGCAGGCGGGGTCTCACGTCGTCTGGTATCCCCCAGATAATTCGCGATCAGTTCGAATTGCTTTACGGCCATCTCAAACCCTGGCCCAGTGTAGACAGTCACGATAGCTCCTGAGGCTGGATATGAAACATCGGACTGCTTGTGCTTCAGAGCACCGAGCTCCCTAGTGCGTGTTGCGCGTTTCAGATGTGGGCGAGACAACTAATCCAATCAGCAAGATTGCGTCTCGCGGTCACGCCAAAAATATGACCAATGCGAGGAAAGCGACATTGACCGAGGCGGCCACGACGGCCCAACAGCGAATCGTGGCAGGCGAAAATTCAAGAGCATCCTGCGAAGTGTCGACCCATAGCGGCGGCATTCAAGTCAGCTCCAAAGACCGGGTTAAGAGACAAACCTGCATAAGCGCAGAAACCACCCACTCTGCTAAAGCCGAGCCTTTCGCGCGTAGAGCCCTTGCCGCCCCGCCAACCGAGCTCGCAAAAAGGCACCCCGCCTGGCGAGCGGGAGCACATCGGCTATCGCTCGCCGAACTGCCCGATCCGTCCGCTAGGCGAGCCGGTGCGATCCGCGAGTGCGAGGAGCACCGCTGGAAAGGACCGTGCCGATCGCACGCCCGCGAGCCCGCGAAATCCGTGCCCACTGGCAGCGCATCTTGCCGCGAGCTTGTCAGGAGCGCGCGGCGGCTGCGAGATCGGTGGCCGGGACGGGGCTCGATGACATCCGTTCTAAGGTCAACCCGCTATCCCGATCGCTTTTGAACCACGGTGCTGGAGCGCTCGTCTGAGCTCACCTAACTGGTGGAACATGACGAACAGAGCGATCATTCCGGCGCCCAGCTCAGCGATTGCTTGACTAGCTAACAGTCCATCGAAACCCGCAACCACCGGGAATAACAGTACGGCCGGTATGAAGAGATAGCCCTGCCTCGCCAGGGCCACAATTGCACTGAGGCGTGCTCTCCCAAACGCCTGGAGCATTGCCGTCACGAAACTCTGAACCCCAAACAGTCCAAAGAAGAGATGAAACACGATGCAGGACGAGACGGCTATTTCCGCGACATTCTCGTTATCGCTAAATAGGGTCACCAAAGGCCTTGCAAAAACCACAACGGCCGCAGAATACGCGATGGAGAATGCGACCGTCACGAAGAGCATGAACTTCGCAGCCTTCAGAATACGAACATAGTCGCGTGCGCCCCAACCGAAACCCAGGACAGCTTGAGCGCCTATGCAGAACCCGGTGATAGGCAGTGCGCCGACCATCAAGATTCGCACAGCTATTCCAACTGCGGCGATGGAATCATCGCCGAACGGTGCAGCAGCTCCGTACAAGAGCATAACCGCAAGTGCCGATAAGATACTCGTCATTGTCGCTGGCGCGCCCACCGACACGAGCTGTCTGATGCGATCTGCTCGCAATGATATGTGAGATATCCTGACGAGAACTGTCCCGCCAAGCTTCGTAAAATACGCGATATAGAGTCCAATAGCAGCGATCTGCGATACCATCGTGGCGAGGGCTGCGCCACGCACACCAAGGTCAAACAAGAATATGAAGACGGGGTCAAGCACAGCGTTCAGTAGAAACCCGGTAAGCATTGCCCACATGCTGAATCGCGTATCGCCTTCGGCTCTGACAATGAACCCGCTGACGATGTTTAGAAGCATCAGGGTGTTCCCGAACAAAAGCGTTCCCGCGTAGTCGAGCGCCACGGGCATGATGGTTGGAGTCGCTCCGAGGGTCGCGAATATCGCTGGCAGACTTGGAAGCAGAGCGACGGTAACTATGATACCAGTCGGAGCGGTGAGCGCGAGAGCTGTACTTGCGCCTCGACTCGCCTCTAGGTACTCACGAGCGCCCAGATGACGAGATATGAAGGACGCCGTTCCAACACCGATCCCCTGTCCGGCTGCCGCGAGCAGGACCATGATCGGCAAGGTCATGCTCACAGCTGCGATCGCCTGCGCGCCAAGTGCGCCAACAAAGATCGCATTGACGACCTGCTGTAACGCATGGATCGATAACCCAACAACAGATGGAATGGCGAGCCGCAGGATAAGGCTTGAGAGATTCGGGTCCGATAGATCGATGTGCTGTTTCTTCTGTGGCATCAAATTTCGCTCGCTCTCGAGCGCGAATTCTGTATCCGGCTCATTCATGGATGAACGTGTCGCGAGCTTCTCCAAATTCGCTGATCGCGTACTCAGCGCAACCCTCGCCGGAGCTGCTCTTGCACAGTGTACATAAGTTTATCTGCGCCCATCGATCGCCGTGATCGCGTGGATCCATTTGACGTTTCACAAGCTGATTTTTGCGTTGGTCGATTTTCCCCTAGGCATACGCCTCCGCCAATCGTAGCCTTCTGCGGCTCTTAAGTCAGAACAACAAGCATCCTGATTGAGGTGTTCGTGGGTAGCCACCCAGGTTCTGCCAGTCATATTGTGCCGTTCTGCCCTTTGTTGACTTCTCATGGGTAGCGTTCATTTCTTTTCCTCGATGATGATCGGCGGGGAACGCGGCCGGACCCTAGGGCGACAAGTTGGCTTTGGCATCTACCGGATCTTGTAGTAGACGCTCCATCGTCTGCATGGCACACGCAAGGAACGTGCCCAGAACCACAGTTGTGGTTCGGCGACGATCTCATGCAAGCGCTCCATGATCTCGGGTTCCTTGTCGCGATCGAGACGAACGGCAGGCTGCTGGTCCCGGCCGGCGTGGTAACTGGATTTGCGTCAGCAAATCGCGCCGCGCTGGCCATCACTCGCGGACACGAACTCAAAATTCGTGTAGCCGCAGCCGGAAGCTATGCCGGCGGTTCGATGAGAGGGAGCTCGGACGATTTCTGCTTCGGCCCACGAGACGGCCCTGACGCCGTCGACCACATGCGGCAAGCCGTCGCGTAATGCCTCGCTCATCGGAAATGTCGAATCAGCGTGCAATCCCACAAACATCCCGGCATCAGATGAAGATATCTCAGGTATTTAAGTTCGAGGCAGCGCACCGACTTCCAAACGTCCCGCAGACACATCGTGTCATCGGACGCACCGTCATTCCTATCGCGTCGAGGTCGTGCTGAACGGGCCCGTCGATCCGCACACCGGGTTCGTAATGGATGTCTTCAACATGGAAGAAGCGTTCGGTCTTCTTCTAAAGAAGCTCGATCACCATTGCCTGAACGAAGTCCCGGGACTGGAAAATCCGACGGTGGAAAATATCGCCATCTGGATCTGGCAGCACGCGAAACTGCGCCTTGCGCAACTCTCGAGCGTGAGGGTGTACGAGACGACCGATTGTTGGGCGGAATATGACGGGCCGGATCGGTGAATTCAGCGCTCGTTGGGACTGTGTCGATGCGGCGCGCCTGTCAAACGCCATTCGGAACTGCCCCCTCATATTGCCTCAGATGATAATGTTACCGAAACGCACCCTAGTGTCTCCCGAATCAGCTGCCGCGAGTTCGAGCAAGCCGCTCGCGAAGCGCGCCCTCCAGAGCGCCGTAGCGAGCCAAATTATTCCAGGCGGTTTCGCTGATCGGTATCTCACTGCCGACTTCCTGATCGGCAGGACGAACACCCCAATCGGTAAGCCCCTCTCGGAGCAGAGGCACCCCAAGCATCGTACGTAGGTTAGAACGCCTTCGCGCGGACGAGGGCGCAAATTCGGGGTCGGCCTGCACATCCGGGACGTGGACCGTCATGCCATCGAGCAATGTACGCCCAACCACGCTTCCCCGTTCAAGGACGGAAGCGACCGCTGGCCGTCACGGTGGGAATGCCCGCCGCTTTGGCAGCCATTGCGGTCGGCTAGCCGATGATCACGATGGCATCAGCGTGGTGCGTCTTCAGTTCGGCAACCAGCCCGGGAATCTTTGCGACATCGCCCATCGCCCCGCGCGGCTCGAAGGTCAGGTTTTGACCGAGGACGAAACCGCGCTGGCCCAACACCTTGATCAGGATCTGGCCCGCCGGGCTGGTTTCGGTGGCCGGGGCGTTCGGCGTCACTGTCGCGAGCCGATAGACCTTGCCCGCCTGCGCTGCTGCCGCAAACGGCCGCAGCAGCGTGACAGAACCGAGCCCGCCCAGGAATTCGCGGCGCCTCATCATGATGTCCGTGCTGGGGCACAACGACACCCGGCGGGAGACTAGCACGGCATAACAAAAAAGCGGCAACAGCGATTGCCATTGCCGCTTTTCGGCTTCGATTGAACCCGCCTCAGGTCGGCCGCAGCGCCTTGGAGCCAAGATCGAGATCGAGATCGTTGACCTGCTTGTTCCGCTCGGAATCAGCCGCGGCGCGGTGGTCGGTCGCCAGCACGACGTAGACCGCGGGCAGCACGAACAGCGTGAACAGCGTGCCGATCGACATGCCGGCGACGACCACGAGGCCGATCGAGAAGCGGCTGGCCGCGCCCGCGCCGGTCGCAGTCAGGAGCGGGATCAGGCCCGTCACCATCGCGGCCGTGGTCATCAGGATCGGCCGCAGGCGGATACGCGCGGACATTTCGATGGCCGAGCGGCGGTCGAGCCGTTCATTCATCTGGAGCTCGTTGGCGAACTCCACCATCAGGATGCCGTGCTTGGTGATCAGCCCGACCAGCGTCAGCAGGCCGACCTGAGTGTAGATGTTCATGGTCGCCGCGCCAAAGAACAGCGGGATCAGCGCGCCGACGATCGCCATCGGCACCGAGATCATGATCACCAGAGGATCGCGAAGACTCTCGAACTGCGCTGCCAGCACCAGGAAGATGATGATCAACGCGAAACCGAAGGTGACCGCGAGCTGATTGCCTTCCTGCACGTACTGCCGGCTGTCGGCGAGATAGTCGTGGCTGAAACCCGCGGGCAGCTTTTTGGCTTCGCCTTCGAGGAAATCGACCGCCGCACCGACGGTCACGCCGGGCATCGGCACGGCCGAGAATGTCGCCGAATTGAGCTGATTGTAGTGGGTCAGCGAGTTCGGATCGGTCCTGGTATCGATCGACACCACCGTCGACAGCGGAAGCTGCTGGCCGGTGTTGGTCGTGACGTAGTAGCCGCCGAGCGATTCCGGCGAGAGCCGCTTGCCGCGCGGCACCTGCGGAATCACCTGGTAGGAACGACCCTCGAGGTTGAAGCGGTTGACGTAGTTGCCGCCGAGCAGCACCGCAAGCGCGCTGCCGACGTTCTGCATGTTGATACCGAGATCCTGGGCCTTGGTGCGGTCGATCTTCACCGTCACCGTCGGCTGGTTGTAGGCAAGATCGCTGTCGGAGACGATGAACATGCCGCTCTTGCGGGCGGCGTCCTTCAGCTTCTCCATCTGCTCATAGACGGTCTGGAAGCCCGCGGTCGAGTTGATCACCATCTGCACCGGAAGACCACCAGGCCCGCCTGGCAGAGGGGGCAGGTTGAACGCGAGGGCCTGCACGCCCTCGATCTTGGAGAGCTCGGCCTGCACCAGCGGCTTCAACTGGATCGACGAGCGCTTGCGCTCGTCCCAAGGCTTCAGGAGCATGCCGGCGATGCCGCCCTGCGGGCCGTTGATGCCGTTGAGCACGAAGCGCAGATCGGTCTCGGGGAATTTCTGGAATTCCTTGTCGAGCTTCTCACCGTAGAAATCGATGTAGTCGATGTTGGCGTATTTCGGCGCCTTGGTCACCGCGAACACGATGCCCTGATCTTCCTCAGGCGCCAGTTCCTTCGAGGTGTGCATGTAGAGGAAGCCGACCAACCCGAGGATCGTCACCGCGAAGAGGCCGGTGATCGCCTTGTAATCCAACGAGCGGTCCAGCTTGCGCCCGTACCACCGCGTGATGGCGCCGAACACCCGGTTCACAAGCTTGGAGAACCGG